>NZ_JBHJTF010000013.1:7811-106310 GCF_042267565.1 Lysinibacillus sp. NPDC056232 | reverse complement strand
CTACGTTAACACTACGCTTTCGCACAGACAAAACACGTTGCCGCTGCCGCTACGTTAACACTACGCTTTCGCACAGACAAAACACGTTGCCGCTGCCGCTACGTTAACACTACGCTTTCGCACAGACAAAACACGTTGCCGCTGTCGCTACGTTAACACTACGCTTTCGCGCAAAAAAACATCTATTGCGCTAAGAGGCTCATCGACTCAATCCTTATGGTGATAAGTCTATCCTTTACCGTTTATGAGGTAAATAATAGATAACTAGGATCATTTTATCAAAAATAAAATAAAAGTTAAGCATTTTGTAATATCTGTGCATTAATTGTAGAAATCATCAACACCGATAACCGTTAGATGACATATAAAGCTACTTTTTGATATATACTAATGCTCAAAAGAGGAGGGAATCGTTTCATGATTCGACAAATTGGACAAGTAATGTTATATGTAAATGATCAGGATACTGCCGTGAAGTTTTGGACAGAAAAAGTTGGATTTGTAGTAGTTGCTGACCAGGAAGAAGGAGGAGTACGTTGGATTGAAATTGCTCCAACTAAAGAAGCTCAAACTACCTTTGTTCTTCACAATAAAGAAATCATTGCAAAAATGCAGCCGGAATTAAATTTAGGGACACCTTCTATTATGTTTTATGCAGATCATATAGAAAATTTATATCAGGATTTTCAAGCAAAGGGCGTAAAAGTAGGAGATTTAGTAATGATGCCAATGGGTAGGGTTTTTAATTTTGCTGATCACGAAAATAATTATTTTGCATTGGTAGAAAAATAAACCTTGTCCTACCTAGAAGAAGCGAGTTTGAATCTGTCCAATTTCGATTGCGGAAATCGGACAGATTCTTGCTTTTTCCCCTAAATAAGTACAGGGATATTTATTTTAAATCTTCTCCAAAAATCCCTACAGTTTGACGGTCAACTATAAATTCATGACCATCCCATTTCAAAATATTTTCTACATAACCTAATCCATCGGCATGAAATCTGCCTGCAATAGCCTGATACGCTAAAATCTCATATATGCCATCACGTTCATAATCTACTGGATACAATCCGCTGATTGGATCTACCCATCCTTCAATAGGCTGCTTTAGTGTACCGTCTTGATTATAAATTTCCGCTAAATAATCTGTACCCTTGTATTGTAAATCGATGATATATTGTTTTTTTGGATTCATACTACGCACGGCTACTTTATATTGATTTTGATAATTAACAGTGTACTTTAGCTTATTATTAAACGTTTCGGCATCGAAAATTGAGCGTGTTTTTCCGTTTATTGAGGCAAATATTTCGCCGTTGATAATACCTCCACTACCTCCTGTATCAGAAATAGCTAAAATATCTTCTAGATGATTCCCGGTAAAGTCACCTAAAAATATAGTTGGGTTATAGCCGACGCTTTGTTTTAGCATTATTTTTTCGAATTGGTGCGTCTGTCCGTAAAAAATAGCAAGCGTTAGGTTTTTCCACAAAGGGCTATCTGAAGTTTTAGTCCCCATCAAAAGAACAGTTTCAAGTAAGCCATCACCATTAATATCGCCAAATTTCGTCTGAATAACCTGAGGAGTCATAGGTGAAATAGCCATATTCTTCAAAGATGGATTTATATTATTAGTCATACATGCACCTCTTTCTATAGTGTTAGCATATGTTATAAACATAGCTTGGTGAAAAAAGAAGACGTGTTAGTAATGGATATAAAACTTATAAAAAAACTTATAATTAACCCATTGACATTTTTAAATGCGAAAAGTATTATAAGTGTCAACGAATCAGAAAATTCAGTACCGATCATCATCTCTCTACTAAAAAGTAGGTAGAGATTTTTTTACAACTTTAATTCTTAGTAAGTATATATGTTTTATATATTTTGGGAAGAAGGAGATTTTCTTGAAGAATTTATTTATTAAAACAAAGCAACAGCAGTATTGGCTAGATCAGCTAGCATCTATTTCTGAGTCAATCAAGGCTGAGGCTAAAGAAGTAGATGAACAATCTCGTTTTCCATTCGAAGCACATAAACTACTTCTGCAAATTGGTTATCCAAAACTAACGTTACCGAAAGAATATGGCGGTGAAGGATTATCAGTCTATGATTTGATACTCGTTCAAGAAACGTTAGCAAGCTACGACGAGAATGCTTCACTCTCACTAGGGTGGACATTAGGTGTTATAGGCGAACTATATGAGAAAAAGCTATGGACAGACGATTTACTAAGTTCATTTGCTCAGGAAATAAAAAACGGAGCAATTATAAATAGGGCTGCGAGTGAAGCGGCAACTGGTAGTCCAACACGTGGAGGGCGACCAGGAACAAATGCTGTGTCAAAAGAGGCAGGTTGGCTCTTAAATGGACGTAAAATCTTTACGACAGCCTCCCCGGTACTAGATTACTTCTTAACATCAGCGTGGATTGAGGAGAAAAATCAAATTGGTTACTTCCTTATTCATAAAGATGCCCAGGGGCTTTCAATTGAAGAAAACTGGGAAATGTCTGCAATGCGAGGCACAAGCAGTCATGACCTAGTTTTAAAAGATGTGATAGTCCCTTCAAATCATTTAGTAGAGTTACCGGGTCACCCAAGTGGTGGCAAGATAAATGGTTGGATGCTACATATACCAGCAACATACTTAGGGATTGCGCAGGCAGCTCGTGATTATGCACTGCATTTTGCCAATCATTATCAGCCTAATAGTTTAAATGCTCCAATCAGTACATTACCAAATGTGCAGCAACTTCTAGGTGATATTGAATTGAAGCTATATCAAGCGCGCTTTGTACTGTATGGGGTTGCCGAAGCTTATGATGACCCAGCTAGACGTGAGCTTTTGGTAAATGAAATGGCAGTTGCTAAGCATACGGTAACAAATTTGGCGATTGAAATCGTCGATAAGGCAATGCGTGTAGTAGGAGCTAAAAGCCTACAATTAACAAATCCATTACAGCGCTACTATCGAAATGTTCGTGCAGGACTTCATAATCCACCGATGGATGATATGACAATTATTAAATTGGCAAAGGCAGCAATTGAACAACAAAAATCGACTGAACATCAATTACAAAACAATGGAGAATAAGGGGAAATGACATATGTTTAAACAAAAGAAAAAGATTTTCCAATTGGCAGCAATCGGATTGGCTTCACTTGCTATTTTAGCGGGCTGTAATTCAGGTGAAGCTTCAGATAAAGACTCAGAGGATGGCGCGAAAGTACGTACAGTGAAGGTTGCATATGATCAGGCATCTAAGCCTATTAGTTATATTGATGATAACGGAAATCCAACAGGTTACGATGTGGAAGTCATGAAGCTAGTAGATGAAATGTTACCTGACTATAAGTTTGAATTTGTAGGGACGACTAGTGATGATTTACTGATTGGTGTTGAGCAAGGGAAATATCAAGTAGGGATAAAAAATGCCTTCTTTACGCAAGAACGTACTGAAAAGTTTATTTTCCCAAAAGAATTTTTAGGCTTAAGTAGTGCGGGCTTAGTATTACGTAAAGAAGACGAGGGTGTGAAAACATTAGCCGACTTTGCGAAAAAAGGTTATTCATTAGCACCAATTGCTGCGAATAATGCCCAATACACAATTATTGATGAATATAATAAAGCCAACCCAGACAATAAAGTGAAATTACAAGCTGGAGATGCATTTACTGTCGATGTTGTGCAATGGGTAAATGAAAAACGTGTCGATGGTGGTGTGATGATTGAAGGTCCATTTAAACAACAAGTTTTAGCAGAAGATGGCCCATATCATAATTTAAAGGATGATGTAGTTTACAACGAATTTGCTGTTATTAAAACATGGCCGTTATTCAATAAAAAGGAACAAGAATTTGCTGATGCTTACGATAAAGCTATAGCAAAAATTAAAGAGCAAAAGAAAACAAATGAATTAAGCACTAAGTTTTACGGTCGAGATTTATTTGAAGTGTTAGAAACTGTGAAGCGCTAATAGGCGGTAGCTGATCAAAGGAGATACCTCTTTGAAAAGAAAGTGTTAGCAGCTACTACCAAATAAAAGGCTGTTGAGTCAGTATACTCAGCAGTCTTTATTAATACAGAGAGAACTATTACTTTTTGCTGTAGTCCAGACATTTATATAAAAGTTGGTGAGGAAATGGAGAAGTATTTTGATGCATCATACATTTGGAACTCAATTCCTGTATTATTACCGTTTTTAAAAGTTACCTTTTTAGTCGCGGGTTCTTCCATTGTACTAGGCACAATATTTGGCTTACTATTAGCGACTGCCAAGTTAAGTTCAATAAAATTGCTGCGAAAATTAGCGAACTTATATACAACGATTATGCGTTGTACACCATCTATCGTCTTATTATTCCTCGTATATTATGGTGTTCCAGCGTTAGCGGAAAACTTCGGCATCAATCTCCATTCAATCGAAACAGCCATTTTCGTAGTCGTAACGTTCACTTTGCAGTTTGCGGCGATTATGTCGGAAGTTATTCGTTCTGCTTATTTAGCGATTGATAAAGGGCAATTTGAAGCGGCTGTTAGTGTGGGATTAACGCCATTTCAGGCCTATCGACGTATTATTTTCCCACAGGCACTCGTTATCGCTTTACCGAACTTTGGGAATGGAATGATTGCCTTATTACAAGAAGGGGCGCTCGCTTATACAATCGGCTTAATTGATATTGTCGGAAAGGCAAATTTAATTATTGCAAGTAACATTAATGCACATGCATTAGAAATATATATTGCTTTAGCGATTGTTTATTGGGTGCTGTCGATTATTATAGAAAAATTCTTCGCTATGCTAGAAAAGTTCTTTGGTAAGGGGAAAAAGACATTAGAAACAACGTAAGGAGGCGAAACCATGAATTATCAATTTTTAGTTGAAACATTTTTTGTTGCATTATCAGGTGTACCTATCGCACTCCTTGTGACAATTGTTGCTATGCTCGTTGCTTTACCACTTGGCTTTCTACTAGCACTAACAAGAATCAATAAAATCCCAGTGATCCATCATATAGCAAAAATTTATGTCTCCTTTGTCCGAGGTACACCTATAATCATTCAAATCTTTATTATTTATAGTAGTATCCCATTACTACTTAAAATGATTTTTGAAAAATATAATATTGCCTACGATATTTATAAAATCAATCCGATTTGGTATGCATTTATCGTCTTCGCATTTAGTACAACGGCAATATTAATTGAGGTATTTCGTTCTGCTTTAAGTACGATTGAAAAAGGTCAGCTAGAGGCTGCTCATGCAGTAGGCTTAACAACATTTCAAGCCTATCGCCGTATTATTATTCCGCAGGCTTTAGTAGTAGCTATGCCAAATATTTGTACGGCTACAGTCAATCTCATTAAAGCGACGTCTTTAGGCTATGCAATGTCCTTACCTGAAATTACATTAAAGGCTAAGGTGGCTGCAAATGTTGGCTACAATTACGTCGAAGCATATATTGATATTTTCATAGTGTACTTAATTTTATGTAGTACAGTTGAATACATCTTTAAACGATATGAAAAACATTTAAGTAAATTCAAAGTGGCAAAAGCCTAAGGGGTGAACGAGTATGTTAGAAATTAAAAATATTCATAAATCATTTGGAGACAATGAAATTTTAAAGGGTGTCGATTTAGCCATTGATAAAGGCGATGTTGTTGTTATTTTAGGCCCGAGCGGCTCAGGGAAAACAACATTATTACGTTGCATTAACTTTTTAGAGAAGGCTGACCAAGGACATGCGACATTTGGTGATATCCAAGTAGATTTTCAAAATGTGAAGAAGAAGGACGTACATTCGATTCGTCAGCGTGTAGCCTTTGTATTCCAAAACTACAATCTTTTCACGAATAAAACAGCGCTAGAAAATGTGACAGAAGGGCTTATTATAGGACGTAAAATTCCGAAGGCAGAAGCGATTGAAGTTGGCAAAAAGGCGCTTGATAAAGTAGGCTTATCAGAAAAATATGATGCCTATCCAAGTCAATTGTCAGGAGGTCAGCAGCAGCGAGTCGGTATTGCACGAGCAGTAGCATTAAATCCTGATATTATTTTATTTGATGAACCGACTTCTGCACTTGACCCAGAGCTAGTAGGAGAAGTCCTTCAGGTTATGAAGAACATTGCAGCAGAAGGAACAACAATGCTTGTTGTCACACATGAAATGGGCTTTGCAAAAGACGTAGCAAACCGGGTGATTTTTATGGACGGTGGTGTCGTAGTAGAGGAAGGAAATCCTCATGATATATTTGTTAATCCGAAAGAGGAGCGCACGAAAAAATTCTTAAAACGTGTTATTCCAGAGGATTATACTTACTACATTTAAAGATAATAAAAGAAGAGAATCTGCAAGCCTTCAATGGAAGCTTGCGGATTCTCTTTTTTGAAATTAAAGCTTTAAAAAATGTGTTAATTCATTAATTGAGTAGATATGCAATTCGTGCATAGCTCGTGTACAAGCCGTGTAGAAATAATTACGTTCTGTTTCTCTAGAATAATTAGTTGCGGAAGCATTGTGTAGCAAGACGGCGTCAAATTCAATTCCTTTTGCCATATAAGCAGGTAACAGCAAAATGCCCTTTTTAAATTGAGTTGTATGATGGGTAATGAGTTGAAGATCTACGTGGTCTTTCATTTGCTCAAAAACTATTGTACATTCTTGCTCTGTTTTACAGATGACTGCAATTGTTTCGAACTTTAGGGACAAGCTGTTAATTTTTTCGACAAGCTGTTCAATTAAATCTATTTCATTTGGAACAATCGTGATAGTCGGTTCGGAACCAGTTCGATTAAAGGCTTCTACTTTGGCATCCTCATGTAAAATCTTCGAAGTTAGGTGAATAATTTGTTTTGTTGAGCGATAACTTTTCGTTAATATCATTTTTTCCGCTTGTTCACCATATAATTGTGGCGTTAGCAGGGAAGGGTTTTTAAAAGTATGAGGATGGATGGTTTGATGTCCATCGCCCAATATAGTCATACGTGCACGTGGGAATAATTGTTGTAATACAAATAGCTGAAATGGAGAATAGTCTTGTGCTTCATCAACTAAAACATGGCGAATCATCGTATTAGTTCGTTGACCTTCTATTTTGTCCTGCAAATATAAAAATGGAGCGGCATCTTCATATGAAATAATGCGCTTTGCTAAATTAGGGAGTGTATAATGACAGATTTCTTCCCATTGGTCGGGTAAAAAGTTCTGTAAGTGCTGATGAATAGTGTTGTTCATTTCAAACAATTGACGATAAATGCCTAACATATGAACGAACTTTAATTGTTTCACAGATTGACGAAGTGGCTTGAACTGTTTTTTTACAATTTGGAAGGCTAGTTTCTTACGCTCTTGCTCAAAATCATCAAAGGTGTTTTCTGAAAAACGACCTTCCTGTAAAAGCTCGCTATAGGTTTTTGTATACTCTTCAATGTCTAAAAGTTCACTAGCTTCTTCCACCCATTCTTTCGCCCGTTCTGCCTTTTCAATTTTCGATAATTGTTGTAACAACCATTCTTTCACTAACTGCAGTCGATTTGGGATAGGCATTGTGGCATTGAACGAATAAAAGTACTCAGCAATTTCTTGAGCTGTAATAATTCTTTCTCCTCGAAAAACAATATTTTTAAACAGCAAACCTTCATGTGCAAGGAGCTCTATATATTTGTCCATCAATTCTCGATATTGGAGGCTAGCTTTAAAAGAAATAATCGTAAGCTTCGTTTGGTAAAGTGAGTCATCTTTCTCCGTTAAAAGTGACTCTAATTGCTCATAAGGATATTCCAATTGGAACTGTCGACCTAAGCGTTTTGTTGCATATTCGGAGAAGGTTAATTGCTGCATATTATCTTCACCTAGATCCGGTAAAACGGTATGAACATATTGATTAAAGAGCTGATTAGGTGTAATCAATAAAATTTGATCAGCAGTAATTTGGTCTCGATAATGATACAACAAATAAGCAACACGTTGGAGAGCAACAGCTGTTTTTCCACTACCTGCGACACCCTCTACGATGAGATAAGGCGTGTTGACATGTCGAATAATTTTATTTTGCTCAGCTTGAATCGTTGCTACGATGCTACGGATATGTTCGTTTGCATTTTGAGCGAGAATATCGAGTAATAAGTCATCACCGATCGTTAAACCTGTATTAAACATCGATTGTAATTGGCCATTTTTAATGATAAATTGCCGTTTTAAAAGCATCTCACCTTGAATTTCGTCAGTCGCTGTTTCATAAGTAGCGGGGCCAGGGGTGTGATCATAATACATACTTGATATCGGGGCTCGCCAATCATAAATTAATATGTTTTCGTTCTCTTCATCCATTAAGGTTGCTACACCGATATAAATCTTTAAAGGTTCGTTATGATCATCCTGTAAAAAATCAATGCGAGCGAAATAGGGTGATTGCAGTAAACGGTCATAAATTTTTACATCCTTGATGACACGTTGCTGAGCATGCTGGGAATCAGATAAGAGCTCTGCCTGTTGTTTTATAGCATAAAAGGTTTCGTCTATATCCTCAGGCGTATCTAAATTCACTCTAACGTCGTCCCAAAAGGTTTTCTTTAACGCTAAAACATTGTCTTTAACAGCCTTTTCTTTTTGTAGTAACTCCTCTTTTTTATGATCAACTGTGTTTAAACAAAGAACAAGATACTGTTTTTCTTCTGTCCATTCATATTGCTTTTCCAATGTTACTCACATTCCTTTCAATATGGATTTAGAATCGGGAAATTTATCATACAGCTATTCCAGAAAGAAGTATAGTCTAGTAATTTTGGCAAATTTATGATATAATAAAGTTATAAGATAAAATCAATTTTTTAATAAAAAAGACTGTTCCGCAAAAGGTGGAGCAGTCTTTTTTGTAGTGAAATTTTCCCTTTTGAAGAATGTTGCTTTTTATGGATAGTCTCCGAAATTTTGGTATGACATCATGTATATAAGTTGATCTCCGTTCTGGCCGGGTGCTTTCCTTGGGTGTCCGATGAGCCGCTTGGGGCGACGAGTGTTTTCTGTGCGACAGCGTAGGACGTGGTGTTCTTAGTCTCCGTCCTAATACTCGCTCCGGGGGCTATCTGTGACCTGATGAGTTGCCCAGCCTCTGCTCCGGTTAACTTATATTCCTGGTATACGTTTCAACAAATGTTTTGTCCGACTTATATCATTTTAACCATCAAAAATTAATCCCAATACTTTAGAGTTGAGTGGATGATTGATTTTTGATAAATAACAGCTCAACGAGTAAGAGGAATAGACGTTAATTGCTAACTAAAGAATATGTTTCTATAAACGATATAGACACTTGAAAGGGGGTGGGAAAATGAAGGTGATATTTACAGTTGGATTACCTGGAAGCGGCAAGAGCACGTTTGTTAAAGGGCTAGCGAAAAGTGAAAATGCAGTTATTCTTTCGAGTGATGCCATACGTCAAGAGTTATTTGGTGACGCTTCAAGACAGAAATCGCGAATAATATTTCGTGTTTTGTATGAGCGTTTAAACGAATTTGTGGCTAAAGGTCAATCTGTCATTGTTGATGCAACAAATATCGAACGGGAACGCAGGATATTTGCACTAGGTAAATTGTCTGGTGATGTGAAGACAGTATGCTATTATTTTGATACACCTTATACGTTGTGTATAACAAGAAATCAACAAAGAAAGAGAAAAGTTCCGTTAGTAATAATGGATAAAATGAGGAAGAATTTAGAGTTTCCGATAGTGGGGGAAGGATTTGAAGAGGTGCATATTGTACATGAAGCGAGTCCGTATGAAATCTCAAAAGAGCAATTTCTTTCGCTAATCCGAAGCGAACCCACATATGATGAGCTTTTTCAAAAGTTGAAATCAGTCCAACCGTTTAAAGAGATTTATCAATTTAATCAAGAAAATCCTTATCATCAATTTTTACTTTGCCAGCATACGTATTTTGTTTATGAATATATGAACGAATACTATATGGAGAGTGACAAGTTAGCGCTACAAATAGCTGCTTTATTCCATGATGTAGGCAAACCGTTTTGTAAAAAATATAAAGAATTCCAACAAAGATATGGATATTATGGACATGAAAATGTATCTGCTCAAATGGTATGCCATTTTTTATTAGAGCTTGGCTTTGAAGAAGACTTTGTTTTAAAGGTTGTTAATTTAGTGCAATTTCATATGTTAATTCAATATGGGGGCGATAGGGGATCAAGTAAGATTTATCATTTATTAGATGGCGATTTATTAACAAAGCTTTATTTCTTTCGAGAAGCAGATCAATTTGCGAAGTAGATGTAAACAAAGGAAGTGAGTTTATGACCAATTTGATGAAATATCCAAGAAGCTTTCATTTGCCGTGGAGTAGAGGATATACACACGATGACAAGGTTGCTAAAAATGTTGATCATTTTATTGGAAAAGAGGTTATTGTAACCGAAAAATTAGACGGGGAGGGAACAACACTTTATCAAAACTATATGCATGCTAGAAGCTTAAATTCAGGAGATCATCCGTCGAGGCATTGGGTAAAAACGTTTCATGCTACATTTGCCTTCCAGATTCCAGAAGGTTGGAGATTATGTGGTGAAAATATTTATGCCAAGCACTCCATTTACTACAATGAGTTAACTAGTTACTTTTATTTATTTAGTATTTGGAACGAAAAAAATATTTGTTTAAGCTGGGATGAAACAGTCCGTTATGCAGCTGAATGGGGGATTGAAACGGTACCTGTATTATATCGAGGCATTTTCGATGAGAAAAAAATAAAGAAGACGTTTACAGGAAAATCACTTCTTGGGGGTGAGCAGGAAGGGTATGTTATTAGAAATGCGGCTGCCTTCCATTATGATGATTTTCGATATAACCTAGGGAAATTTGTGAGACAGAATCATGTTCGAACAAGCGAACATTGGTTAAATGAAGAAGTGATTCCTAATCAATTGAAATAAGTATGATTTGAAAAGGTAAAGTATACCTAACTATAAAACAAAAGGACTGAGAAAAATGTAATTCTTAAATATGAAACTAATAATATATAATGAATATGAGGAAGTATGCAGTGGTAGCGTGTCCCTTTACAGGAAAGGGATTTTACAGGTTCGATTCCTGTCATCCTCACTAAATGAAATGATAAATAAAATTAGTTTTGCCTTTTGATAAGTTTTATGGGTATATGTGCCCTCTTGTTGTAAAAGTTATAATGGACTCCCTAAATAAAATTGATATTACCCCCTCTAAGTAGACAATGTAAAAAGGATACTTAGAGGGGTTTTTCTATGAACGGGGTTACAATTATCTTCTTGGTGGGTGATTTTTGCCCCAAAACTAAACCCACTCTTTATCATTTGATTTTTTTAGATCAAAATCGAACATAGCAAAATCGTACTATACGTCATGGGGAATATGATATAAGATAAAATATGTTAATTATTATAATTAGGAGGAAGAAGTGGTGAGAAGTGGATATTTGTCAAAAATCAGTGTTTTAGTATGCAGTTTTTTACTTCTGTTACCGTTTACAGCAAGTGCCCATCCAGGTAGAACGGATAGTAATGGAGGACATACCTGTCGAACTAACTGTGAAAAATGGGGATTAGAATACGGAGAATATCATTATCATAATGGTGGTAGTAGCACATCTAATGGCAGTAGCGATACATCAAAACCTGTGCCTTCAACACCGGAGCCAAAAATAGATGAGGATCAAGTGAAGGCGGAAAACTATTACACAATGGCAACGAATCTATATAACAGTAAAGGTTATAAGGAAGCTATTAGTGAACTTGAAAAGATTTATGAATTGAATAAAGGTAGTAATAAAACAGATAGTCTTATTCAAAAGTCTGTGAATGCTATTTATGAATTGGCTGAATCTAAGGCTAATGCAGGGGAATATTCGGTAGCTAAAGATTATGCAGTTTATATCAAAGAAAATCGACATTCTAATGACGAGATTAAGCAAAGAGCTAATGATTTATTAAAACAAATAGAAGACAATGAAAAAATCGATGAATTACTTTATAAAGCAACAAATGCTAGGGATGAAAAAGATTACGAAGAAACTTTCGACATTATCCAAGAGGCTCAGAAGATAAAAGAGTTAGATAAGATTAAATCTTTTTATAATGAAACGGTCGAGTCTTTAACGAGTGATGCTGAAGAAGCATTCCACCAAAAGCAGTATGGGGATGCTAAAAAGCTTTATAAAATATTGGTCAAAAAAACAGAAACGCCAACATTAATCTCGCAATATCAAAAGAAACTTCAACGATTAGAAGGCGAACAATTACTACAAAAGAACTTTGATATTAAGACGACTGATTTTGAAGGGAAGTCTCTTTTTAATCATTTAATGGAAGATGAAAACAACACACCGTATGATGAAAATATTGTAAATATATTAAAAGACTCCTTACATGTAGGTACAGATAATGCTAGGAAATTTATATTTAATGTTAAAATTGAAGAATTGTTAAAAGGGGGAAAGAAAGATGCTGCATAAACCAGAGTTAAAACTTAGAACCCCGATTTTTAAAACAGCTTGGTTTATGTGGTTTTGGCTAATTATTTTCCCTCCTTTGGGCGTGTTTCTTATGTGGAAACAAGGACGGCTTACTAAGATGAAACGTACTATAGCTTCCGTAATAGCCGGTGTCTACTTTGTCTCTCCGATGATAATTGTAATGGCAACAACGCTGCCTCTTTATAATAACCAAGAAGAATTTATAGAGGCATTCAATAAAGAAGTAAAAAAACTAGACTTCTCATATGCTCTTGAAAATACAAAAAAAGAAGAAGAAACAATTACTTCGAAGTTGGGTAAGGATATTACTTTAATTGAAAATATTGATAAAAAAGGCGCAGTACATGAGTTAGTTGTGGTGGGGCAAGGTGAAGGGATGGATATCATACTTTCTGTGGGATTGTTAATTGGTATGACAAACCCCGACTTAAACCAAAATGAGATTGGCGCTGTTTTGAAGGATTTACGTTTGTTTGACGAAAGTTATGAATATCAAAAGAATGAAACAACTGTAGAGAAAAAAACGATTCGTTATAATTTAAAATATGATGAAGCTGCTGGTGTAATATTTAGTGTTTCAAAAGTGAATTAGTATATACAAATATGGATATTTTAGTAGAAAAAGTGCGAGCAACTAGCTCGCACTTTTTTGAAAATTACTTTGTATAGTTATCGAAATAACCTTGAATATAAATCATTGGTGTTCCTTTGTCACCTGAACCAGAAGTTAGGTCAGATAGTGAACCAATTAGGTCTGTTAAACGACGAGGCGTTGTACCTTGAGCGGCCATTTGCCCAGTTAAATCTTCATCTTTGTTTTGGATATACTCAGAAATTGCTGCTTTTAATTCTTCGCCGCGAAGCTCTGCAAAATCGTTATCTGCTAAGTATTTTAGTTTTACTTCGTTTGGCGTGCCATCTAATCCAGCCGTGTAAGCAGGAGAAACAACAGGGTCAGCTAACTCCCAAATTTTACCCACTGGATCTTTAAATGCACCATCACCGTAAACCATTACTTCAACTGTTTTACCAGTAGCTTCTTTGATTTTTGCTTGGATGCCATCAACGATTGGTTGGCAAGTATGTGGGAATAATTTTACGCTATCTTCAGTAGCTTTATTTGAACCAAGTAGACCATACTCTGCGTTAAAGCCAGAGTCGTTATTAGGTTCAGATAAAATATTATCAAGGCTGTATACTTTTTCAGCACCATTTGCCGTTAGAATACGTTTTGTACGTAAGCGTGTATGAATATCACAAGTTAAAACGCTCTTCGTAAAATCTAAAATTGTTTTTGGGTTATTTGAAAAGATAACTTCACAAGACGCGCCTTCAGCTTCGATTATTTCTTTATAATATTCAATATAATCTACGCCTGTAAATGTATGTTTTTTATAGCCGAAATGCTCACGGAATTCACCCTCAGTTAAAGTATCTGTCCAAGGATTAATCCCTTTTACATCTAGCTCATCGATATCAACTAGGTGATTACCAACTTCATCAGATGGATAGCTAAGCATAAGAACAACTTTTTTTACGCCTTTTGCAATACCGCGTAAGCAGTTAGCGAAACGATTACGGCTTAGGATTGGGAAAATAACACCAACAGTATCGTCACCAAATTTAGCAGCTACGTCAGCTGCGATGTCATCGATGGATGCATAGTTACCTTGTGCACGCGCTACGACAGATTCTGTTACTGTGACGATGTCACGATCTTCAATTGAATAGCCTTCAGTCTTTGCTGCGTTTAATACTGTATCCACAACGATTTGCTCAATATTATCGCCTTCGTTAATAATCGGGCCACGAAGACCTCTTACTACTGTACCAACTACACGTTCCAAAATAATCTCTCCTTATTAATAAGTAAATGTATGATTAATAGTTATGCCTCGGCATAATTGTAGCTGTCGCTTTGCTTTCGCTACAGAAAACATTTGCCGCTGTCGCTACGCTTTCGCGCAGAAAAACAATGCGTCTGGAATCGGCTGTGGGCTCCATGAAGAATGCCTTACTGATTCCTTTCCGCCAACTGAAAAAAGTTAAATATTTTGAAATTATACCAATATGATTTTACTATACGCCCCTTTAGTGATATAAGTAAAATTAATAGTTCGTATAATAGTTATAAGAGGTGCTTATATGATAGGGAAATTAGATTTATATCGTGTATTTAGTATTGTTGCTAAAAATAATAGCTTTTCAAGTGCTGCTAAAGATTTATATATGACTCAACCAGCTGTTAGCCAAGCTATGATGCAATTAGAAAAGGAGCTTGGCACACGTCTTTTTAATCGCACACCTAAAGGGGTGACGTTAACAACTGAGGGTAGTCTTCTATACGAGTATACGAATTCAGCGTTAGGCCTTTTAGATGCGGGTGAGGAGAAGTTGCTAGAATTTAGAAATTTAACAACAGGTCAGTTGAAAATTGGTGTAGGGGACACTATTTCTCGTTTCTTTTTAATGCCTTATCTAGAGGCGTTTCATACAATGTATCCAAATATAAAATTACAAATGTTAAATGGAACGACTTCGGAAATTTGTAACTTTATTAAATCTGGTGAGGTTGATATAGGACTTTGTAATTTTCCGATAGAAGATCCGACATTACAATTAACCGCTTGCACGGAGGTTCAGGATATTTTTGTATGCGGAGAGAAGTATAAAACGTTGGCGTCAAAAAGTTTAAGCTTTGAGGATCTGTTAAAGTTTCCACTTGTTTTTTTAGAGAAAAAGTCTAATTCAAGAAAGTATGTAGAAGATTATTTGTTTGCAAGAGGGATCTTTATTGAACCTGAATTTGAGCTCGGTTCACATGATCTAGTGCTGGAATTTGCACGCAGTAATTTAGGGATTGCTTGTGTAACGAAAGAATTTTCTAAGGATTATTTGCAACGAGGACTTTTATATGAGCTAACATTAACAGAAAGTATTCCAACAAGAAGCATTGGCATGTGTTATTTGAAAAGTGTACCTTTATCTCGAGCGGCATTGAAATTTGTAGAAATTATTGAGCAAAAGCAGGAGCGTAAACGTCTAAATCCAAGAACTATAAAGTGAGCTTAGCGAGTAGTGTTGAAAACCAAAATGGTGAAGGGAATCTATGTCACATTAAATAAAGTATGGCTCTTCTGCAAAACGAGAGGCTGATTTCCGTTCCGACTAGGCGCTTTGTTGCTGACGCTTCGCTTTCGCACAGATAAAACATTTGTTGCTGACGCTTCGCTTTCGCACAGAAAACATTCGCTTCGCTGCAGGGTCTCGGGCCAACATGATGTAGCCTCCACTCCTATCAACCACTTCACATAGTATATATCTTCTGACACATAATAGCTTTTCAACAACATGAAGCTTAGCGAATTACTAGTCGCTAAGCTTTTTTTAATAGTGCCTCTATAAGAATGTCGACATTGCGTTTATTTTTCATTGTAGGTGAGCACAAATAAGAAAATGTCCGCATAAAATGCTGTTCCTCGAGAGGTAAGATTTTTATATCGTTATTTTTTAATTCACGCTCAATGACACTAGCGGACAGTAATGAAAGTCCAAGCCCTTGAATCACGCTTTCTTTCACACCTTGATTACTACTAATTGTAAGAAGTGAACGTACTTGGAGCCCGTTTGCTCTAAATAAATGATCTAAGTAATAACGTGTACCAGAGCCTTCTTCACGTGCAACCCAATTTTGCTGCTGTAAGTCCGCAACCGTAATAGTTGGTACCTTTGCAAGAGGGTGATTACTCGCACTGACGATAAATAATTCATCTTGCATAAACGGATTAATAATAAGTTCATGGTCGTGTGCCTGTCCTTCAATAAGACCGATATCGACTTGTAACAATTTTGTATATTGAATGATTTCTTTCGTATTGCCAATAATAACTTGAAGCTCTAACTGAGGGAATTGTTGTTGCAAGCTCGCAATGATAGGAGGCAATATATATTCGCCAATTGTAAAGCTAGCGCCAATTACAAGTGTACCTTGGACTTCATGATGATAGGTTAAAATATCTTCCTTCGCCGCCTCTGCGATTGCCATCATTTGCTTAGCTCGTTTATATAAAATTTCCCCAGTTGGGGTGATTTGTACAGATTTTGGTGAACGGATAAATAAGGTCGTTTGAAATTCTTGCTCTAAGTTTTTAATGTGTAAACTGACACTTGGCTGTGAAATATGAAGTATTTCGGAGGCTTTCGTAAAATTTTTGACCTCCACCAGTATGATGAACGTTTTTAAAGCATCAAATTGCATATCACCACTCCTATTATTAGAAATATTAATAATTACGATTATATATATGTATTTTACTAATGATTAACTTTCTAATAAAGTAATAATCATCAAGGATGAAAGAAGTGAACAACATGGATAATGGCCAGCATAGGTTAAAAAGTTTCCTGACCCCAGCGTTTATGAAGGGGATCTTGTTGACACTCATTATTGCCTTAGTAGCAAAGTATATTTCGACATTTCCGTTCTTCTCAATATTAGGGCAGCTTGTTATTGCCATTATATTAGGTATGGCTTGGAGAGCTGCCTTCAAGGTGCAGGATTCATGGCAAACAGGCATCACATTTTCAAGTAAAAAATTATTACGCCTCGGTATTATTTTACTAGGTATGCGTTTGAATTTAATGGATATTTACAATGCTGGAGCGAGTGTCTTCCTTATTGCGTTTATTAATTTGGTATTTGCTTTACTGGTTGTATATGGTTTAACGAAGGTATTCCATGTTGATAAGAAGCTCGGCATATTAACAGCTTGTGGCACAGCTATTTGTGGAGCTGCTGCTGTTGTCGCTATTGCCCCTCAAATTAAAGCAAATGAAAAAGAAACGGCAGTGGGCGCAGCGATAGTAGCATTACTAGGGACTGTATTCACATTAGTCTACACGGTGTTATACTCAGTATTTAACTTAACTCCTACTGAATATGGCATTTTTGCGGGAGGCACTCTACATGAAATTGCTCATGTTATTGCAGCAGCCTCAGCTGGTGGAAATGAAGCCATTGATATGGCGGTTATTGTGAAGCTAACACGTGTCGCATTGCTTGTACCCGTAGCTATTGTCATCGGTATTTTATATCGGAGAAATGAAAAGGGGCAGGAAAAAGAAGGATTTTCACTGTCGATCATTCCGTGGTTTATTCTTGGGTTTTTAGCGATGAGCGCTATTAATTCGTTAGGGATTGTACCAGCTAATGTAGCGCAAACATTTGTAAATATCGCTTATATTTTAATTGGGATGGCGATGGCTGGACTAGGTTTAAATGTAGACATAAAAACCTTTAAACAATTAGGCGTAAAAGCGTTTGTTGCAGGACTTATCGGTTCGGTTTGCTTATCAATACTAGGCTATGTTTTAGTTATTTTCATGTAATAAAGAATTGGAAAAAATCCTGCATTTTCGAAAATGCAGGATTTTTTTAGATAGAATCAGAAGATATTTTAGTTTTTATCCCACTACCTCGTAAATAGTGGAGTTATGGTATACAAATCGAAAATTAGCGTGATGCTTCAATTGAAGAAGCTAATTCAGCTATAACTATTTTGCTACCAATCATTGGGCTGTTTTCAGGTTTTCCTCCCTCAGAGCCTTGTCCAGGACGGTGATGAGCTGCAGCGAATGCATCGCTGTTACGCCAAGCTTGGAAATGTTCCTTAGACTCCCAGTACATATTGACGCTCATTTCGTCATAAGTCGGATCATCAGTTGAAACTAATACCTCCACTTTATGGAAGCCTTCAAACTGCTGTAGAGGTCCTGGCTTTGTAAAGTTCGGTGCCATTTTTGCAGCAAAGCCAGGTTTTACTTGAATACGATTTGTAACAATAATCATGCTTTTCCCCCTAATCATTTTTTAGTTAACTATCTGAATGAATTATCAATGATTATCATTCGCAATCAATGATAATTCGCCTAGGAAGACATTGTCAATAGAAGAGCAATGTAAATTGCAAATAGCTCGATATTTGATACGCCACTATAAGAATGGTCCGGACATTTAACTGACATAATCCGATGATATAATGAAAACACGAATGAGCTGGTAACGAGGTGAAAGGGCATGATAAAAATATTAGTAATAGAAGACGAATATGCAATAAGCCAAGTTTTGAAGGCATATTTGAAAAAAGTAGGCTATGATGTTATGCAATGTTTTAATGGCGGGCAAGCATTGGATATATTTCAAGAGGTTCAGCCTGATTTAGTATTACTCGATATTATGTTACCAGAAAAAAATGGTTGGTTAATTTTAAAGGAAATTAGGGAAATTAGCTCTTGTCCAGTTATCATGCTAACTGCATTAGGCGATGTAAATTATCGATTAGAGGGTTTCGATCAAGGAGCAGACGATTATATTGCAAAGCCATTTATAGCTGATGAGGTGGTGGCAAGAGTAAAGGCAGTTTTAAGGCGTGCTAAAGGAAGTCGCGAAACTTCGGAAATAAAACGCTTTGGTGGGCTAGAGATTGATATGAAAGCCCATCGAGTGCTACTTAAGGGAGAAGAAATCATCTTAACGCCTAGAGATTTATCTGTACTTTTATTTTTGGCCGAGCATCCAAACCAAACATTTACACGTGACCAACTTATTGATCAAGTTTGGGGCTGGGAGTATGAAGGTAGTGATCGAGCGGTGGATTTAGCAGTGAAGCGACTGAGAAAGGTACTTAAGGAATGGGATGAGGAAGAAGGAGAAATAAAGACACTACGTGGATTGGGGTATCAGCTAAGTGTTCAAAAAAAATAAGCGAATATCTTTACGCAACTATTGGACAAGCCGCTATTTATTAACTCTCTTTGTAGGTCTAGCTATTATCTCTTTTATTTCTGCGGCATGGATTCGACATACGACGTTTCAAAATCGGCTAGAAATGATGGAATTTATAGCAGATGAGACTGTATTTCGCCTAACAGATACTTCTGGCCAAAATAATGGACCTATGATTGGTATTCCAGGGTTTATTGGTAACCGTGAGCGATCTACTATGCGAGAAATTGATCCCGTTTTATATGTTGTAGATACGGCAGGTAATATAGTAAGTAGCAATCGACCGATGCCTCCAGGGAGTGAAAAAAATGTTGCCAACTTACTGGATGGTGAAGAAGGGACAAAGAAAATAACTGTAACGAGTGAGGGACAAGAGTTAGTTCAATATGTCGTAAAAAGAAAACTTGAAAGGGACAATAAGGAAGTTGGCTGGGTGCTTGTCTTAGAGAAAAAGGAGAATTTAACGAAGGTTAACCAAGCATACGGGCTACTGGCATTACTTATTGGGGCACTTGCTATATTGGGGTGGAGTGCTATTTATTTTTTATCCAAACGTCTAGCACACCCAATAAAACAGGTTGCCGAAGCTGCAAAGCAAGTGCAAGAAGGAAACTATACATTTGATTTACCTCAAAATATAAAAGAAGAAGAAATTTATGAGCTCGTTACTTCCTTTAAGGAAATGGCGAATAAGCTAGAACAATTAGAAAAGACTCGAACAGAATTATTAGCGGGCGTCACCCACGAGCTAAAAACACCGGTTACGTCAATTAGTGGGTTATTGCAGGCGGTGAAAGATGGAGTCGTTACAGGTCAGGATGCTAGTGAATTTATTCAAATGGCATTAGTAGAAACGACGAAAATGAAAACGATGGTCGGTGATTTGCTAGCTTATAATCATTTTGCGGTAGATGCAATTCCAGTAAAGCTTGAAACAATGAATGTTAATCAGTTAGTGCGTGATGCTGTAGCTCAATGGGAAGTAATGCAGGATGACGAAAATGTTAAAATACAAATGGATTTCCTTGCAGACTCCGTTGATGTTCAGGCGGATGTTGTACGTATACAGCAAATAGTTACTAATTTATTGACGAATGCAAAGCAAGCAATGCAGGAAGGGATTGTCATCATTACGCTGGTGGAAAAAGAGGATGCTGTCTTCATTACTGTAAAGGACACAGGACATGGTATTCCTCAGGAAGATCAGGCATTTATCTTTGAACGTTTTTATAGAGGAGAAAATAAAAAATATGCGATCCGTGGCTTAGGCTTAGGATTATCACTTAGTAAAATGATGGCGCAATCTATAGGCGGTGATTTACGACTAATTGACAGTAATTCATCAGGAACATGCTTTGAAATAACACTTAAAAAGGCTACTACGCTCTAAAGGGCGTAGTAGTTTTTTTGTAAAGATTTTTTGAAGGAAATGTAAAGCTGACATCTGACTGACACATTAGGCCTTTATAGTAAGCATTGTAAACGAGAAACCAAAAGAAAGGACGGGATCAAGGATGACCGGAAACAAAAGGTTTTTCCAAATGATGACCTTACCTGCAGCATTATTAATACTACTAGTCGGTTGTGGTGAGAGTAGTGATTATGTGGCGAAGGTTGATGGTGAAAAGATTTTACAAACAGAACTAGATGACGCATTGCGTGAACAATACGGTACAGAGGTGCTAGATACACTAATTACCAATAAAATAGTTGAGCTAGAGGCGAAAAAAGAGGATATTTCTGTATCCGATGACGCTATTCAGGAAGAGTATAAAGAGTTAGCGGAGTCATATGGTGGGGAGGAATCGTTACAAGAAGCACTAAAAGCAAATGGACTAACAGAGCAGAGTGTGAAGGATAATATTCGGATGTATCAGCTTACCAAAAATGTCATTGCTGCAAGCATTGACATATCAGATGAGGAAGTAGCTCAATATTTTGAAGACAATAAAGATAACTATGGACAAAAGGAACAGATTGTAGCTAGTCATATTTTATTGGAGGATGAGGCAACAGCAAAGGATGTGCTAGCAAAAGTAAAAGCTGGTGAGGACTTTTCGGAGCTAGCAAAAACATATTCAATTGATTCATCAACGAATGAGGCTGGTGGGGAAATAGGTTATATTAGTCGAGGACAAATGGATGAGAAATTTGAAGAAGCCGCATTTGGCCTTGAAAAAGGTAGCGTCAGTGACATTGTTCAAACGTCAGATGGTTATCACATCATTAAAGTAACTGAAAAAGTACCTGCAGAAGAGGCCGTATTCGAGGATATAAAAGATGAAGTTTATGCGACTGTGCTTGAAGAACGCATAAATGACGAATACACGTCTTGGTTAGCTGAAAAACAAGAGCAATACAAAATTGAAAAAATGTAGGGAGTGAACTATATGCCTAATATTACTTCGTTTAATCCTAACGGTCGAAAGGAGATTAAACAGGCTATCTCCTATCCGGACTATGCATTATTAAAAACTAAGCTACGGCATGTAATGCAGTTAGACAAGAATGCTGGGACGAATGGTAAGTATTTAATTCGCAGCACATATTTCGATAATTTTGAAAACAAAGTTCTAAATGAAAAAAAAGAGGGTTATATCAATCGAGATAAATATCGAGTACGAATTTACGGTAAATCCACTACGACTATAAATTTGGAGCGAAAAAGCAAACGAAATAATTTAACCTTTAAAACGAAGTGTGCCATATCCCAAAAGGAATATGAAAAAATGCGTGGTGGGGATATCGCTTGGATGGAGGAAGACGAACGAGCGTTAATTCAAGATTTATATAAGGACATGAAGTATAACCAATTCAAACCAATGACAGTTGTCGATTATGAGCGTGAGGCTTACATCTATCCCTTTGGAAATGTGCGTGTCACATTTGATAGTAAAGTACAGTCGAGCCTACGTAATACAGATATGTTTAATCCGAAACTGCCGATGGTTGATGTACTTGAGCCAAACTTAGTTATTTTAGAAGTGAAGTACGATGAGTACTTGCCGGATATTATTAAGTACTTATTACAATCAGTAGATACACGTGCTGAGGCATATTCGAAATATCAGCTTAGTCGTATGTACGGCTAATTGGCTATTTATAAAGGAGAGTTGAACAATGGATACTATAAAATATAGCGATATTTTTAAATCCAGCTTTTTAGAGAAAACAACATCATTTTCATTAATAGATTCACTGATAGGGTTAGTTGTAGCGTTCTTTGTAGGGCTGTTTATTTACGCTGTTTACAAGAAAACCTTTAACGGAGTGATTTACTCTCATTCCTTCAATATTTCACTGCTCATTATGACGATGGCAACAGCACTAGTGATTATGGGAATAAGTTCAAATGTGCTGTTATCGTTAGGTATGGTTGGTGCGCTATCAATTGTGCGTTTCCGTACACCTATTAAAGATCCTATGGATTTAGTATATATTTTCTGGGCAATAGTTTCTGGAATTCTTTGTGGTGCAGGATTTATTCCACTTGTTATAATCGGTGCCGTTCTAATTGGTCTTGTACTACTCGTGCTAGTGAACAAAATTACTGTGGAAAATCCATATTTATTAATTGTTAAATTTGAAGAAGATTTTGCTTGTGAGGAAGTGGAGCGTATTATTGCGGCACAGTCTAAAAAATTCGCTTTAAAATCAAAATCTATTATGTCGAATGTTGAACTCGAAACAACCTATGAAATTCGTGTTAAACAAAATGATACAAAACTGATGGACAATCTTACAAAAGTACCTGGAGTAAAATCAGCAGTAATGCTTAGTTATGATGGTAATTTCACTGCTTAGTAACCACTTCAGAGGAGTTTTCTTACTATGAAGAGAGGTGCAGATAATGATTAAAACACGGGTTGTCTATATTTGTATGGCAATTCTGCTACTCCTCTTTGTTGTTGTATTTGCTGTGCTTCCAAACGCAGGCATTGAAACAAAAAATACCGAGTTTTCCTATGAGTCTATTGTGTTTAATGAAAATAAAGTAACAACGGTAGATATTGAAATAGCCGAGGAAGATTGGACAGACATGCTAGAAAGTGCAGCAGATAAGGAGTTGAAGCAAGCTAATATCACGGTAAATGGCAAGAGAATAGAGAATGTAGCTATTCGTACAAAAGGAAGTTCATCACTGAACTCGGTTGTAAATAGCGACTCGGATCGATATAGCTTAAAAATAGATTTCGATTATTACGATGATACACAAAGCTTATACGGCTTGAAAAAATTAAATTTAAACAATAATTTCAGTGATACAACATTAATGCGAGAATATATTTCTTATGAGCTCATGGAACAAATGGGATTACCTACACCCGCTCATTCATATATGTATGTCACAGTGAATGGTGAGGATCGAGGCTTATTTTTAGGGGTAGAAGCG
This sequence comes from Lysinibacillus sp. NPDC056232, assembly GCF_042267565.1. Taxonomy (NCBI): domain Bacteria; kingdom Bacillati; phylum Bacillota; class Bacilli; order Caryophanales; family Bacillaceae; genus Lysinibacillus; species Lysinibacillus sp. NPDC056232. The sequence goes on along the minus strand of NZ_JBHJTF010000013.1, from coordinate 82,605 downwards.
GTGGATGAAACATTCCTAGCAAATAACTACGGTTCTAATGATGGATTTTTGTTTAAGCCAGATGGGACAGGCAGTGATTTAAAATATATTAGTGATGATATTGCTGATTATACGGGAATTGGCTTAAAAACGAACGAAGGTAATGTCGATCAATCAAAATTCATTGAAATGGTTAAAGCCATCAATAATGGCGGCAATATCGAAAAATATATTGATGTCGATGAAATGCTGCGTTACTTTGCTATGAACACAGCACTCGTAAATCTTGATAGTTATCAGGGAACTATGAAACACAATTACTATTTGTATGAGGAAAATGGCGTGTTTTCGATTATACCATGGGATTTTAATATGTCGTTTGGCGGCTTTGGCGTTGGTGGTAGAATGGGTGGCAACAATAAAATCCAAGACAATGCCGATATGAAAGCACCTAATGATGCACAGATAAATGATAAATCCGAAATGAAGCCTCCGAATAATGGTCAACAGCAACGGCCAAATGCTGACCGGAATCAGGGTGGACTCAATATGGGATTTGGATTATCTGGGGATCTGATGGAAGATAGTGCTATTAACTTTAGTGTGACTACACCTGTATCTGGCACAACTTTAGAGGAGCGGCCGCTATTAAACGCCTTACTTTCCAATGAAGAGTATCGTGCTAAATATGAAGGCTATTTAGAAGAGATAGCGACTAATTACTTAACAGAAGATAACGTACAAAACATTACCAAAAAATTAGCATTGCTATTAACAACGTATGTGGAAGCAGATCCTACGAAATTCTCTACAACAGAACAGTTTATAGAAGCGGTAGAAGGGGAAAAAAGTCTCCCTGAATTTGCAAAGCAGCGCTCCAAATCTATTTTAAAGCAGCTGTCAGGAGAACTTGTTGTGGAAGCAACAACACAAGGGGATATGGCAATGCCTAATCCAGGCGAAATGGGTGACATGAACATTCCGATGCAAAGACCAGATGACTTTGATCCGAATCAAATGCCAGAGGATTTTGATCCTTCACAAGCCCCTCCATTTAATCAAAATGGCGATAATCAGGGAGAAAGACCAAATGGTGATGGCCAAATGCAACGACCTGACCAAAATGGAGGACCTATGTGGCCTAACCAAGGCGACGAACTAAAGCAAGAAACCGTTATCGATAAAAATACAGTTCTTACAGCGATTGTTTGTTTTGCCTTGTTAATAGTGGCACTGCTGTTTGTTTTCAAATTTAAACGAAGAGGTCGTTAAAAAAATAACCATATCCAAAACTTTTGGGTATGGTTTTTGCTTTTTGTCGTGCTAAAATAAAGCATTCTTTTTTTAGGAGTAATAGTATGAATGAACATCAATTTGATAAACAATTGCATATTAACACAGTAGGCGAACAATACGGCTTCCCTAAACTAGCTCATTACCATCGCTATGAGCCAACTCCGTATGTTGGCTTAGAACAATTATTTTCGGAGTATGAAATGCCTGATAATCCAGTGTTTATCGATATGGGATGTGGAAAAGGGAGAGTCCCTATTTATGTACATGATAAATTTCATATTCCGACAATAGGGGTAGAAATGGATGCAGGTTTTTATGCAGAGGCTGAGAATAATAAAAGGAGCTATCTTCAAAAGAAGAGTGCTCAAGCTCCGGTTTCCTTTATTCATTCAATAGCGGAGGACTATGCTATTCAGCCAAGCGACACGGTTTTCTTTTTTTTCAATCCGTTTTCAGTCCATATTTTCCGTACAGTTATTTATAATATTTGGAAGTCTTATGAACTACATATGCGTGAGATTCATATTATTTTATACTACCCACCATATGATTATTTGCAGTTTTTACATCATGGGACGCCTTTTGAATTAATCCATGAGGTTCATCTTGAAAATGAAACAAATATTAACGAACGCCTCTGTGTGTTTGCGTTGAAAAAAGCTTAGAGCTGTAGAAATAACCCAGCTCTAAGCTTTTTTAATAAAATGTAGCAACTAAGACGAATTAGAAAAAATCTTACTATAGATTATTCCTTTTAGGATGTTATTTTATTTTCTAGGAAATAAATAGTTATTAGCAATTACAAATTAATACCTCCTGAGAACGAGATAGCGCCTTACATCCTAAATCTTGCAATTTTCGAAAAAAATAATAGTTTTATATTAATGTTTATTGACAATTAATAGAAAATTCATAAATTATTAATTATACTGAAAAATCACTCTAGACTAAATATAAAGAATGTTTTACAATATAAAAGGCTTAAATGAATAATAGTTTGATTCACTGTTAAATAGTTATAAATTATAACTTTGGTTATTTTTGTTATTGAGGAAATGCCGTGGATTGTTTATAATTATCAGAAATATCTAATATTTGAAAAAACTCAGGGGGAATAAAATTATGAGAGAGAACAAAAAGCTTAAAAAGTTTGGCTCACTTCTAGTTGCATCTTCACTACTTGCAGGCGTTCTTGCAGGCTGTGGTAACGGAGATAGTTCAAGTTCAGGAGGAGGATCATCATCAGGCGGTGGCGGTTCTTCTGACGGTGATACTATTAAAATCGGTGCAAACTTAGAGCTTTCAGGTAACGTAGCTTCCTATGGCTCTTCGATTGGTCTAGGTGCAGACCTTGCAGTGAAAGAAATTAATGATAATGGCGGAATCGACGGTAAAAAAATTGATCTTATTAAAGTAGATAACAAGTCTGAAAACTCAGAGGCTACTGCAGCAGCTCTTAAACTAGCAACACAAGATAAAGTAGTAGCAATGCTAGCCCCAGCAACTTCTGGTAATACAGTTGCTACTGTTCAAATTGCAAACAGTAATAAAATCCCAATTGTTACGGGTTCTGGTACTGCTCCTAACATTACAGTAAATGCTGATGATAGCGTTAACGAGTACGCATTCCGTACTTGTTTCATTGACCCATTCCAAGGGATTGTGGCTGCAAACTTCGCTTCAAGTGAATTGGAAGCTAAAAATGTCGCTATTTTTGCGGACAACGCATCTGACTATGCAAAAGGTTTAGCGAAATCATTTAAAGAAACAATCACTAAAAATGGTGGGAAAGTTGTAAAAGAAGAGGCGTATGTGGCTAAGGATACTGATTTCCGTACACAATTAACAAATATTAAAGCATCTAAACCAGACTTTATTTTTATCCCAGGATACTATGAAGAGGTTGGTTTAATTGTTAAACAAGCACGTGAAATGGGTATCGATGTTCCATTGATGGGAGCTGACGGTTGGGATTCACCAACTTTAGTAGAACTAGCTGGTGCGAAAGCATTGAATAACACGTACATCACAAACCACTACTCTGCAGAAGACCCAGATCAAAAAATTCAAGATTTCGTAAAAGCGTTTAAAGCAGCGAACGGTGATAAAGCACCAGATGCATTCAATGCACTTGGCTATGACACAGTTTACTACATTGCTGATGCTATTAAGCGAGCGGGCTCTACAGATGGAGAAGCTATTAAAAATGCTTTAGCTGGCACAAAAGATCTTTCTTTAGTAACAGGTACTTTCTCAGTTGACAAACAACATAATCCAATTAAAACAGCAACAGTTCTTGAATTTAAAGACGGTAAACAAGTGTTCAACTCTAAAGTTAATCCTTAATGTTTTCTAAGCAAGGGGAGGCGGGTAAACACGCCTTCCTTTTTATATTTTAACTTCATTCAGTGAAGACTCCCGCTATTGAAGGTGGTGAGATGAATGCGGATCTGGTTTCTTTATAGTGTCCAAACATCTACTGAATGGAAATATAGTCTCCGTACACAATTACGCCAGGGTGAAATTGATAGACCATGCAAAAAAATTTTTTAAGAGGACACAATTTACTCTATTTTCAGTAATAACATGTAGTAGGAAGTTCTATTTTTGTAATTTTCGAAAAATAAGAAGGGGTGAACGCTCATGGAATGGATACAGCAGCTTGTGAATGGTATTTCACTAGGTAGTATCTACGCATTAATAGCGCTAGGATATACGATGGTATACGGGATTATTAAGCTAATCAACTTTGCCCACGGCGATGTCTTCATGATTGGGTCATTTATTGGCTTTTATGCAATTGCTAAATGGGAGCTTGGCTTCTTCCCAGCACTATTATTGGCGATGGCGGTCTGTGCAATTTTTGGTGTTTTAATTGAACGTATTGCTTATAAGCGTTTGCGAAATGCCACACGTATTGCAGCTTTAATTACGGCAATAGGTGTATCGCTATTAATTGAATATACAACGATCTACTTCAGAGGTGCGCAACCGGCGGCATATCCTGAAGTCATTACTAATAAATCATTTGATGTTTTCGGTGTTCAAATCAGTAGTACATCAATATTAATTTTATCTGTCGCAATTGTACTGATGATTCTTTTACAATTCATCGTACATAAAACAAAAATCGGAAAAGCGATGCGTGCGGTTTCTCATGACGCAGATGCAGCACGTTTAATGGGCATTAATGTAGATAATACAATTTCAGCAACATTCGCAATTGGTTCAGCTCTAGCTGGTGCAGCAGGTGTTATCTTTGGTGTTTACTATACGAAAATAGATCCATTAATGGGTGTTATTCCAGGGGTTAAAGCGTTTATCGCTGCAGTACTTGGTGGTATTGGTATTATTCCTGGTGCCATGGTTGGCGGTATGTTACTAGGTGTAGTGGAATCATTAGTAAGTGCACTTGGTTTCTCTTTATGGCGCGATGCAGCGGCATTCGTTATTTTAATTTTAATTTTAATCTTCAGACCATCGGGTATCTTTGGTAAAAATGCCCGTGAGAAAGTGTAGGTGAGCGGTAATTATGAAAAAGTCTAAAGTTTTCTGGGGCTATGGCGTATTAGCGCTAGTCATCTATGCAGTTGTTCAAATCCTTATTTCAACAAACGTTCTCGATATTTACTATCAAAATATGTTGATCACAATGTGTATTAACATCATGCTTGCGGTCAGCTTGCATATTGTTATTGGGATTACTGGTCAGTTCTCGATTGGGCATGCCGGCTTCTTAGCAGTTGGAGCATATGTTTCTGCAATTATTACAACTAAGCTATTGCTTCCGTTCCCATTAGCTATTTTCTTAGGAGCACTAGCAGCAGCGGTAGCAGGTTTAATCGTAGGTATTCCGACATTACGTTTAAAGGGTGACTATTTAGCAATTGCAACCCTTGGTTTTGCGGAAATTATACGTATTATCTTTTTAAATACGGACTATGTTGGTGGCGCGGCAGGGATGCAGGTTCTATATTTATCAAACTGGACTTATGCATTCATAGGTGTTGTTCTAACAATTCTAGTCATCTCAAACTTTACGAATTCTCGTCATGGACGCGCATGTATATCGATTCGTGAGGACGAAATTGCGGCAGACGCAATGGGGATTAATACAACCTACTATAAAGTTGTAGCTTTCGCAATTGGTTCCTTCTTTGCCGGTCTTGCAGGGGCCATCTTTGCACATAACTTTTACATTATTCAACCGACAACTTTCGGTTTCTTAAAATCATTTGATATTTTAATCTATGTAGTTCTTGGTGGCTTAGGAAGTCTTTCAGGGTCTGTCATAGCTGCGGTTTTCTTAACAGTAGTCTCAGCGTATCTAGCAAACTTCCCAGAAACACGTATGATTATTTATAGTTTAGTATTAATAGTCGTCATGCTGTACCGTCCAACCGGCTTGATGGGAACAAAAGAAGTTACGGATTTATTTAAGTTTGGTAAAAAAGGAGGTACAAAATAATGACTGGAAACCTTCTTATCCATGTGGAAAACATGGGCATTCAATTCGGTGGTTTAAAGGCGGTACAGGGCGTTAACATGTACCTAAATCAAGGTGAGCTAGTAGGTCTTATAGGGCCTAATGGTGCTGGTAAAACAACAAGTTTTAACATGCTTACCGGAGTGTATAAGCCAACTGAGGGCACGATTACATTTGACGATATAAAATTGAACGGGCTTGCACCCTATCAAGTAACACAAAAAGGTATTAGTCGTACATTCCAAAATATTCGTTTATTTAAAGAGCTATCTGTTTTAGATAATGTTAAGGTAGCGAACCATTCACTTGCAAAGCATTCCATGTGGTCTTCTATTTTCCGCTTGCCGAACCATTTTAAAGGTGAGGCAGAAATGGAGCTTCAATCTATAGAGTTCCTAAAAATCTTTGGCTTAGATGTTTATAAGGATGAGCTTGCGAAAAATTTACCTTATGGAATGCAGCGCCGATTAGAAATTGCGCGTGCCCTAGCTGCGAATCCTAAGCTGCTTTTATTAGATGAGCCAGCAGCAGGGATGAACCCGCAGGAGACACATGATTTAATGGAATTAATAGCGTTTATTCGTAAAGAATTTGGCTTAACCATTCTTCTAATTGAGCATGATATGAGCTTAGTTATGGGGATATGTGAACGTATATATGTGCTCGATCACGGTCAATTAATCGCTGATGGGACACCAGAAGAAATTCGCAACAATCCAAAGGTAATTGAAGCGTACCTTGGTGAGGAGGTTATCAGCTAATGCTAAAAGTACAAAATATAGATGTATTTTACGGTAACATTCAAGCATTGAAGGGCCTCTCTTTAGAAGTAAATGAGGGTGAAATCGTAACGTTAATCGGTGCAAACGGTGCTGGTAAAAGTACATTATTAAAAACATTGTCAGGTTTAATAAAACCAAAGGGTGGCATCATTGAATATGAAGGCTTTTCTATCGCAGGGAAGGCTGCACAGACAATTGTAAAATCAGGCATTTCACATGTTCCAGAGGGACGTCGTGTTTTTGCCAATATGTCTGTTGAAGAAAACTTAGAGCTTGGAGCATATCTCCGTAACGATAAAGCTGGTATCAAAAAAGATCTGGATCATGTGTATGAATTATTCCCACGTCTTTTGGAGCGTCGTAAACAGCAATCAGGTACATTATCTGGTGGTGAGCAACAGATGCTAGCGATGGGGCGAGCATTAATGGCAAAACCGAAATTGTTATTAATGGATGAACCTTCAATGGGACTTGCGCCACTCATGGTAAAAAATATTTTTAATATTATTGAGCAAGTCAATAAAGAGGGTACAACCGTATTGCTTGTTGAGCAAAATGCGAATATGGCCTTATCAGTAGCAAATCGTGCGTACGTACTTGAAACGGGACGTATAGTATTATCAGGCACAGCAAAAGAGCTTCAAGAGAGTGAACAAGTAAAGGCAGCTTATTTAGGTGGTTTATAGAAGGAGAAGGCGTCTCAATTTTCGAGGCGTCTTTTTTTGTATGAGCGCAGAGAGTGAACAGACGTATAGATCTGTCAAAGCGACGGAAAGAAAGGCTAGAGCGACGGATAGAACAGTCAAGGTGACGGAAAGAAAGGGCAAAACGACGGAAGGAATGATCAAAGTGACGGAAAGAAGTCAAAGCGACGGAAAGAAAGGCTAGAACGACGGATAGAACAGTCAAGGTGACGGAAAGAAAGGGCAAAACGACGGAAGGAATGATCAAAGCGACGGAAAGAAGTCAAAGAGACGGAAAGAAAGGCTAGAACGACGGATAGAACAGTCAAGGTGACGGAAAGAAAGGGCAAAACGACGGAAGGAATGATCAAAGCGACGGAAAGAAGTCAAAGAGACGGAAAGAAAGGCTAGAACGACGGATAGAACAGTCAAGGTGACGGAAAGAATGGCCAAAACGACGGATACACTTATCAAAGTGACGAAATAGCAGTAGCATTCGTTGTTTATTATTTGGTAATGTGGACGAAAGGAGTGATATTTTATGAAGTATTCAGCACAATATTTTATTGAGAAATTAAATTTAACAGAGCATCCAGAGGGAGGGTATTATATATCCTCATTTAGAGCAGCTGAGGATATGACTGTAAGAGATGTGCAGAGACCAATTTATACGAGTATTTATTTCTTACTTCGTTCACGGGATATATCGCATTTGCATCGTTTGAAATCGGACGAACTTTGGTATTATCATGCTGGCAGTCCGTTAACGGTCCATATGATTTTCCCAGATGGTACATATGAGGCGAAGAAGCTAGGATTAAATGTTGAAGCAGGAGAAGTACCACAAATAGCAGTATCGAAAAATACTATATTTGGCTCATCCGTAGAGGATGCAGATACATTTAGTTTAGTGGGCTGTATGGTTGCACCAGGCTTTGATTTTGAAGACTTCGAATTATTTACACAGGATGAGCTTTTAACTGACTATCCACAGCACGAGGAAGTTATTCGAAAAATGGCTTACACGACAATTCAAGAATAGAAGAAAAGTAGCCGTCTCAAATCAGTTGAGACGGCTCATGCCATTGAAAAATGATTATATCAATGAAATTAAGTTGTCAAATTTAATAAGGTATGGCTCTTCGGCAAAAAGAGGGGTTAATTTCCGTTCTGGCGGGCGCTTTGTTGCTGACGCTTCGCTTTCGCACAGATAAAACAATTGTTGCTGACGCTTCGCTTTCGCAGCAAAGCTTCCTGGGGCGTCCGATGAGCCGCTTGGGGCAACAGATGTTTTTTGTGCGAAAGCGTAGTGTAACGTAGCGGCAGCAACACGATGTTGGTCACGAAGGCGTTATCCAAAAATCACCGCTAATACGTGCTCCGGTTAACTGCTCAGTACTTTGAATTGACAGCATAGTCCCATCCCCTTAAACGGCTTTATTTTGGTGTGTATTTAAGTAGTTTGAATAGTTCTGTTCGTTCTTTATCTGTTAAATCGCGCCACTGTCCAACCTTTAAATTGCCAAGCTTAATATTCATAATACGAATGCGTTGTAGACGCTTAACGGAGTAGCCAAGTGCCGAACACATACGACGTATTTGACGGTTTAAACCTTGCTCTAAAACGACTTTAAAGACTTTATCAGATATTTTTTCAACATAACAAGGTAGGGTTGTAGTATCTAAAATATCTACACCAGCGCCCATTTTCTTTATAAATTGTTCCGTAATAGGTTTATCAACTTGCACGATATATTCTTTTTCATGATGGTTTTCTGCACGTAAAATTTTATTAACGATGTCCCCATCATTGGTCAGTAATAATAGCCCTTCTGACTCTTTATCTAGTCGTCCAATATGGAAAATACGAAGGGGGTGATTAACAAAATCAACGACATTTCCTTTTATATGACGTTCAGTTGTGCTTGTAATTCCTACTGGTTTGTTTAAGACAATATAAACGAGCTGTTCTTCTTTTTTTACCTCTTTTCCATCAACACAAACCATGTCACCAGTCTCAACCTGACTGCCGACTGTAGCAAGTTCACCATTAATCGTTACTTTACCTTCTGCTATCCATTTATCTGCGCCTCGACGAGATACAATACCTGTTTCACTTAAATATTTATTAATCCGCATACTGTTCTCCTATACATTTATATTATTTTTAAGTATACATTATAGTTGGTCTCACCGTGAATCCTTGAGGCTTTTCTGATAAATATAGCCTCTCTAGGAAACCATTTTCCGCTGGCCTTCTCGTCGTTCATACTTCGTTCCATATGCTTTCATACCAACCTACTTTTTTAATAAAACTAGATTTTTAGTATTGATTCGAAAAAAATTTAAAAAAGTTGAAATTATTTTTCGTTTCTGACAATATATTGTGTAAGAGGGTATCTATGAAAATATTGTTATTTCGATATAAAATGACGATATTTGTAGAATATTTTCTCATTATTTTGTGTAAAGGGGAGAAGTAAAATGGTTTATGCATTTCCAAACACTGAAGGATCGGTAGTTCAATTCAAAGAGAAATATGAAAATTACATTGGTGGGGAATGGACACCTCCAGTGAAAGGACAATACTTCGATAATGTCACACCTGTTACTGGACAAGTTTTTACACAATTAGCTCGTTCTACTGCTGAGGATATTGAACTTGCAATTGATGCAGCACATGCCGCGAAAGAAGAATGGGGCAAAACATCTCCAACAGAGCGTGCAAACATTTTACTTAAAATTGCGGACCGCATAGAACAAAACTTAGAAAAGCTAGCCGTTGCCGAAACATGGGATAACGGAAAAGCGGTACGTGAGACATTAAATGCAGATATCCCTCTTGCCATTGATCATTTCCGTTATTTTGCGGGGGCTTTACGTGCACAAGAAGGCGCGGTAAGCCAAATCGATAATGATACAGTCGCTTATCATTTCCATGAGCCAATTGGGGTAGTAGGTCAAATTATCCCTTGGAATTTCCCGTTATTAATGGCTGTTTGGAAGCTAGCACCTGCACTTGCAGCTGGAAACTGTGTAGTATTGAAACCTGCAGAGCAAACGCCAGCTTCGATTATGGTGCTCGTTGAATTAATAGAAGATTTATTGCCGTCAGGTGTACTGAATGTTGTCAATGGCTTTGGTTTAGAGGCAGGGAAGCCGCTAGCATCGAATCCACGCATCGGTAAAATTGCTTTTACTGGTGAAACAACGACTGGTCGCTTAATTATGCAATATGCTTCACAAAACCTTATTCCTGTTACATTAGAATTGGGCGGCAAGTCACCAAACATCTTCTTTGAAGATATTATGGATGAAGATGATGCCTTTTTAGATAAAGCAGTTGAGGGCTTTGTATTATTCGCTTTAAACCAAGGTGAAGTATGTACATGTCCTTCTCGTGCACTAATCCAAGAATCTATTTACGATAAATTTATGGAGCGCGTCCTACAGCGTGTTGAAGCGATTAAAGTTGGGAATCCACTTGATCCGAATACGATGATGGGAGCACAGGCTTCGAGTGAGCAAATGGAAAAAATCCTTTCTTACTTAGATATTGGTAAGCAAGAAGGTGCTGAATGTCTAATTGGAGGAGAGAAAAACAGTGTAGGAGCAGGCTTTGAAAATGGCTACTACATTAAACCAACTGTCTTCAAAGGACATAATAAAATGCGCATTTTCCAAGAAGAAATTTTCGGGCCAGTTGTTGCTGTAACAACATTTAAAACAAAAGAGGAAGCATTAGAAATTGCAAATGACACATTATACGGTCTAGGAGCAGGTGTATGGACTCGTGATATGAATACAGCTTATCGCTTCGGTCGAGGTATCCAAGCAGGTCGTGTTTGGACAAATTGCTACCATGCTTATCCTGCACATGCAGCGTTCGGTGGTTATAAAATGTCGGGTGTTGGTCGTGAAAACCATAAGATGATGTTAGCGCATTATCAGCAAACGAAAAACTTATTAGTTAGCTACAGCGAAAACAAACTTGGTTTCTTCTAATTAGTATGGAGGTGCATGTGCGTGGTCGTGCGTGTTTTAGCAACAGAAGAAGCGCTAGCACTAATCGAATTATTGAAAGAAAAGCATGGGCCCATTATGTTTCATCAATCAGGTGGATGCTGTGATGGTTCCTCGCCGATGTGTTATCCAGAGGGAGACTTACTATTAGGCGATCAGGATGTTTGCCTTGGAGAGATTGGTGATGCTCCCTTCTACATGCATAAAAATCAATATAACTATTGGAAGCATACACAAATAATCCTGGACGTTGTCGATGGTAGAGGTGGCATGTTTTCACTGGAAGGCGTTGAAGGTAAGAGGTTTTTAACAAGATCAAGAGCCTTTTCTGCTGAGGAATTAAAAGAATTAGAGTTAATTTAAAGACTTTAGTGACAGCGGCAAAAAATATTGCCGCTGTTTTTCTATGTTAATTTTTCTGGGAGAATGTATGTAAGGCTATATTTCTTGGAGAGTTACGTAATATCAAAAATAATTGTAATCGATCTGGTTGGGTTTCTTTGAATATGACTTTCTATTGGTCATTTCAATCAGTGTCAGCTCCGCCATTCATTTTTAATTATTTCTATTAAACCACTCATATTGAGTAACACGCACATTACATTAATGTTACTTTATAGGTTATCTGTTACAAAATCGAGATTCACGACTAAAAGGTGGGTATGACATTTGTATATCATGTATAAAAGTTGATCTTCGTTCCGGCTGGGCGACTCCTTGGGGATCAGCAATAGAGGAACGAAGGCTAAAACCATTATGTCCTGTGATAACGCCTTCGTGACCAACATCGGCTCATCGGACGCCCCCAGGAAGCTTTGCTTTGCGCGAAAGCGAAGCGACAGCAACAAATGTTTTAACTGTGCGAAAGCGAAGCGACAGCAACAAATGTTTTAACTGTGCGAAAGCGAAGCGACAGCAACAAAGCTCCCAGACGGAACGGAAATCAACCCCTCGTTATGGCGATGAGTCAAAATGGATGAATCCTTTTTTGTTTTTTTACGTAAATATGGAAAAGGAGCGTGTTAAACATGGACTTTGTTATGATTGAAAATCAGTTTACAAATACAGTGGAGGATGTCTCAAAGGCTGCTGGTCGGACGGTTGATCGTAAAATTGTGTTGGCAATCGCTAGCAAATATGTGGCATCCGGGAAACCTTTTGATTCCGTTAAATATAAAAAAGTATTACAAGAAATGAAAAAGCAAACGTCATGGTCATCTCCGTTAAGAACAACGGTAGGTTATAGTATTGCTGCAAATTTGATGGAGCAAGAGGATACAGAACAAGCAGTAAAAAATTTGCTGACTAACGTTTGCATAATGAAGGAAGCCAAATTTAGAAGTGGGAATTTTAGTTTTATAGGAGCACAGTTTTTAACGGAAGAGGAAAGTGAGAAACGTGCACATGCACAGGCAGCACGTGCATTATTTGACGCAATTCGCAAACATCATCGTTTTTTAACATCATACGATGATATTCCCTATGCCGTATTGTTAAGTAGCCCATCTGACGACGCTGAGCTACGTGCAGAAACAATGAATCGTTATTATAAAGAATTACGTACATATAGTTTTAATGCAGGTAATGAGCTTCAATGGCTATCGCAAGTACTGACTTTTTTATCACCTCAATATGATAATAAGTTAGTGCCTAATGTTGTAACGATCCGTGACACACTAAAAAATCAGGATGTAAAGGTCAAGACGATGCACTATCCATTACTGGGCTTTTTAGCAATCCTTGAAGTGAATCAAGCACAGCTTCAACAGATTGTTGATTTATATCATGAGTTAAAGGATCTGAAACTTTTAAAATGGCATCGTGAATTCGTGTTATTTATGGCCACGCAAATTGCTATTTATGATATGGCAAAGGTACAACAATCCTTATCAATGTCAATCATGTCATCCATTGAATTGTTAATTCAAGCACAACAGGCAGCAATGTTAGCAGCAGTTAGTGCAGCAGCTGTAGCATCAAGCTCTTCGTGATAAAATAAGGAAGAACTTGATTTTTGGAGGTGCATTTGAAGGATGAAGGAAACAAAGCTTTGGATGAATGGCCAGTGGCAGAATGCAAAGGAAACATATGAACTGAAATCACCCTATAGTGGTGAGGTTATTGCAAAGATAGCTAAGGCGTCAATTTCTGATGTTGAACGAGCAATAGAAGGTGCACAGGAGACATTCCAAACGTTTAAAAAGACAACAGCCTACGAACGTGCCGAAATATTATATAAAGTGGTCGACATCATGCGCCAACGTAAAGCGGAATTAGCTGAAATTTTAGCCTTAGAGGCAGGTAAACCAATATCAGCAGGTTTAACCGAAATAGAACGTACAATAGCAACCTATCAATTTGCCGCAGAGGGAGCTAAGCAAGCAAAGGGTGAAACGGTACCGATGGATGCTGCACCTGGGGCAGGAGATCGTATTGGCTGGACAAAGCGAGAACCTCTAGGTGTAATTTCAGCCATTACACCGTTTAATTTTCCCTTTAATTTAGTGGCACATAAATTAGGTCCTGCCTTTGCAGTTGGAAATACGGTCGTATTAAAGCCTGCGACGCAAACGCCATTAAGTTCTATCGTGATGGCGGAAATTTTCCAGCAAGCGGGTCTACCTAATGGCGCGCTTCAAATTATGACAGGTAGCGGTGGGGAGCTAAGTGATACACTTGTGACCCACCCGCTTGTGAAAAAAGTAACATTCACGGGAAGCGGTAAGGTTGGATTGGGCATTAAAGAAAAGGTAGGTTTGCGTAAAGTTACTTTAGAGCTTGGTTCCAATGCAGCTGTAATTGTCGAGCCATCGACACCGATTGATAAAATTATTTCGCGCTGTGTCGGTGGTGCCTTTAATTTTGCTGGACAAGTTTGTATCTCCTTACAACGTATTTATGTGCACGCATCTATTATGGATGAATTTACAAAGGCATTTGTAGCTGAGACGGAGAAATTAGTGGTAGGTGATCCACTAGATACAAATACTGATGTTAGTGCAATGATTAACCCAAAAGAAGTTGAACGTATGCGTCAATGGATTGAGGAAGCCAAGTCACAAGGTGCGGTAGTTGCTACAGGAGGAACATTTACGGAGCGTACTTTAACGCCGACTGTAATGACGAATGTGACGGCGAATATGAAAATTGTTTGTCAGGAAACATTCGCGCCAATCGTCTCAATTGTTTCATATGAAACATTAGACGACGCTATTCGACTAGTGAATGAGTCGGAGCTTGGCTTAAATGCTGGAATATATACGAATGTATTACAAGATGCATTACAAGCAGCGGATGAATTACAGGCAGGTGCTGTTATGATTAATGATATTCCGACATTCAGGGTTGATAATATGCCATATGGTGGTGTAAAAATGAGTGGCTACGGACGCGAAGGCATTAAGTGGGCAATCGAAGAAATGACAGATATGAAATTTATTACGATGAAAAAATCATTCTAATTTGCATCAGCACTTTTTCTACGATACGATGGCGAAAGAACATTCATGAAGGGAAGTTGCAAGAACTATGACAAACAACGCAATACCGATGGGTCAGTCACGTACAGTTCAAACGCGTCTCGTATTACCGCCAGATACAAATAATCACAACTCCATTTTCGGTGGAAGAGTGTTAGCGTATATTGATGAAATTGCTGCTATTACAGCAATGAAGCATGCAAAAGGGCATGTAGTCACAGCCTCTATTGATTCAGTTGATTTTTTATCGGCAGCACATGTAGGGGCTATTTTAGAAATTGAAAGTATTGTTTCGTCAACGGGACGTTCTTCAATGGAAGTTTATGTTCGAGTTATTTCACGAAACATTGAAACTGGTGAGGAAAAGTTAACGACGGAATCCTTTGTAACGATGGTTGCAGTAGATGATGACGGAAAACCTAAGCCAGTTCCTGCAATTTATCCTGAAACAGATGCTGAAAAACGTCTGTTTGAAACCGGCCCTGCAAGAAGAGAACATCGTAAACAAAAACGGGAATTACCGCATTAAAAATAAAAAGGGAAATTGACGTATACTGTCAGTTTCCCTTTTTCGTGCTTACATTTTTAATTCATTTACCACGTTAATAAGTGAATCGGAAGAAGAAGAAACAAGTGTAGCACCTTGTGACAGTTCGGTAATCAAATTAGAGATTGCAGAAATATCTCTTGATGTATTTACATACTGCTGTTGAATTCCAGAAACAGCATCGGCGATATCATTAAACGATTTAGATAAACTGTTTTGTGTATCTACGCTATGTTGAATCTTTTGATCAACGTTAATAACCGAAGTCGACATGGTTGTAATATTACTTTCTGTTTCTTTAATGAGATGGGAAACATTTTGTACAGCATTTTTTGTTTCCTCAGCAAGCTTACGAACTTCCTCTGCAACAACAGCAAAGCCTTTACCATGCTCACCTGCACGGGCTGCCTCGATAGAAGCATTCAGTGCTAATAAGTTCGTTTGATCGGCAATTCCTGTGACCAGTCCTACAATTTCCGATATTTTTTGAGAAGATGTGCGTAACTGGTTCATCGTAACTTCGAGGCTGTTTACACTTTGTAAAATTACCTGTATTAAATCATTTTGATCTTGCAGCTGCTGCTGTCCACGTCTGGATTTTTCCTGTGTATCAGCAACAAAGCTTAAGCCTTGCTTAGTAGCTACTGCGATATCATCTGTTTGAGAGGAAATGACTAATAAAGAAGCTGCTGTTTCTTCACTAATCTCATTGAGTTCCTCTGCCGTTTTTTGAATGGTAGTAACAAGTGCATGTTTTGTTTCACCGTCTACTGCACGAATGCGTTCCTCTTCTTTTTCATAGGCTTCGATTACAAGCTGCTGTTCAAAGTTAATGATTTTGCAGAAGGCATTGATAGCACGAATTGCATCATGTTTTGATATATCTAACTCATCTGTAAAGCGTGTAAAGGTAGCTGTTAACGATTGGAATGAGGCGATATACCACTTTGATTGTAGACCAATTCGAACATGGGTTTCGGCAATGGCCTTCCGTTCATTAATATAAGAGTCATTAATACGACTTTCAAAAATATCACTCAAATGTTTATGTAAAGTAACTTTTAAACGCTCGATTTGTGACGTTCTGTTTATAATTTCTAACAAATCTTGGCTCAAACTAATGGCTGCATAAAATTGATCCACCATTTCAGGAACTAAATCCTTAGCTAAAGGCTGTAGTTGTTTAATGATGGCTAAATCCTCAATTGTTAAATCTAAAAGCTGTAACTGTTTTTGAAGTTTTGGATGGTTTGATACATCCAATTGTACATTGCTCTTATAATTTTCAGGTGTTAATGTAATTGAGTAGCTAGAATCGCTCTTTTTTGTAAACCAACTCATCGTTGTTTGCTCCATTTCTTAAGTCCGTATTATGTATAGAATAGTAAACTAAATACCTATTAAATTGCTTGGGTCGTTAATTTGCGGAATATATAGTATTTAATATATTCTACTATTTTTTGTACTATATTTGGTTGAAATTTTAGTTTATTTCTATATTTTTTTATCAATTACAGATGATTGTCAATTAAAAGTCATGAAATAGACTACTAAAAAGGTAATAGGTAAATTGAATTTGAAATAGGAAACCTGTAAAATACGAACTGTTTAGCTTGAACGTAACAATAGTTTTGAGGAGGTATTATATGGAGAAGAAACGTTTCAAATTTGTCATTCCGGTTATGGTAATTGTAGCAATTGGGTCGGTTTACATGTTAAGAAACTACTATGCTGAAGTACCAAACTTAGATCAACTATTAATTACTATCTGTGCAACATTAGTATCTGGGGTGCTTGCATACTTTTTATTTCCACAGCAAGGTGAAGATAAAGTTGATGACCGCGGTCCTTACTAACAGTGAAAGGCACCTTAGAAAATCTCTAAGGTGCCTTCAGCTTGTCGACAAAAGAATAATTGGTGGATTTCCAAGCCGAGGGACACTTTCCGTGGCTTGGCTTCAATCTTCTCGTCACTCCGTTCCTGTGATCCCGATTGTAATGTTAATATTCAAGGATAAACGATTACTTTTAAGTTTTAAATAAATTGAACCAACCTTTAAGTTTAAAGATTGCCAACATAAATAAAGCGATAAGAATCATAATTCCGAGTACGACAAAGTAGCTAAATTTCCCATGTAGTTCGGGCATATAGTCAAAATTCATTCCATAAACACCGGCAATAAATGTTAGAGGAATAAAGATTGTTGAAACAATTGTTAAGGTCATCATAATGCCATTCATGCGACTAGAGCTCATCGCCATATAGCTATCACGCATATCAGCAGTGAGCTCGCGGTTAGATTCGATCATTTCGGTGAGTTTTAGTAGATGATCGTAAATATCTCCGAAATAAGCACGTTCTGATTTTTTAAGAGAAAATCGGTAAGAGTTAAGGATACGATATAATAAATCACGCATTGGTAAAATGGTGCGTCTTAAATCGAGCAAATCACTACGGAATTCAAATACAATTTTCATGGCATTGGGGTTACTTTGGTAGGTAAGCTCATCTTCAAGTTCATTTAAATGATCCTCAATTTTATAGACAAGTGGGAAATAGCTATCAACGATTTTATCGATTACCTGGTACGTTAAATACACTGTGCCACGTTCCCAATTCTTTGGCTGTTTTTCTAACATCTTTTGTACTCGATCTATTTCCGGTGCTACATTTTTGTGGAATGTGACAATATATTTATTAGAAACAAAAATATTTACTTCCTCAGATGTTAATTCTTCGTTCATCCTTTGAATAACAAAGAAATGGAAATCATCATAAAAATCGAGCTTTGGCCGCTGTAAACGCATTAAACAATCTTCTATAGCGAGTGGATGGAAGTGGAAAAATGTGTCTAACAGTAATTCTTCCTCATCGGTCGGACAATTAAAATCGACCCAGTACCATTCAAATTCGTTTTTGTGTATATCTTCAAGCGGAAATTCCTTTATAAGTTTTTGGTCTTTTGTAATTCCAAATGTGCGTATCACAGCATTCACCTCAATTCTTTTAATTCTATCCTAACAGGTGTATTGATCTTCACATGAAAGAATGCCTTAAGTTATCAATTATGCCTCGGCATAATTGCGTCCAGAATCGGCTTTGTGGTTAGGCATGCACGAGGGTTGACACGATGTCGGTCATTTCAGTAATGCCACAGGACGTGGTGTTCTTAGGCTGAGTTCCTCTATTTCAGCGGGTGTTTGGACACCTGTACCTGTCGCTACGCTTTCGGTACAAAAGACATTTGCTGAAAGAAGTTATACGCTTTCTTTATAACATATCCAACCGCCAAATAAAGTAGTGGCAAAGAATCTAGATGGTTTTGTAAAGCCTGCCTGCTGTAATAGTGATAAAATGTCCTCTTCACACATAAATGAAAGAGAACGGATGGATTTCTCCATTTCCGCTACGTCTGATGGTGAGAGCTTTGTATGCTGTAGCCAATAAGCACGCCATAAATTAAATTGTAGCTCGGTTTCTAAGGAACCTGGCTGCCCGTATTTTGAGACGAGCACAAATGGAGCATCAGGCTTTAAATTATTTGCTATTTCTTTTAATGTTGCAAGCTTCTCTTGATCATCTTTTATAAAATGAAGCACTAGTACACAGCTTGCTGCATCAAATTTTACTGAAGACGGCTTAGTATCCAGTATAGTTCCTTGATATAAAGAAATATTATTAGGTAGAGATTTTAAACGTTCGCTAGCTATTTGTAGCATCGCTTCTGATGGATCGATGCCAACAAATGACCAATGAGGTCTTTTCTCAGCGAGCTGTAAAATTTCATTACCGCTTCCGGAACCAATTACTAAAAATTCAGCGTTCTCAGGTAATGCAGATTGATAAAAGGTTTGTGTTAAACGCAGCATTGCATCGTAGCTTGGTAGCGTACGACGAATACCTTTTTCATATTCATTTGCAAGTGTGTTATTAAATTCCATCAAGTATCACATGCCTTTCAAAAAAATTTTAATAAAGCCAATTCATATTTGAAACTATTTGAGGGGTAGTTTCGTAAAAAGTAGTACATAAACTAAAAAATTATATGGAAGGGTTGATATAAATGGAAACAAAATGGTCTAAGGTAATCATACACGCAAGTGCATTTTTTGCGCCATGGTTAGTACCTATTATATTTTTCTTGATTGGCTCGGATGAAGAGGTAAAGAGTGTTTCTGTGCAAGCTTTATTATTCCAAATTGTCATTGGAGCATTACTTACAATTTCGGGTATTTTAAGCTTCCTGCTCATTGGTATACCGTTCGTGATTGCTTTCGGCATTATGTATGTTATCGTACCAATTATCGGTATTGTGAAGGCTTTATCTGATGAGCCTTGGCGTTATCCAATTGTTGGTCGCTGGGTATAATTTTTATAGACGCAAGTATATGCTAGTTGCATATGCTTGCGTTTTTTCTTTTGCCGATAAGGGTATCTTATAGTTAAAGCATTCGGTGGATTTTTTCTGTGTGCGAAATAATTGCAATTATTTTCAAGCGTTTTGTATAATATACTCAAAGAAAGTCAAAGATAGTCAAAGTCAGTGTAGTAAGCGAGGTGTATTCCTAAAATGCGTAATATATCAGACATCATAGAAGGCTACTTAAAGCAAGTACTTGAATTAGGTGGAGAAGGGCATATTGAAATAAAACGTAGTGAAATCGCAGATAAATTTCAGTGCGTGCCCTCACAAATAAATTATGTAATTAATACAAGATTTACTGCCGAACGAGGTTACCTTGTTGAAAGCAAACGTGGTGGTGGTGGATACATTCGAATTTTACGTGTCCGCGCGAATTCACAAATTGATCTAATCGATGATGTCCTTAGGCAAATAGAAGGTGGGGCATCGCAAACAATGGCAGAAGATTTAGTTTATCGACTAATTGATGAGCAGGTAATTTCAAGGCGAGAAGCGAAAATAATATTAGCAGCAGTTGATCGTTCAACTATTGATTTGCAACTCCCGTTACGGGATCATATTCGAGCAAAAATTTTACGAGCGATGCTAACAACGATTAAATATGAACAGCAAAAATAAAAGAGGTGATGGAAATGATATGCGAACATTGTAAGCAGCGTAATGCGACAGTTACCGTAACACAAGTTCAAAGTGGTCAAAAGGTGGAGCACCATTATTGTGACGTCTGCGCCTCGCAGTTCCATCCATTTCATGCTGAATTTAAGCAAGAGCCAATATCTATTCAACAGCTATTATCTAATTGGTTTGGCTCACCTTCATGGCAGCAACAAAAAGTGGGTGAAAAACAGCAGGCACCAGCACAACCGCAAACATGTCCACAATGTGGATTTACGTATAAGCAGTTTTTAAAAGAAGGCAAATTTGGATGCCCTAGCTGCTATGATACCTTTAGCGAGCACTTACCGAAGCTCTTTAACCGCATACAGGCTGGGCCTCAACATATAGGGAAAATGCCCGGTGCTCGAAGCAATGTTTATGTCATCAAAAAGCAAATTGAGGATATTCGTAAACGTATGAAGCTTGCTGTAGATAAAGAACAATTTGAAGAGGCAGCTAAGCTTCGCGATGAAGCGAAGGAACTTGAGAAGCAGGTACAATTTGAAGGTGGTGATGTGTCGTGATGATTGAATCGTTTTTAGAGCGTGCTACACCAATATGGATGAGTGTGGAGGATGATTATTCAGATATTGTCATTAGTACACGCATTCGCCTTGCTCGAAATTTAGATGGTTATCGTTTTCCATTAGCTTTTACAGAGGATGAAGCATTACATGTAGAACAGGCAGTTACACATGCAATAAAGGACAGTACAGAACTTCAAGAAAATTATTCATATTTTGCTATTAAGGATTTAACGCCTTTACAACGTCAAATACTTGTAGAAAAACATTTAATTAGTCCTCAGCTTGCAAAAAAAGAGCAAGTTGGCTCCATGCTCTTATCTGATGACGAATCAATTAGCATTATGGTGAACGAAGAAGACCATTTACGCATTCAATGTATGACAGCGAGTTTTCAACTTCAACAGGCATACGAGCAGGCCAATAAAATTGATCGTACCTTAGAGAAAGCTTTGCCTTATGCATTCCGAGATACATTTGGTTATTTAACAAGTTGCCCAACAAATATTGGTACTGGTTTGCGAGCATCTGTCATGATGCACCTGCCAGCCCTTACACTCACGGCTCAGATGAATCAAATCATTAATGCAATGACACGATTAGGAATGACGGTAAGAGGAATATATGGAGAAGGTAGCGAAAATATAGGTAACGTTTACCAAGTGTCAAATCAGATTACACTAGGAAAAACAGAGGATGACATTTTAGCGGACATCCAAAGTGTCGCTGAAAAAATAATTCAAAAAGAACGGCATGCAAGAGGCAAGTTAATGGAAAAAGCAGAACTTGCTCTAGAAGACCGTGTGTACCGTGCTTTAGGTACGTTAACATATGCTCGAATTTTAACGAGTGAGGAAGCCGCTACCTGTCTATCAAATGTTCGTTTAGGCGTAGATTTACAGTTAATTGAAGGTATTAAAGCGACTAAATTAAACGAATGTGTAGTCAGTATGCAACCTGGATTTTTACAGAATTACGCAGGGGACGTTTTGCCGCCTGCTGAGCGAGATCGCGTACGGGCTGAAATGCTTCGTGAGGCACTGTCTCGAGAAAATGTGAGTAAGCCTATTATTCGGGGAAAAGGAGAGGATTCATTTGATGTTTAATCGTTTTACACAACGCGCACAAAAAGTATTACAGCTTGCACAAGAAGAGGCAATTCGTTGGAAGCACGAATCAATTGGAACAGAGCATATTCTTTTAGGGCTTATCCGTGAAGGTGGCGGTATTGCTGCAAAAGCATTAGAAGCCATTGATATTAGCCCTCAAATGATTGAAGCGGGTATTGAAGAACTTGTAGGGAAGGGGAAAGAGGATGTTGGCCCAATTGTCCACTACACACCTCGAGCTAAAAAAGTAATAGAGCTATCAGTCGATGAATCACGTAAATTAGGTCATTCCTATATTGGAACAGAGCATTTACTATTGGCGCTTATTCGTGAAGGTGAAGGGATAGCGGCTCGCGTATTAAATAATGCTGGTGTCGGATTGAATAAGGCTCGTCAGCAAGTGCTATTGTTATTAGGCAATAACGACAATGCTCAATCTGGTCAACAAGCTGCACAGGCTGCCAATACACCAACATTGGATAGCCTTGCTCGTGATTTAACGCAAATTGCTCGTGAAGGTACTTTAGATCCAGTCATTGGTCGAAGCAAGGAAATTACACGTGTTATCGAGGTTCTATCTCGCCGTACAAAAAATAACCCTGTATTAGTCGGGGAGCCAGGTGTTGGTAAAACAGCTATTGCTGAAGGCTTAGCGCAGCAAATTATTAATAATGAAGTGCCAGAAATTCTTCGTGATAAACGTGTTATGACACTTGATATGGGGACAGTTGTTGCTGGAACAAAATATCGCGGTGAATTTGAGGATCGCTTGAAAAAAGTAATGGATGAAATTCGCCAAGCAGGTAATGTTATTTTATTTATCGATGAACTGCATACATTGATCGGTGCAGGCGGTGCAGAAGGTGCCATTGATGCGTCAAATATTTTAAAACCATCTTTAGCACGTGGCGAGCTTCAATGTATTGGCGCGACAACACTTGATGAGTATCGCAAATATATTGAAAAGGATGCGGCATTAGAGCGCCGGTTCCAACCAATTCAAGTTGATGAGCCGACTGTAGAAGAAGCGATCCTAATTATTCAAGGTTTACGTGATCGCTATGAAGCACATCACCGTGTGAAAATTACAGATGAAGCAATTGAAGCGGCAGCAAAAATGAGTGACCGATATATTTCTGACCGTTTCTTACCAGATAAGGCGATTGACTTGATTGATGAAGCGGGTTCTAAAGTACGCTTACGTTCATTCGCGGTACCACCAAACTTAAAAGCGCTTGAAGATAAATTGGAAAATGTACGCTCTGAAAAGAATGCAGCCGTTTCTGGTCAAGAATTTGAAAAGGCAGCATCTTTAAGAGATACAGAGCAAAAGCTAAAAGATGAAATTGAAACTACGAGAAAAAATTGGAAGGAAGAGCAAGGTAAGGCTGAATCAAAAGTGACAGTGGATGATGTAGCAGCGGTAGTATCTATGTGGACTGGAATTCCAGTATCAAAAATTGCTTCCGAAGAATCTTCTAAGTTATTACAACTTGAAGAAGAGTTACACAAACGTGTTGTAGGTCAAGGAGAAGCGGTAGAGGCAATTTCTCGCGCAATTCGTCGTGCAAGAGCTGGCTTGAAAGATCCGAAACGACCAATTGGTTCATTTATTTTCTTAGGCCCTACAGGGGTTGGTAAAACAGAGCTTGCTAGAGCATTAGCGGAAGTTATGTTTGGCGACGAGGATGCAATGATTCGCGTTGATATGTCAGAGTACATGGAAAAACATTCGACTTCACGTTTAGTTGGTTCACCTCCTGGCTATGTAGGCTTTGATGATGGCGGTCAACTAACAGAAAAGGTTCGTCGTAAACCATATTCTGTAGTATTACTAGATGAGATTGAGAAGGCTCATCCAGATGTTTTCAATATCTTACTTCAAGTACTTGAAGATGGCCGTTTAACAGATTCTAAAGGTCGAGTGGTGGATTTCCGCAACACAGTTGTTATTATGACATCCAACGTTGGTGCGGACGCTTTAAAATATCGTAAAAACCTTGGTTTCAATGTAGGTAGTACGGATACGAAGTATAAAGATATGAAGGGTACAATGCTCGAGGAATTGAAAAAAGCATTCCGCCCAGAGTTCTTAAACCGTATCGACGAAATGATCGTCTTCCACTCACTAGAAAAAGAACATTTAAAAGAAATCGTAGCGATGATGGCGAATGCTTTAACAAAACGTCTGAAAGAGCAAGACATTTCGTTAGAGTTAACGGAATCGGCTCTTGAAAAAATTGCAGAGGAAGGCTACGATCCTCAATACGGTGCTCGCCCACTACGTCGTTCATTACAAAAACAAGTAGAGGACCGTTTATCGGAAGAACTACTGAAAGGCAATGTAGAGAAGGGTAACCAAGTAATCATTGATTACGTGAATAATGAGTTTGTTGTGAAGAAAAAAGAGGAAGTATCTACTTCTAAATAATCTTCATATCATACGATAAAGTGAACCTTCGCTTTCGGTACAGATAAATTACTGCACATTCATGCGGGGTAAACATTTCATTTGAAAAGGACAGCAAGGCTATAGTGCCAAGCTGTCCTTTTTTATGTACAATAAACATAAGAACAAATATTCGAGGTGGATGCAATTTGGCAAAGAAAAAAACAAAATTTGTATGCTCAAGCTGTGGTTATGAATCTGCAAAATGGATGGGGAGATGTCCAGGGTGTGGGGAATGGAATAAGATGGTTGAAGAGGTGGAGGTCGTTGCAAAAGGGCCGCGCGGTGCATTCCAACATTCTGCTACGGTTACCCAAAAGGCCCTCCCGATTATGCAAATTGAAACTGCTGAGGAATCACGAGTTGCTACAGAAATGGGCGAGCTTAACCGAGTATTAGGAGGAGGCATCGTACCAGGTTCTCTTGTGTTAATTGGGGGAGATCCTGGAATTGGGAAGTCAACGTTATTATTACAAGTATCTGCGTTGCTGTCGAATAAGGGACATCGTGTGCTCTATATTTCCGGTGAGGAATCCATCCGTCAAACAAAGCTGCGTGCAGAACGTTTAGGGGTGATCTCACAGGAGCTTTATATATATTCTGAAACGAATTTAGAGTTTTTAAATCAGACCATTGATGATGTGCAGCCAAAGTTTGTTATTGTCGATTCTATTCAAACTGTTTTTCATCCAGAGATAACGAGTGCACCTGGTAGTGTATCACAAGTGCGTGAATGTACAGCAGAACTTATGCGAATTGCAAAAACAAAAGGAATTGCCATATTTTTAGTCGGACATGTAACAAAAGAGGGGCAAATTGCAGGACCACGTATTTTGGAGCATATGGTTGATACGGTATTGTATTTTGAAGGAGAACGACATCATAATCACCGTATTTTACGCAGCCAAAAAAACCGCTTTGGCTCTACGAATGAAATTGCAATTTTTGAAATGCTTCAGGGGGGCTTAAAGGAAGTGTTAAACCCGTCTGAGTTGTTCCTACAGGAGCGTTCACAGGGTGCGGCTGGATCAACAATCGTAGCCTCAATGGAAGGTACACGGCCAATTCTAGTTGAAATTCAGTCACTGGTAACACCAACAAGCTTTAATTATCCGAAACGAATGGCAACGGGTGTCGATCAAAATCGTGTGCAACTGCTTATGGCTGTCCTTGAAAAGAGAATGGGTCTCATGCTACAGGCACAGGATGCATATATTAAAGTTGCTGGCGGCGTGAAGCTTGATGAGCCTGCCATTGATTTGGCTGTGTTGACAAGTATTGTTTCGAGTTTTAAGGATCAAGCTGTTCGGGCAACGGATTGCTTTATTGGGGAAGTAGGTTTGACAGGCGAGGTGCGTCGTGTATCTCGTATTGAACAACGTGTGATCGAGGCAGCAAAGCTCGGATTTAAGCGGGCCTTCATACCAGCCTCAAATATCGGTGGTTGGGATTTCCCTCAAGGTATTGAGATTGTTGGTGTAGAAACGATAAAGGATGCATTGAATGCTTGCTTTAGAGAGCTATAAAGAAGTTTGTGCATGTTGGACAATGTTCTGACATGCACTTTTAATTGCATGAGTGGAGATTTGGTTTTTTTAAATTCATAGATAGAAGGTAGGAAACTCAAAGAGGGGAAATGGCGTCTATGATAACGTCCGTGAAAATGCTTGTTTAATGCCGAGCTGGTGCCAAAGAGCATTTCGGATTTTAGAATTTTAGAAATTGATTTTCAGTAGACTTGGGATGATCAATTGATGGATGAAATTACCGATGCTTTGATAGGGTCATAAAAGATTTTCTGCAGTAAACTATGTATAATTATATATTAAGAATGGGAGGTGACAGTTTATGAAAAAATTTGTTCAAATTGCTTTTTTACTGATTGGAGGAGCATTAGGCCTTGTTTTCTTACCGCCATTATACGAATTGCTTCATTTATCATCTAATCCTTGGCTTGATAACCCTTATGTATCAGTAGCTTTAGGAGCGCTTTTACTATTTACATTATCATTTGCCTTTTCAGATTATTTTGTAAGGCTCATTAGCTGGATGGAAGAGGTGCTATTTAAAGTACCGGTTGGTGACTTATTATTTGGTACACTTGGACTTATTATTGGACTAATCGTTGCGTATTTCTTAGGATTTGCAATCGATAGTATTGATTTACCGAGTTTTACAAAGGTTTTACCAATTATACTGTCATTTATGCTTGGGTATTTAGGGTTCCGTGTAGGCTTTAAAAAGCGAGATGAATTAATCCAGCTATTTACTTTGCGTGGTAATACTTCAAAGAAAAAATTAGCGGAAGGTGTAGAGGCTCAAGAGGTACGAGGAAGCTATAAACTGTTAGATACTAGTGTTATTATTGATGGTCGTATTGCAGATATTTCTGAAACAGGCTTTATAGAAGGTACACTAGTTGTACCCCAATTTGTCCTTACTGAGCTCCAGCACATTGCTGATTCTTCGGATACATTGAAGCGTACAAGAGGTCGCCGCGGCTTAGATATTTTAAAAAAATTACAAGATGAACGTATGACGAAGGTTGAGATTACTGAAGAGGATTTTGAGGATGTTCAAGAGGTTGACTTAAAGCTAGTCCGCCTTGCAAAGAAAAGGGGCTACGATACACAAATTGTGACGAACGACTTTAACCTTAACAAAGTTTGCGAGCTACACCACGTTAAAGTGCTAAACATCAATGATTTAGCAAATGCAGTCAAACCTGTCGTAATTCCAGGTGAGGATATGCAAGTGATGGTCATTAAAGATGGGAAAGAGCATAATCAAGGGGTTGCTTATTTAGATGATGGCACAATGATCGTTGTTGAAGGTGGACGTAGCTATATAGGACAGGCAATTACAGTAACCGTAACAAGTGTTCTTCAAACATCAGCAGGTCGTATGATTTTTGCTAAACCAAAGGATGACTAGGAAGTGGGAAATGTGCAATATGAAGTAGTATTGCCTGCTGCGGGAAGCGGAAAGCGAATGGGTGCAGGGCAAAATAAGTTATTTTTAAATCTTTTAGAAAAACCGATCCTCATACACACACTGGAGGTATTTGAACAGGATGGTCAGTGTACAGGTATTTGGCTTGCAGTAAAGCCTGAAGAGCGTGTATTTATTCAAGAAATGCTAGAGAGGTATGGAATTACTAAAGTTAAAGGTTTACCTGATGGTGGAGCAGAGCGACAGCATTCCGTCCATTCGTGCATGAAAGAGATGAAGCAGGTTGATATTGTGCTTGTGCATGATGCTGCGCGTCCATTTATTACTCACGACATTATAGCGAATCTTGTGCAAAGTGCGCATGATTTTGGCGCTGCGATTGCGGGTGTTCGTGCGAAGGATACGATGAAAAAAGTACGTGATGGTGTTATTGAAGAGACGATTGATCGAGAAAGCTTATGGATGATTCAAACCCCACAAGCGTTTCAATTTGATTTGATTGTAGAGGCAGAGGATGTCGCTGAGAAGGTGGGCTTCCTTGGTACCGATGAGGCAATGCTTGTTGAACGTCTTGGTCATGAGGTGCATATTGTAGAAAGTAGCTACGAAAATGTAAAAATGACGACGCAAGAGGATTTAGTTTTCGGTGAAGCGATCTTGCGTAAACGTGCTTTGAATGCGAGTAGTTGAAGTGACACCCATAGGTAAATTAAAATGGTAGCGGCTAGAGCAACTATACAAAATCCCGTAAAGAAGTAGCATTATAACTTCTTACGGGATTTTATTTTAAGTTCTTTCAGCAATGTTCTTAAATGCCTCAATTCCTCAAAATGTAAAGCGGTTAAGCAACTCTTTTTGCAGTGAAAATCCACTATTTCATAATACTCTTTAATTCCTCTATAAAAGCAGACCGTCTTGGGTAAGTTTGCAGTAAATCAGCAATTAACCGTTCTGCTTCTATGGCATAGCCAGCCTTCCGCATAATATTGATAGAACGACAGACATCTTTATAATTTTTTCGATTAGTGGAAGATTGAGCATCGATAGTGACGGCGTCAATGAAGAGTGCACAAACTTCTTCATAGTACTGCTCTTTAATGAATTGATAATAGTCCTCTATTCGTGTTGGGTATTTTTTGCAATAGTCTAGAATACGTTTAGTTTGTTGTTCTTCTACAATAAGTCTTGCATATAATTGTGAATTGGCAAGGCTATTTAATAATTCTTCTAGAACCTCAGGCCATTGTTCAGTAGAGTGAAGAGCTTTGAATTCCTTGTAAAAATCATAATCACCTTGTTGTAATAGCTTTAAAGCTAATTCACGCATTTCTTCTGTATGCCCTAAATGCTGATGAGCTATAAAAGCATAGCGTTGCCACATGCTCACAATGCCAGGAAGTTGTTGATCTTGCTGGATCCCATCCGCTGTCAATTGTAATGTTTTTTCATATTCGCCATGGTTAATGGCAGATTGAATAAGTTGTTCACGCATATGGTAGTCCTCAATATGCTTTTCCAAAAATGCCTCTACTTCCTTACTACTGTATTTATTCTGCAATAAGTGAAGCTCAATCTGCTTTAACTCTTTATTAATATATTGTGCATTCCAATCATCTGATGTACTTTCCATCGAATGAATAAGGGTTTTGAATTGCTCCTCAATCGCATCATCCATACAAAGAGGAACACAGGCATGGAGCAAATGAATTCGACAGTCTACCCAGCCATCTAACTCGTGTTGCATTGCTTTTTGAATAACAAGTTCATATACTGTTTCATACTGCTCTTTTGACCAAAGACTAACTCCTTCTTCAATCGCTTGACTAATTAATTCAAGACTTTCATTTATGGCATCACCGAAATGACCATCGGAATCATCACCATATTGTAGTGCCTCTAATGTGTATTGAAGGCACAGAAAACTAAGCTCAATAGCTGTAATATAATTCTCTTCGTCAATATGCTCCTTAGCGTGTTGAAGTGTTGAGTAGACACCTTTTAGTGCTTTCGATGCCCGATGACGTGGGATAAAACCGCTACGCCCCTCCTGCCCGCTTTTTAGATGCTGGACAATCATTTTTTTAGCGGCCTTTACTATATCTGTTGGCTCCATTAGTCGCATTTCTAATTCTTGCAAAAAATTCGGGGAGTTCTTCCCCACTGTTAGAATTAGGCTTATTAAATTTTCTTTTGTTTGTGTTGTTAGCAATTGCTGTAATGTTGATTTTTTGACTTTAGATGATCTAGATACTGGTGCAGGAGGGTTGTTAAGCTGTTCCTTAATCGCGTATAGCACAGCGGCAATATGCTTGCAATCATCATCGAAAGGGCAGTCACAATTCGCATATGTAATATCGCCATTTGATGTGATGACGACGTCTACAGTATACGGTTCAGTTCCTTCAACCTCTGCCTGCCAATTGCTATTGTCAATTTGCATAATATCAATGACATGATTTTTTACATAATAATCGTGTCCACGCTGTACAATTACTTTTTTAAATTGCTTTTCAAAAGTATTGATGTTCATTTTAGTCCCGCCTTATCGTATTAGATTAATGCAAGCATAACAAAAAATACGAGGGAAATGAGAGCTCAATAGTATATAACTTTGTCGAGACACTCATTTCCTAGGAAATATGTTAAAATGTGAGGGTATAATATAGAGTAAATATAAAAGTGAAAGAAGGTGAATGAGACTGCCTTATGAGCTGAATAGACGCTTTTTAAGTCTGCATATTTTTTAAAGTGAATGGGCTTCGTGTGGTGGATTTTATTTATCTTATTAGACAGTCTCAAAATCATATGTTTCGAGTGGGACAAGGATTTGACGTGCATGCATTTGAAGAAGGGCGTCCATTAATTATTGGTGGTATAACAATTCCTCATGAAAAAGGGTTAGTAGGGCATTCGGATGCAGATGTTTTATTACACACTGTAACAGATGCAGCGTTAGGGGCTATTGGTGAGGGAGATATCGGTCGTCATTTCCCAGACACAGATCCTGCGTTCAAAGATGCTGATTCAGCGAAATTATTAGAGCATATTTGGAAGATTGTTGAGGACAAGGGTTATGTTCTAGGCAATGTGGATTGTACGATTATGGCACAACGTCCGAAAATGGCACCATATATTGAACAAATGCAAAATCGTATTGCTGAATTACTTCATGCAGAGCCTTCTCAAGTGAATGTTAAAGCAACAACAACTGAACGTTTAGGTTTTACAGGTCGCGAGGAAGGGATTGCGGCTTTGGCGACAATCCTATTGATAAAGAAGTAAAAGCAGGCTCTCAGCGCTTTTATTTCCTGTAACAGAGTGGTAAAATGAACAAAGTCAATTTTTTGAACGAAAATTTAGGAGGCTTTTAATTATGGCGAAAGAAGTTCGTGTTCGTTACGCGCCATCCCCTACTGGTTTCTTACATATCGGTGGAGCGCGTACAGCGTTATTTAACTATTTATATGCAAAACATCATAACGGTAAATTCATCGTACGTATTGAGGATACAGATATCGAGCGTAATGTAGAGGGCGGAGAAGCATCTCAACTAGATAACTTAAAATGGTTAGGTATGGAATATGATGAGTCGATCGATATTGGTGGACCGTATGCACCTTATCGTCAAATGGAGCGTCTTGATATTTATAAAGAGCACGCTGAGAAACTATTAGAGCAAGGTGTAGCTTACAAATGCTTTTGTTCTTCTGAGAAATTAGAAGCGTCTCGTGAAGAACAAAAAGCACGAGGTGTTGCAGCTCCAACTTATGATGGTACTTGTCGTCATTTATCAGCAGAGGAAGTTGCCGCTAAAGAAGCTGCTGGTGAACAATATACAATTCGTATGCGCGTACCTGAAAATGTAACATACGAATTTGAAGATTTAGTACGTGGACAAGTAACATTTGAATCAAAAGATATTGGTGACTGGGTACTTGTTAAAGCAAACGGTATCCCAACGTATAACTATGCGGTAGTGCTAGATGATCACTTTATGGAAATTTCACATGTATTCCGTGGCGAAGAGCATTTATCGAATACACCAAAACAAATGATGATTTTTGATGCGTTTGGCTGGGAATATCCACGCTTTGGTCATATGACATTAATCATTAATGAAAACCGTAAAAAATTATCAAAACGTGATGAATCAATTATTCAATTCGTAACACAATATAAAGATTTAGGCTACCTACCTGAAGCGATGTTCAACTTCTTTGCATTACTTGGCTGGTCTCCTGAAGGGGAAGAAGAGATTTTCTCAAAAGAAGAATTTATTAAAATCTTTGATGAAAAACGTCTTTCAAAATCACCATCTATGTTCGATAAACAAAAGCTTACTTGGATGAATAATCAATACATTAAAAAATTATCTTTAGAAGAAGTAGTGGCATTATCTTTACCACACTTACAAAAAGCTGGTTTATTACCAGAAGAACTAACAGAAGAAGAACGTACATGGGCTACAGATTTAATCGCACTTTATCATGATCAAATGAGCTTTGGTGCTGAAATTGTAGAACTATCTCGCCTATTCTTTAACGATCATATTGAATATGATGAAGAAGCAAAAGCAGTTTTAGCAGGTGAGCAGGTACCTGAGGTAATGACTGCATTTAAAGCACAGCTTGAAGGTTTAGAGGAATTTACGCCTGATACTGTCAAAGCGGCTATTAAAGCTGTTCAAAAAGAAACAGGTCACAAAGGTAAAAATCTATTTATGCCAATCCGCGTCGTAACGACGGGTGAAACGCATGGTCCAGAGCTTCCTAACGCGATTTGCTTAATTGGCAAACAGAAAACAATTGATCGTGTAGAAAAAATTGCGCAATAAGTAGAAATTGATTGACAATTTATTAGTTCGTTGTAAAATGTATTTACATTGAAAAAGCGTTGATAAGGAGAAGTAAGTGGCGCATGCTCTAAAGAGAGGACCATCACCGGCTGAAAGTGGTCTGAGCCTAGGCAAAACTGAA
Source organism: Lysinibacillus sp. NPDC056232 (assembly GCF_042267565.1). Lineage (NCBI taxonomy): Bacteria > Bacillati > Bacillota > Bacilli > Caryophanales > Bacillaceae > Lysinibacillus > Lysinibacillus sp. NPDC056232. The sequence goes on along the minus strand of NZ_JBHJTF010000013.1, from coordinate 50,239 downwards.
ATGCACCTTTGAGCATAAAGCTGAACAAAAAGTAGGCTTTATCGATTCGTTCCCGTTACAGAACGTCCAGAGTGGGAGGCTTTCGCCTTCAATCAGAGTGGAACCGCGCATATTTAGCGTCTCTGTCATTCCTTTTTTAGGGATGATAGGGGCGCTTTTTTATTTTCCGGACATGTGACTTGAAGCGATGGATGCGCCGAATTCTGCTCGACTACTCTGCGGTGAAATCAACGTCAGCTATAGTATTTCAAAGGTCAGGGATGCAGTTGATTTGTATGGCATTTTCAAAGGGTCAAAGCAGATCAAAATGAAAAGGGGGAGCTTTTTGTGTTTAAAAGAATGAAGGAAGATGTAGAAACAATTTTTGAGAATGATCCAGCAGCGCGCAGTGTATTCGAAGTGATATTAACATACTCGGGCCTGCACGCTACTTGGGCACATCGAGTTGCCCATTGGTTCTTTAAAAAGCGTTTTTATTTTATAGCCCGTGCTATTTCACAAATTAGTCGCTTCTTTACTGGAATTGAAATTCACCCTGGAGCGAAAATCGGTCGACGTTTCTTTATTGACCATGGGATGGGCGTTGTCATTGGCGAAACATGTGAGATTGGTGATAATGTAACGTTGTATCAAGGTGTTACTTTAGGTGGTACAGGGAAAGAAAAGGGAAAACGCCATCCGACATTAGAGGATAATGTGCTAGTTGCGACAGGTGCAAAAGTGTTAGGTTCTATTACAATTGGTGAAAATAGTAAAATTGGTGCAGGCTCAGTTGTCTTAAAAGAAGTGCCACCTAATGCTACGGTTGTTGGTATTCCTGGTAAAATAGTGATTAAGGATGGAGTCCGTCTAGAGAAAAAACTAGACCACCAAAATATACCTGACCCTGTAGAAGAACGTTGTCAAGCTTTCGAGAAGCAGATTGCAGCATTGAATCAGGAAATCGAACGCTTACAAAAGGAGAGAGAAACCCAATGAGTATTCAAATTTTCAACTCATTAACACGACAAAAGGAAACGTTTGTACCGCTGGAGGAAGGCAAAGTAAAAATGTACGTTTGTGGTCCGACAGTTTATAACTACATTCATATTGGGAATTCACGTCCTGTAATTGTCTACGATACAGTGCGTCGTTATTTTCAATACAAAGGCTACGATGTGAAATTTGTTTCAAATTTCACAGATGTGGACGACAAAATTATTAAGGCTGCTAATGAGCTTGGAGAAGAAGTTCATGAATTAACGGAACGCTTTATTGCTGCATACTTTGAAGATGTTACAGCGTTAGGCTGCAAGAAAGCGGATGTACATCCACGCGTAACAGAGCATATGGATGATATCATTCAATTCATTCAAGTTTTAGTCGATAAAGGTTATGCTTATGAGTCAGCTGGTGATGTTTATTACCGAACTCGTAAATTTAATGGTTACGGTAAATTATCTCACCAAGCGGTAGATGATTTAAAAATTGGTGCTCGTATAGAAGCAGGCGAGAAAAAAGATGATGCGTTAGATTTCGCTCTATGGAAAGCTGTGAAGCCAGGTGAAATTTACTGGGAAAGTCCGTGGGGCAAAGGGCGTCCAGGTTGGCATATTGAATGCTCAGTAATGGCGCGTGAGCATTTAGGAGATACTATTGATATTCATGCTGGTGGGCAAGATTTAACATTCCCACATCATGAAAATGAAATTGCACAATCTGAAGCTCATAATGATAAAACATTTGCACGTTATTGGATGCACAATGGGTATATTAATATTGATAATGAAAAAATGTCCAAATCCCTTGGTAATTTTATACTCGTTAATGATATTCGTAAACAAATTGACCCGCAAATTTTACGCTTCTTTATGCTTTCTGTGCATTATCGTCATCCAATTAACTTTGCGAAGGATTTAGTAGATGCAGCCGCAAATGGTTTAGAACGAATTCGTACTGCCTACAACAATGTCAAACACCGTTTAACAGCAACTGCGAGCTTAGGTGATCACTCAGAAGAATGGCTTGAAAAAATTGCTGAACAAAAAGCTCATTTTGAAGAAGCAATGGATGATGATTTTAATACAGCCAATGCCATTTCCGTATTATTTGAATTAGCGCGTATCGCAAATATTTATTTAAATGAAACGAATACTGATGAAAAAGTATTATTGAGTTTTACTGAAACTTTTGAGGTGTTAGGTGACGTCTTAGGTATTGAATTTGCAAAAGAAGAAGAGTTATTAGACGAAGAAATTGAAGCGCTTTTACAGGAGCGTATAGAAGCACGTAAAAATCGTGATTTTGCTCGTTCAGATGAAATTCGTGACCATTTGCAAGCGCAAGGTATCATTTTAGAAGATACGCGACAAGGAACTAGATGGAAACGAGGGTAAGTAATTTGGGTAAACTCCGCAACGAAGATGTTAAGCAATTAAATGCATTAGCGTTAGCCTATATGGGGGACGCAGTTTTAGAACAAAAGGTACGAGAGCATTTACTACGTGCCGGCCGCGTCAAACCTAACACACTTCATAGAGAAGCGACACATTACGTATCAGCGAAAGCACAATCTATGATTGTACATCGAATGATGGATGAAGGTTTTTTAACAGAGGAGGAATTGGCTGTGTTCCGTCGTGGGCGCAATGCCAAATCCGGCTCTGTGCCAAAAAATACAGATGTTCAAACATACCGTAATAGCTCAGGCTTTGAGGCTGTGCTAGGTAGTTTATATTTATTAAATGACTTAGAACGCGTTTATGCAATCATTGCATACGCTATTCAAATAATCGAGGAATCGAAAGGAGTGTCGAATTAATGGCAGAGCAAAATGGTGAAATTATTGCCGGTAAAAACCCAGTGTTAGAAGCGCTTCGTTCAGGCCGCGATATGAATAAAGTATGGATTGCAGAAGGTGTGAAAAAATCGGGGGTTAACGAACTTCTAGATTTGGCACGAGAACGTGGTGTCATTGTTCAATTTGTCCCGAAGAAAAAGGTCGATCAATTATCAGATGCCAATCACCAAGGAATTGTTGCCTCTGTTGCAGCATATCAATATGCAGAGCTAGAGGATTTATTTGCTGCCGCTGCAAAAAAACAAGAAGATCCATTTTTCTTAATTTTAGATGAGCTAGAGGACCCGCATAATCTAGGCTCTATTATGCGAACAGCTGATGCGATAGGTGCGCATGGCATTATTATTCCGAAGCGCCGTTCTGTGAGTTTGACAGCTGTAGTGGCAAAGGCATCAACTGGAGCAATTGAGCATGTACCTGTTGTGCGTGTTAATAATCTAGCGCAGACGGTAGATGAGCTAAAAGAACGAGGGGTATGGATTGCAGGTACAGATGCCAAAGGTTCTGCAGACTATCGTAAAATGGATGCAACACTGCCGCTTGCAATTATTATTGGTAGTGAAGGCAAAGGAATGGGCCGCTTATTAAAAGAGAAATGTGACTTTTTATATCATCTACCGATGGTTGGGCATGTCACATCACTAAATGCATCGGTAGCTGCTGCACTTTTAATGTACGAAGTGTATCGTAAACGTCAAGAAGCGAATGATTGACAATGAACAATATTTTGCTTGTTGACGGCTATAATATGATAGGAGCTTGGAAAGAGCTACGACCATTACGTGATACTAATTTTGAAGATGCCCGTAAGAGATTGATTGAGCTTATGGCTGAGTATAAGGCAGCTATGGGGTGGCGCGTAATTATAGTTTTTGACGCGCATCTTGTACCGGGTGTGGAGCAAACTTATTTAGAAAACGATGTCGAAATCATTTATACACGGAAAAACGAAACAGCAGATGAACGTATTGAAAAAATGACACACGAACTAAAGGCTAGAAATGTACAGATTCACGTAGCAACCTCCGATATGGCAGAGCAAAACGTTATTTTTGGTAATGGTGCTCTGCGAAAATCGGCAAGGGAGCTAGAAATTGATATGGGTATTATCCAACATAAAATTTCTCATGATGTGAAACAAAAACATGATAGCAAACCGCCATCTCGCATGGAGCTTAAGCCGGATGTTGCTTTAGCCTTTGAAAAGTGGCGGCGTGGTTTGAAATGATTGATTGACTCATATTTTCCAATTCCGTTATACTGTTCCTATTATCTGTTGTGGCTGAGGTGATACCATGTTTAAAAATAGTATTGTACAAGTGACACAAGATTTTGAACGATTCAATGATGAAGAACTTATTGAAATGGTGCATCAAGGTAATACAGATGCGTTGGATTATTTAATTACGAAATACCGTTTGTTAGTAAGAGCAAAGGCTAGATCTTATTTTTTAATTGGTGCAGATAAGGAAGACATTGTGCAAGAGGGCATGATTGGTTTATATAAAGCCATTCGCGATTTTAAGGGAGATAAGCTTGCTTCTTTTAGAGCTTTTGCTGAGTTATGTATTACAAGGCAGATTATTACGGCTATTAAAACAGCTACAAGACAAAAGCATATTCCACTAAATTCATATGTTTCTTTGGACAAGCCTATTTTTGATGAAGAGTCAGATCGTACTTTAATGGATGTATTAACTGGTGCTATTATGGATGATCCGGAAGAGTTAATAATTCATAGAGAAGAGTTTGGCTACTTAGAAGAAAAGATGGGTGAGATTTTAAGTGAACTAGAACTACAAGTGTTAGCTCTTTACTTAGATGGTCAGTCTTATCATGAAATTTCTGAGAAACTAAATCGTCATGTGAAATCTATTGACAATGCTTTACAACGAGTAAAGCGTAAATTAGAGCGACATTTAGTTCTTGAAGAAATGTCTTAGCGGTTGTATGCCTTTGTTGACATTGACAAATATAGGTGTTAGTCTTGAAAAGACAAAGTGCCGAAAAGGTGATTATGTGGCAAAAAAAGTCGTTCTAAATTGCGAAAAATGCGGATCGAGAAATTATACGTTTCCAGCTAAGGCAGATTCAACTGTACGCCTCGAATTAAAGAAATTTTGCTCGCATTGCAATGAACATACAGTGCATAAACAAACGCTATAAAATAATATGTAAATAGACAGATATGATTGATTCGGAGGTTAGGCTAGAATGGGCAAGATTAAAGGCTTTTTCAGCAATGTAATGTCGGAAATGCGCAAAACAAGCTGGCCAAAAAGTAAAGAACTGACGAAATATACAGTCGTTGTAATTTCAACTGTTGTAATTATGGCTTTATTTTTTGTGTTAGTAGACTTAGGTATTTCATCATTATTCCGCTGGTACTTAGAGTTATAATTTAGTAAATAGCATGTTAATACTTCTGAAATAGCCCGTCATTACAATAAACGGGTTTTTTCGTTTGTTTTATGAAGTAATCAGCAGTAAAATATTCTCAATATGATAAGTATGCTACTAGAGATAGTATGAGGGTAGCAATAGATGACTATGCTAGATTTGGTATATATCATCAGGCTTTCGCTAGCTATTAGCGAAAGCTATGTTTTTCTAATGAGCAGTTTGTGAAAAGAGTAAAGAATGCACTTAGCATATCCGATGCATTTTCACTTTTATTTGTAAGGGAGGGACGGACGAGGAGTCCTAGTAGTTATGGAGAAAAATTGGTATGTTGTTCATACGTATTCAGGGTATGAAAACCGCGTAAAAGCAAACCTAGAGAAACGTGTAGAAACAATGGGTATGCAAGATAAGATTTTCCGTGTTATTGTGCCTGAACACGAAGAAACGGAAATGAAGGATGGGAAAAAGCGTACAATGATGCGTAAAGTTTTCCCTGGTTATGTTTTAGTAGAGCTAATTATGACAGATGATTCATGGTATGTTGTACGTAATACGCCAGGTGTAACTGGTTTTATCGGTTCATCTGGTGGTGGTGCTAAGCCAACGCCTTTATTACCTGAAGAAGCGGATCGTCTACTACAGCAAATGGGCATGACTGACAAAGTTGTCGAGATTGATATTTCTGTTGGAGAAGCGGTAGAAGTATTAGAAGGGCCTTTCGCACACTTCCAAGGACGTGTTGAAGAAATTGACACGGAAAAAGGAAAAGTGAAAGTTTCTGTCGACATGTTTGGTCGCGAAACAATTATGGAACTTGATTTTGAGCAAATACAAAAAATGTAGTTTTAGCAACTAAAGTGTCATATGTCTGATGAGTATGTCACAGATTTTGTTATTTACTACTTGCTTTAAAAAAATAAAAGTGGTATCATTTCAAAGGTCAGACTGTCATACTTTGGTTTGACGTCTGTAATGATAATTTTAATGTTATCGGCAATTAGCTGACAGACAGATATTGAGTGGGAGGGGCAACCCAATTACCACATCACGGACTTAAGGAGGTGTGTCTCGTGGCTAAAAAAGTTATTAAAGTTGTTAAACTTCAAATCCCTGCTGGTAAAGCAAATCCAGCTCCACCGGTTGGTCCTGCATTAGGTCAAGCGGGTGTGAACATCATGGGATTCTGTAAAGAATTCAACGCGCGTACTGCAGATCAAGCTGGTCTTATTATTCCAGTTGAAATTTCAGTATTCGAGGATCGTTCATTCACTTTCATTACAAAAACTCCACCTGCAGCAGTACTACTTAAAGTAGCAGCTGGTATCCAATCTGGATCTGGTGAACCAAACCGTAAAAAAGTGGCAACGGTTAAACGTGATAAAGTTCGCGAAATCGCTGAAACTAAAATGCCAGACCTTAACGCTGCTTCAGTTGAAGCTGCAATGTTAATGGTTGAAGGTACTGCACGAAGCATGGGTATTGTTATCGAAGACTAATCCCATTACTTGATGATGTATTTGTTTTTTGGAAGGTTGCGGAGTTTCTTTGTGAACGCGCAACCTTTATTCGTGGGAGGTAAAATCCGCTATAACCACAATCAAGGAGGAATTATATAATGGCTAAAAAAGGTAAAAAACTGCAAGATGCAGTAAAATTAATCGACCGTAACGCAGTATACGGCGCACAAGAAGCAATCGAACTTGCTCAAAAAACTAGCTCAGTGAACTTCGACGCTACTGTAGAAGTTGCTTTCCGTTTAGGAATCGATACTCGTAAAAATGACCAACAAATCCGTGGTGCAGTAGTGTTACCAAACGGTACTGGTAAAACTCAACGCGTATTAGTATTCGCTAAAGGTGAAAAACTTAAAGAAGCTGAAGCAGCTGGTGCTGATTATGTAGGCGATGCAGAATACATCCAAAAAATCCAACAAGGTTGGTTCGATTTCGATGTAATCGTTGCAACTCCTGATATGATGGGTGAAGTTGGTAAACTTGGTCGTGTATTAGGACCTAAAGGTTTAATGCCAAACCCTAAAACTGGTACAGTTACTTTCGATGTAACAAAAGCGATCGCAGAAATTAAAGCTGGTAAAGTAGAATACCGTGCTGATAAAGCTGGTATCATCCACGCTCCTATCGGTAAAGTTTCTTTCTCTGCAGAAAAATTAGTAGAAAACTTCTTAACTGTATTTGATGTAGTACAAAAAGCAAAACCTGCTGCTGCTAAAGGTACTTACATGAAATCTGTAAACGTTACAACTACAATGGGTCCAGCTATTAAAGTTGATGCTTCAAGCGTAGCTGTAAAATAATTAGTTTTTTTATATAAATCTGTTGACGGCTCTGTCTATCTGTGATATGATGGATGCTGTTGTGAATCATCCATTTGTACCGTAGACAGTAGGAGTGACTTGTCACTTAATGATCCTACCGAGGACATCGGAATTCGGATTCTTATTTTAAAGATGATGACTTTCAGCCTCTGTGTCTATTTGACCCGGAGGCTTTTCTTTTGTCGGTATAAATGACCCATTCTAATAGGAGGTGTCATCATGAGCAAAGCAATCGAAAACAAACAAGTACAAGTTCAAGAGATTACTGAGAAATTCCAAAACGCTGCTTCTGTAGTAGTTGTGGATTATCGTGGTCTTAACGTTACACAAGTGACTGAACTTCGTAAACAACTTCGTGAAGCTGGTGTTGAGTTCAAAGTTTATAAAAACACTTTAACACGTCGTGCTACTGAAGCTGTTGGTCTTGAAGGAATCAATGACGTATTAGTTGGTCCTAACGCAATTGCGTTCTCAAATGAGGATGTTGTAGCTCCTGCTAAAATCATCAATGAGTTCGCTAAGAAAAACGAAGCTTTAGAAATTAAAGCAGGTATTATCGAAGGTACAATCTCTTCTGTTGAAGATGTTAAAGCACTTGCAGAACTTCCATCACGCGAAGGTCTTCTTTCTATGCTTTTATCTGTACTTCAAGCTCCAGTGCGCAACTTCGCACTTGCAACAAAAGCTGTTGCAGAACAAAAAGAAGAACAAGGCGCGTAATTCCATACGCACTATAACTTCTGCGGCCTAACCCGCAACAATAAAACATTATCCATTAGGAGGAAATTATAATGAATAAAGAGCAAATCTTAGAAGCTATCAAAGCTATGACAGTTCTTGAATTAAACGATTTAGTAAAAGCAATCGAAGAAGAATTCGGTGTAACAGCTGCTGCTCCTGTAGCAGTAGTAGGTGGTGCTGCTGCTGGCGCTGCTGAAGAAAAAACTGAGTTTGACGTAGTACTAGCATCTGCTGGTGGCGAAAAAATCAAAGTAATCAAAGCGGTTCGTGAAATCACTGGTTTAGGTCTTAAAGAAGCTAAAGAAGTAGTAGATAACGCTCCTAAAGCTCTTAAAGAAGGCGTTTCTAAAGATGAAGCTGAACAAATCAAAGCTAAACTTGAAGAAGTTGGCGCATCTGTAGAAGTTAAGTAATCTCGCATTACTTTTAAACAAAAGGAAAGCTCGTCATTGCGGCGAGCTTTTTTTCTTCATTCTGAGGAGGCGTGGAAATGTCAGATCACTATTATACAAGTAAGCCTCAAACTGAGAGTAAACCTCGTCACTGGACATTCAAATTGTTAGGGCATACGTTTTCCTTCGAAACGGATGCAGGGGTATTTAGTAAAAGCGAAGTAGATTTTGGATCCCGTGTTTTAATAGATGCTTTTCAAATGCCTGCTATTGATGGTGCAATTTTTGATGTGGGGTGTGGGTATGGACCAATCGGATTATCGATTGCCAAAGCAAACCCGGATCGTACCGTTCTTATGATGGATATCAATGAACGTGCAGTTGCACTTTCACAAAAAAATGCGCAAGTAAACGGTGTTCAAAATGTACGGATATTTGTGAGTGACGGACTATCGATGGTTGACAACGATGTAAAAGCCGCAGCTATTTTAACCAATCCTCCGATTCGCGCAGGAAAGGAAACAATTTTCCGTTTTTACGATGGAGCTTATGATAAGTTAGTGTCATCTGGCGAGCTGTGGATAGTCATACAGAAGAAGCAAGGTGCACCATCAACGGTAAGTTATTTAGAAGAAAAATTTTCTGAAGTCGATGTTGTGGAGAAGAAAAAAGGGTACTGGATAGTACGTGCGAAAAAATAAATGAAATATGCATAATTTATTGACTTGACAAATCGGCTATGATAATATGGTAAAATGCAAAAATATTATTTTGAGGTCGTATGCCCTTTTGTATATGATTGTTATAATGTGGGTATACTTGCCAAGATAAGTTTAGTTAACCGAAAATGAGATCTTTTTGAAGACTCGTTTTCTTTTTGTCTTTCGAAATCATACACTATTTGTATGATTTTGCAAAGACCTAATATCGCTTTATTGAGGGGTGAATGAGTTGACAGGTCAACTAGTTCAGTATGGACAACACCGCCAGCGTAGAAGCTTTGCGCGTATTAACGAGGTGCTTGAGCTTCCAAATCTGATTGAGATTCAAACGGCGTCTTACGAGTGGTTCCTTGAAGAAGGTCTACGTGAAATGTTCCGTGACATTTCGCCGATCGAGGACTTTACAGGTAATCTTTCATTAGAATTCATCGATTATTCATTAGGAGATCCTAAGTATGAAGTTGATGAATGTAAAGAGCGAGATGTTACTTACGCAGCTCCATTACGTGTGAAAGTACGTCTTTACAACAAAGAAACAGACGAAGTGAAGGAACAGGATGTCTTCATGGGTGACTTCCCATTAATGACAGAAACAGGTACGTTCATTATCAATGGTGCTGAACGTGTTATCGTTTCACAATTAGTTCGTTCACCAAGTGTGTATTTCCATGATAAAACTGATAAAAACGGTAAGAAAGGTTTCGGAGCAACAGTTATTCCGAACCGTGGTGCATGGTTGGAATATGAAACTGACGCGAAAGATGTAGTATATGTGCGTATTGATCGTACTCGTAAGCTACCAGTAACAGTGTTACTTCGTGCATTAGGCTTCGGTTCAGACCAAGAAATTATCGACATTATCGGTGACAATGAATATTTACGTAATACGTTAGAAAAAGATAACTCTGAAAGTACTGAAAAAGCACTTTTAGAAATCTATGAACGTTTACGTCCAGGTGAGCCACCAACAGTTGAAAGTGCGAAGAGTTTATTATACTCTCGTTTCTTTGATGCGAAACGCTATGATTTAGCGAATGTTGGTCGCTACAAAATGAATAAAAAGCTTCATATCAAAAATCGTTTATTTAACCAAACGATTGCTGAAACGCTTGTAGACCCAGAAACAGGCGAAATTTTAGTAGAAAAAGGTACAGTTCTTGACCGTCGTACTTTAGATAAAATCTTACCGTATCTAGAAGATTCATCAAAAGGAATCGGTTACCGCACTTTATCACAAGTAGGTGGAGTGCTTGAGGATGATGTAACAATCCAGTCTATTAAAATTTATGCACCAAAAGATGAAGCGCAAAAAGAAATCAATATTATTAGTAATGCGTACATCGATGAAGAAGTGAAGAATATTACGCCTGCTGACGTATTATCTTCAGTAAGTTATTTCTTCAACTTACTTTACCAAGTAGGGGCAACAGATGATATCGACCACTTAGGTAACCGTCGTCTACGCTCTGTTGGTGAGCTTTTACAAAACCAATTCCGTATCGGTTTATCTCGTATGGAACGTGTAGTACGTGAGCGTATGTCTATTAACGATACAGCTGCTATCGTACCACAACAATTAATTAATATTCGTCCAGTGATTGCGTCAATTAAAGAGTTCTTTGGTAGCTCTCAATTATCACAATTCATGGACCAAACAAACCCACTGGCAGAGTTAACGCATAAACGTCGTCTATCTGCATTAGGACCTGGTGGTTTAACACGTGAGCGTGCTGGTTTCGAAGTACGTGACGTTCACTATTCTCACTATGGTCGTATGTGTCCAATCGAGACACCAGAGGGTCCAAACATTGGTTTAATCAACTCATTATCTTCATTTGCCAAAGTAAATAAATTCGGATTCATTGAAACACCTTATCGTCGTATTGACCACGAAACAGGTCAAGTATCGGATCAAATTGATTATTTAACAGCTGATGAAGAAGACAACTACTATGTAGCACAAGCGAACTCACTATTAAATCCTGATGGTACATTCGCTAAAGAAGAAGTAGTAGGTCGTTTCCGTGGAGATAATACAGTATTTAACAAATCGCAAATGGACTACATGGATGTATCTCCTAAACAAGTAGTATCAGCTGCGACTGCATGTATCCCGTTCTTGGAAAATGATGACTCGAACCGTGCACTTATGGGTGCCAACATGCAACGTCAAGCAGTTCCTCTTCTTAACCCAGAAGCACCATTTGTTGGTACTGGTATGGAACACGTTGATGCGCGTGACTCAGGTGCGGCTGTAGTAGCGAAATATGATGGTATTGTTGAGCACGTTGAAGCTCGCTCTATCCATGTTCGCCGTATTGAAGTCGTTGACGGTAAAGAGGTTAAAGGCGATTTAACAAAATATAAATTACAAAAATTCATTCGTTCTAACCAAGGTACTTCATACAACCAACGTCCACTTGTAAAAGTTGGCGAACGTGTGAAACCTCGTGACATTTTAGCAGACGGTCCATCTATGGAAAAGGGTGAACTTGCTCTTGGTCGTAACGTACTTGTTGCGTTCATGACTTGGAATGGCTATAACTATGAGGATGCTGTTATCATGAGCGAACGCCTTGTAAAAGATGATGTTTATACATCTGTTCATATTGAAGAATATGAATCAGAGTCTCGTGATACAAAATTAGGACCTGAAGAAATCACTCGCGATATTCCAAACGTTGGGGAAGATGCACTTCGTAATTTAGACGAACGTGGTATCATCCGCATTGGTGCAGAAGTACGCGATGGTGATATTCTTGTAGGTAAAGTAACACCTAAAGGGGTTACAGAATTAACTGCTGAAGAACGCCTATTACATGCTATCTTCGGTGAAAAAGCTCGTGAAGTTCGTGATACTTCATTACGTGTACCACATGGTGCCGGCGGTATTATTCTTGACGTGAAGGTATTTAACCGTGAAGATGGCGATGAATTACCACCAGGTGTTAACCAATTAGTTCGTGCTTACATTGTTCAAAAGCGTAAAATTCGCGTTGGGGACAAAATGGCCGGACGTCACGGTAACAAAGGGGTTATCTCTCGTATCTTACCGGAAGAGGATATGCCATTCATGCCAGACGGTACTCCTGTCGATATCATGTTAAACCCACTTGGTGTACCTTCTCGTATGAACATCGGACAAGTTTTAGAATTACACTTAGGTATGGCTTCTCGTTCCCTAGGCGTTCATATGGCAACTCCAGTATTTGATGGTGCCAACGAAGAAGATGTTTGGGAAACGATGGAAGAAGCAGGTATGAACCGCGATGGTAAAACAACCCTGTATGATGGACGTTCAGGTGAACCGTTCGATAACCGTGTATCAGTAGGGATCATGTACATGATCAAACTTGCTCACATGGTTGACGATAAACTTCACGCGCGTTCAACTGGTCCTTACTCACTTGTTACGCAACAGCCACTTGGTGGTAAAGCACAGTTCGGTGGACAACGCTTTGGTGAGATGGAGGTATGGGCACTTGAAGCATACGGTGCTGCCTATACACTTCAAGAAATCTTAACAGTTAAATCCGATGACGTTGTTGGTCGTGTGAAAACATACGAAGCAATCGTTAAAGGTGAAAGTGTACCAGAGCCAGGCGTTCCTGAATCATTCAAAGTATTGATTAAAGAACTTCAATCTCTTGGTATGGATGTGAAAATGTTAACAGTTAATGATGAAGAGGTAGAGCTTCGCGACTTAGACGAAGAAGAAGATCTTCAACCAGCTGATGCACTTAACATTGCACCACAGCAAGATAAAGAAGAAGAGCCAGTAGAGTCTTTTGAATAATGGAAAACGTTAATTCACATTATTAGTGGACACGGTCAAAGTTATTTTTCAAATTAGTCGGGCAGGATTTAACGCCCTGTCCGGCTTTTTCTTTCAATAAATCATTCTATTTTTAATCTTTTGCTAAAGAGCAATGATTCTTGCAAACGATTATCGAGCTGCGTAAAAGAGTCTTTATAAAGACCTATACTAGAGGGAGGTAGGCTCCTTGATAGACGTTAATGAATTTGAATATATGAAAATCGGTTTAGCTTCTCCTGACAAGATTCGTTCTTGGTCATACGGTGAAGTTAAAAAACCTGAAACAATTAACTATCGTACATTAAAACCAGAAAAAGATGGTTTATTCTGTGAGCGTATTTTCGGTCCAACTAAGGACTGGGAGTGTCATTGTGGTAAATACAAACGTGTACGCTATAAAGGCGTAGTTTGTGATCGTTGTGGAGTTGAAGTAACACGCGCTAAAGTTCGTCGTGAACGTATGGGTCACATCGAATTAGCAGCACCAGTATCTCATATCTGGTACTTCAAAGGTATTCCTAGCCGTATGGGTCTTATTTTAGATATGTCCCCACGTGCACTAGAAGAAGTAATTTACTTTGCTTCTTACGTTGTAATCGAGCCAGGTGCTACAAACTTAGAAAGTAAACAACTACTTTCTGAAAAAGAGTACCGTGCATATCGCGAAAAATTCGGAAACACATTCGAAGCAGCTATGGGTGCAGAAGCAATTAAAAAATTATTAGGCAAAATTGATCTTGAAGATGAAACTCAATCTTTAAAAGAAGAGTTAAAATCAGCACAAGGTCAACGTCGTACACGTGCCATTAAACGTCTTGAAGTTGTAGAATCATTCCGTAACTCAGGTAACTCTCCTGAATGGATGATTTTAGATGTACTACCGGTTATTCCACCAGAGCTTCGTCCGATGGTGCAATTAGATGGTGGTCGTTTTGCAACTTCTGACTTAAATGATTTATATCGTCGTGTAATCAACCGTAATAACCGTTTAAAACGTTTACTAGACCTTGGTGCTCCAAGCATCATCGTACAAAACGAAAAACGTATGTTACAAGAAGCTGTTGATGCATTAATCGATAACGGTCGTCGTGGTCGTCCTGTTACAGGTCCTGGTAACCGTCCATTAAAATCACTTTCACATATGCTGAAAGGTAAACAAGGTCGTTTCCGTCAAAACTTACTTGGTAAACGTGTTGACTACTCTGGTCGTTCGGTTATCGTAGTAGGTCCAAACTTAAAAATGTACCAATGTGGTCTACCAAAAGAAATGGCAATTGAATTATTCAAGCCTTTCGTAATGAAAGAGTTAGTAGAACGTGGTCTTGCTCATAATATTAAATCAGCTAAACGTAAAATAGAGCGTTTAAACAACGATGTATGGGACGTTTTAGAAGATGTTATTCGTGAGCATCCAGTATTACTAAACCGTGCACCTACGCTTCACCGTCTTGGTATTCAAGCGTTTGAACCAACACTAGTTGAAGGTCGTGCTATTCGTCTTCACCCATTAGTATGTACAGCTTATAACGCTGACTTCGATGGTGACCAAATGGCGGTTCACGTACCATTATCAGCGGAAGCGCAAGCAGAGGCTCGTCTTCTAATGCTTGCTGCACAAAATATCCTGAACCCGAAAGACGGTAAACCAGTTGTAACACCATCTCAAGATATGGTATTAGGAAACTACTACTTAACACTTGAACGTGAAACAGTTCGTGGCGAAGGAACAACTTTCTATGGACCAAACGAAGTATTAATTGCATATGATACAGGTCATGTTCATTTGCATACTCGTATTGCGATTAAAGCAAGTTCGTTAAACAACCCAACATTTACTGAGGAACAAAATAATATGTTCCTATTAACGACTGTTGGTAAAGTAATCTTTAACGAAATCTTGCCTAAATCATTCCCATACATTAATGAGCCAACTGCAGTCAACTTAGAACAAGAAACACCAAGCAAATACTTTGTTAACTTAACAATTGATGAAGAAACGCTAAAAGAGCTTGAGGCAGATGCTGCTTATAATGGGCTTGATGAAAAAGGTAAAGTTGATGCACAACGCACAGCTGTACTGCGCAAACACTTTGCATCAGTACCAGTTGTAAACCCATTCCGTAAAAAATTCTTAGGTAATATCATTGCTGAAG
This sequence comes from Lysinibacillus sp. NPDC056232, assembly GCF_042267565.1. Taxonomy (NCBI): domain Bacteria; kingdom Bacillati; phylum Bacillota; class Bacilli; order Caryophanales; family Bacillaceae; genus Lysinibacillus; species Lysinibacillus sp. NPDC056232. The sequence continues at coordinate 34,837 of NZ_JBHJTF010000013.1, read as the reverse complement.
TATTTAAACGTTTCCACATCACTGAAACATCTAAAATGCTTGACCGCATGAAGAACCTAGGTTTCAAATATTCAACACGTGCTGGTATCACTGTAGGTGTATCTGACATCGTCGTATTACCAGACAAAGGCGAAATTTTAGCGGAAGCTCAAGAAAAAGTAGATAAAGTTCAAGCGCAATTCCGTCGTGGTTTCATCACGGAAGATGAGCGTTATGATCGCGTTATCTCAAGCTGGAGTGCTGCGAAAGATGAAATTCAATCGAAGCTGATGAAGTCGCTTGAGAAAACAAACCCAATCTTTATGATGTCTGACTCAGGTGCCCGTGGTAACGCATCTAACTTTACACAGTTAGCAGGTATGCGTGGTCTGATGGCCAACCCGGCTGGTCGTATCATCGAACTTCCAATTAAATCTTCATTCCGTGAAGGTTTAACGGTATTAGAATACTTCATCTCAACTCACGGTGCTCGTAAAGGTCTTGCCGATACAGCCCTAAAAACTGCCGATTCAGGTTACTTAACACGTCGTCTTGTTGACGTAGCACAAGATGTTATCGTTCGTGAGGATGACTGTGGAACTGACCGTGGTTTAACAATTGGTGCGTTAATGGAAGGTACAGAGCTAATTGAAGCGTTAGATGAACGTATTATCGGTCGTCATACGAAGAAAACAATCTACCATCCAGAAACAGGCGAAGTAATTTTAGAAAAAGACGGTTTAATCGACCAAGATATCGCTCGTATCATTATAGAGCTAGGTATCGAAGAAGTTACAATCCGTTCTGCGTTTACATGTAATACAAAACATGGCGTATGTAAAAAATGTTACGGCATGAACTTAGCAACAGGTGAAGAGGTTGAAGTTGGAGAAGCAGTTGGTATTATTGCGGCTCAATCAATCGGTGAACCAGGTACACAATTAACAATGCGTACATTCCATACAGGTGGGGTTGCCGGAGATGATATTACACAAGGTCTTCCACGTATCCAAGAGATCTTTGAAGCACGTAATCCTAAAGGTCAATCAGTTATTACTGATATCGCAGGTACTGTTTCAGACATCACTGAAATCCGTGAAGGTCTAAAAGAGATTACAATTGAAGGTGAAGTAGAAACACGTAAGTACGCGGCGCCTTACAATGCTCGTCTGAAAGTACAAGAAGGCGACTTTGTAGAACGTGGTCAAGTATTAACAGAAGGTTCTATTGATCCAAAACAATTGTTAAAAGTTAAAGACGTTTCAACAGTTCAAGTATACCTCTTAAAAGAAGTGCAAAAAGTATACCGTATGCAAGGGGTAGAAATTGGTGACAAACATATCGAGGTAATGGTTCGCCAAATGCTTCGTAAAGTGCGTGTAATTGAAGCTGGGGATACAGAATTATTACCAGGTTCATTACTAGATATTCACCAATTCTCAGAGGCAAACGTAGATGCTGTTATGAATGGCAAAAACCCTGCAACTTGTCGTCCTGTTATCCTAGGTATTACAAAAGCGTCTCTTGAAACAGAATCATTCTTATCTGCTGCATCATTCCAAGAAACAACTCGTGTGTTAACGGATGCTGCTATTAAAGGTAAACGTGATGAACTTCTTGGTCTGAAGGAAAACGTAATTATCGGTAAACTTGTTCCTGCAGGTACTGGTATGCAACGTTACCGTCAAATCCGTATTGAAAAAGATGAGCTTGACACAGAAAATTTAATTTCTGCTGAATAATCATTAGATAAGTGCCGAGGAGATGAATTTCTATCATCTCTTCGGACTTTTTAAAGATATGAGTTGACAGTCGAAATTGGTAATGATAATATATTGAAGGTTGATAGTTAACTGTCTGTACTTCGGAGGATATGAAAATGTCTTATGATAGAGTAAGGGATAGTCAAACAATCATAGGTACAAAGCAAGCAGTAAAAGCAATACGAGCCGGTTCAGTGAAAGAACTTTTTGTGGCACTTGATGCAGACAATTGGGTAACCGATTCGGCCATATCTTTCGCGAGAGAAATCGGTATACCAGTTACTCTTGTTGAGTCGAAAAAGGAACTGGGCAAGGCCTGTGGAATCCACGTTGGAGCTGCGGTAGTTGCGATTACTGTAGAGTAGTTTTTGTGTATTAAACACAAAGACTTTGTTTTTACCCAAAAAATGAACCACCTGGATGTGTGGTATTAACAAGGAATAAATGAAGGGAGGAAAAACCGATGCCTACAATTAACCAATTAGTACGTAAGCCTCGTCAATCTAAAAGCACGAAATCAAAATCACCAGCGTTAAACAAAGGATATAACTCATTTAAAAAATCTTTAACTGATGTTAAATCTCCACAAAAACGCGGAGTTTGTACTCGTGTAGGTACAATGACACCTCGTAAACCAAACTCAGCGTTACGTAAATACGCTCGTGTACGTTTAACTAACCAAATCGAGGTAACTGCTTATATCCCAGGTGAAGGCCACAACTTACAAGAGCACAGTGTTGTTCTTATCCGTGGCGGACGCGTAAAAGACTTAGCGGGTGTTCGTTACCATATCGTACGTGGTGCTCTTGATACAGCTGGTGTAAACGGTCGTTTACAATCACGTTCTAAATACGGAACAAAACGCCCTAAAGAAAAAAAATAATTTAACATTATTGAGCGTTGCTTAATAATGAACTTGAAGTAGTAGTCGCAAATTTCCAACCTTGCTAGCAGATTGGAGATTTGCCCGACAACTATGACAAGGTAATTCTTATAAAATAATTCGATAACTATTCGAAAGGAGGAAAACACATGCCTCGTAAAGGTCCTGTTTCCAAACGTGACGTGTTACCAGATCCAATTTATAGTTCAAAACTAGTAACTCGTTTAATTAATAAAATGATGGTTGATGGTAAAAGAGGTACTTCTCAAAAGATTTTATACGGTGCGTTCGATATTGTTAAAGAACGTTCAGGTGAAAATCCAATTGAAGTATTCGAAGCTGCTCTAAACAACGTAATGCCAGTTCTTGAAGTTCGTGCTCGCCGTGTTGGTGGTTCTAACTACCAAGTGCCAGTAGAAGTACGTCCAGAACGTCGTACAACTTTAGGTCTTCGTTACCTAGTTAACTACGCTCGTCTTCGTGGTGAAAAAACTATGGAAGAGCGTTTAGCTAACGAAATCCTTGATGCTTCTAACAACACTGGTGCATCAGTTAAAAAGCGTGAAGATATGCACAAAATGGCAGAAGCGAACAAAGCATTCGCTCACTACCGTTGGTAATCTAAACATCGCATAAGCCCAATATGGAAGGAGAAATACCTTATGAAACGCGAATTCTCTCTTGAGAATACTCGTAATATTGGGATCATGGCTCACATTGATGCTGGTAAAACAACAACTACTGAGCGTATCCTTTATTACACAGGTAAGATTCACAAAATCGGTGAAACTCACGAAGGCGCTTCTCAAATGGACTGGATGGAGCAAGAGCAAGAACGTGGTATCACAATCACTTCTGCTGCAACAACAGCTCAATGGGACGGCCACCGTGTAAACATCATCGATACTCCTGGACACGTAGACTTCACTGTAGAAGTTGAACGTTCACTACGCGTACTTGATGGTGCTGTAACAGTTCTTGATGCTCAATCTGGTGTTGAACCTCAAACTGAAACAGTATGGCGTCAAGCTACAACTTACGGCGTTCCACGTATCGTGTTCATTAACAAAATGGATAAAACAGGAGCAGATTTCCTATATTCTGTAGGAACTCTACACGAACGTTTACAAGCAAACGCTCATCCTATCCAATTACCTATCGGAGCTGAAGATCAGTTCTCAGCAATCATTGACTTAGTTGAAATGAAAGCTACTTTCTACGGCGACGAAAAAGGTACAGCAGTAACTGAAGGTGAAATTCCTGAAGAACACCGCGCACAAGCTGAAGAATACCGTGAAAAATTAATCGATGCTGTTGCAAGTGTTGATGAAGAAATCATGGAAAAATATTTAGAAGGTGAAGAAATTTCTGTTGCTGAACTTAAAGCGGCTATCCGTCGTGCTACGATCGCAGTAGAATTTTACCCAGTAATCTGTGGTACAGCATTCAAACACAAAGGCGTACGCCCAATGTTAGATGCAGTTATCGATTACTTACCATCTCCATTAGATGTACCAGCAATCAAAGGTACTGATATTGATGGTGACGAGGAATTAGAACGTCATTCTTCAGATGAGGAGCCATTCTCAGCTCTTGCATTTAAAGTTATGACTGACCCATTCGTAGGTAAATTAACTTTCTTCCGTGTGTATTCTGGAACTTTAGAATCAGGTTCATACGTACAAAACTCTTCTAAAGGTAAACGTGAACGCGTAGGCCGTATCCTACAAATGCACGCAAACTCTCGTGAAGAGATTTCTAAAGTATTTGCTGGGGACATCGCTGCAGCAGTAGGTCTTAAAGATACTACTACTGGTGATACTCTATGTGACGAGAAAAACCTAGTTATTCTTGAATCAATGGAATTCCCTGAACCAGTAATTTCTCTTTCTGTAGAACCAAAATCAAAAGCTGACCAAGATAAAATGGGTCAAGCTTTACAAAAACTTCAAGAAGAGGATCCAACTTTCCGTGCTCACACTGACACAGAAACTGGTCAAACAATCATCTCAGGTATGGGTGAGCTTCACCTTGATATCTTAGTTGACCGTATGCGCCGTGAATTTAAAGTAGAAGCTAACGTAGGTGCTCCAATGGTATCTTACCGTGAAACATTCCGTAGCTCTGCAAAAGTTCAAGGTAAATTCACTCGCCAATCTGGTGGTCGTGGACAATACGGAGACGTAACGATTGAGTTCTCTCCAAATGAAGAAGGTAAAGGCTTTGAATTCGAAAACGCTATCGTTGGTGGTGTAGTACCTCGTGAATACATTCCTGCAGTAGAAGCTGGTCTTCGTGACTCTCTTGACCGCGGTGTAGTTGCTGGTTACCCACTTATCGACATTAAAGCGAAATTAGTATTCGGTTCTTACCATGATGTTGACTCGAATGAGATGGCGTTCAAAATTGCTGCATCTATGGCTCTTAAAGAAGCATCGAAGCAATGTGATGCAGTTATTTTAGAACCAATGATGAAAGTAGAAGTTGTAATTCCAGAAGAATACCTTGGTGATATCATGGGTAACATTACTTCTCGTCGCGGACGCGTTGAGGGTATGGAAGCTCGCGGTAACTCTCAAGTTGTTCGTGCAATGGTTCCTTTAGCGGAAATGTTTGGTTATGCAACAACTCTTCGTTCAGCAACGCAAGGTCGTGGTGTATTCTCAATGACATTCGATCATTATGAAGAAGTTCCAAAATCAATTGCTGCTGAAATCATCAAAAAAAATAAAGGTGAATAATTGAATTTTCATCTTGCATAAAGTATAACTAATTTGTAAGCTATGATTGTGGGATGGTGGATGGGCCCGTTCGCCATCAGCAATCATTCTATAAATTTTAAAAAAATATAAACATATAATTTTGAGGAGGCAATCTCTAATGGCTAAAGAAAAATTCGACCGTTCAAAAACGCATGCTAACATTGGTACAATCGGACACGTTGACCATGGTAAAACAACTTTAACTGCTGCTATCGCAACAGTTCTTTCTAAAAAAATGGGTGGAGAAGCTAAATCATACGCTGATATCGATAACGCTCCAGAAGAAAAAGAACGTGGTATCACAATCAATACTTCTCACGTAGAATACGAAACTGATACTCGTCACTATGCACACGTTGACTGCCCAGGACACGCTGACTATGTTAAAAACATGATCACTGGTGCTGCACAAATGGACGGCGGTATCTTAGTAGTATCTGCTGCTGATGGCCCAATGCCACAAACTCGTGAACACATCCTTTTATCTCGTCAAGTAGGTGTTCCATACTTAGTAGTATTCATGAACAAATGTGATATGGTTGACGACGAAGAATTATTAGAATTAGTAGAAATGGAAATCCGTGACCTACTATCTGAATATGACTTCCCAGGTGACGATCTTCCAGTAATCAAAGGTTCTGCTCTTAAAGCTCTTGAAGGCGAAGCAGAATGGGAAGAAAAAATCGTTGAATTAATGGACGCTGTAGATTCTTACATCCCAACTCCAGAACGTCAAACTGACAAACCATTCATGATGCCAGTAGAGGACGTATTCTCAATCACTGGTCGTGGTACAGTTGCAACTGGCCGTGTTGAACGTGGTCAAGTTAAAGTTGGTGACGTAGTTGAAATCGTAGGTATTACTGAAGAAGCTAAATCTACAACTGTAACTGGTGTAGAAATGTTCCGTAAATTATTAGACTATGCTGAAGCTGGTGACAACATCGGTGCTTTACTTCGTGGTGTAGCTCGTGAAGATATCCAACGTGGTCAAGTATTATCTAAACCAGGTTCAATCACTCCACACACAAGCTTCAAAGCTGAAGTTTATGTTTTATCAAAAGAAGAGGGTGGCCGTCATACTCCATTCTTCACTAACTACCGTCCTCAGTTCTACTTCCGTACAACTGACGTAACAGGTATCTGTAACTTACCAGAAGGCGTTGAAATGGTAATGCCTGGCGATAACATCGAAATGACAGTAGAACTTATCGCTCCAATCGCTCTTGAAGAAGGTACTAAGTTCTCTATCCGTGAGGGTGGCCGTACTGTAGGCGCTGGCGTAGTTGCTTCTATCCAAAAATAATTTTAGCGCAAGCTAATTTTCCAAACCAATCTGTAGGGACGCTTACAGATTGGTTTTTTATGTTAAAATAAGAATATAATTATGGGTAATCTAGGATTAATTAGATTATTTTATGTATACATAATAGATGAAATACCAAAAAAAGTAGAAATATTCCAACGCGATAACAGTGAGAATAGAAAGGAGAATTTGCAAATGGAAATGAAAATATTGCTGATTGAAGATGATCCATCAATTTTCGAGATGATTCAGACACGTTTTGCACAGTGGTCGCTTCAAGTTGTGGGTCCTAAAGATTTTCAAAAGGTGATGGATGATTTTATTGAACAAAAGCCACAGCTTGTATTGATTGACATTCAGCTACCTGCCTATGATGGCTTTCATTGGTGTCGTGAAATACGTCATATCTCAAAGGTGCCAATTCTCTTTCTATCTTCACGAGACCATCCAATGGATATGGTTATGGCAATGCAAATGGGTGCAGATGACTTTGTACAAAAGCCGTTCCATATGGAGGTATTACTTGCAAAGGTTCAAGCCGTTTTACGTCGTACATATGATTATATAGAAGAATCAATGGATGTCACACGGTTTAATGGTGCAGTTATTGACTATGCGCGCAGTGAGATTATGTATGAGGGTAAGCTTGCTTCATTAACTAAAAATGAACTCTTTATTTTACGTATTTTAGTGGAAAAGGCCGATCAAATTGTATCTAGAGATGATTTAATGAGAAAGTTATGGGACGATGAACGCTTTGTCAATGATAATACATTGTCGGTAAATGTTAATCGATTACGCACTAAGCTTGAGGATATAGGTTTACAAGAAGTGATTTTAACTAAAAAGGGACTTGGTTATATGGCTGTAACACAAGGGACGTGATGGACAATGCTCATTTTATTTTTAAAAGAACGCCTCGCATGGATAGGCTTTTTTGTTTTTATCATCGTTATAATCAATGTTTTATTTTCTTTAGATGCTGGATTAGAGGGAATATCTATTTGGTATATGAATGTTAGTGTACTTATTAGTTTTATGGTCTTTCTTATTTGGCGATATGCAGTAGAAGTAAGGCAGGTAAAGGATTTCTTGGGAAATGTGGAAAGTCAACTTGATGAAGTGCATAGCAAAAATTTGACGTTATCACCTTTTCAAACTGCATATCTAACGAAAGTTGAAGATGTTTTTTATGATAATAACATAAAGTTAAATCAAGCAAAGGTACAGCTGCAGGAATATTCGGATGAACTTCTAGCGTGGGTTCATGAAGTAAAGGCACCTTTGACTTCAATTAATTTAATGCTGGATCACATAGAAGATTTGACACTACGTCGTAAATTAGAGACTGAGTGGATAAGACTGCATTTATTGGTTGATCAGCAGCTACACCAAACACGTTTAGCTTCTATTGAAAAAGATAATTATATGATGGAGATTGAGCTAAAAAGCGTTGTCTATAAAGAAATAAGAGCTATGCAGGCATGGTGTATTGAAAAAGGTATCGGTTTTGATGTTGAAGAGTTAACAGACACAGTGACGACGGATGGCAAATGGCTAGCCTTTATCATCCGACAAATTCTGTCCAATGCGATTAAATATAGTCCTGCAAATTCAGAGGTATTGATATTTACTGAAGTAGAGACTAATGGAGCAACACTATTACATATAAAAGATGCAGGTATTGGTATTCGTCAGGAGGATCTACCACGAATTTTTTATAAATCGTACACTGGAACAGCCGGACGGGAGTCTGCACAATCGACAGGCATGGGTCTATACTTGGCGCATAATGTGGCGCAGAAAATTGGCGTTCGTATTACTGTCCAATCTAGTGTGGGTGAAGGTTCGATATTTACATTACGTTTTCCATTACAAAATGAATATGTCAAACTAACAGGTAGATGACGAAATTGTCACCTACCTTTTTATATTGTCATGTAAAACGCACGAATTGACGACATAGACAGGGTACACTTGAACTATAGAAAGGGGCGTTTACAAGTGGCGGTTTTAATTGGTCGTAAAGTAAAAAAAGTATATGGTAAAAAATCAACAGCCCAAGAGGTGTTAAAGGGTATTGATGTAGAAGTGAATCAAGGTGAATTTGTTGGCATTATGGGACCTTCAGGCTCTGGGAAGACAACACTCTTAAATGTTCTGTGTTCGATTGACTTTGCAACTGAAGGTGTTATTGAAATAAATGGTCAAAACTTACGTGGTATGAAGGAGAAGGCGTTAGCTAATTTCCGTCGCGAACAATTAGGGTTCATTTTCCAAGATTACAATTTATTAGATACACTAACGGTGAAAGAAAATATTTTACTACCATTAGCTATTGGTAGGCTACCAAAGGCTGTTGCAGAGAGCCGTGTAAAGGAGCTTACACATTTATTAGGTATTGCTGAGATTTTAAATAAATATCCAAACGAAATATCAGGTGGTCAAAAGCAACGTACATCAGCGGCTCGGGCACTAATTACAAATCCTTCGCTTGTATTTGCTGATGAACCTACAGGCGCACTTGATTCAAAATCAGCCACTGCACTGTTAAAAAATCTGCAAAGTATTAATGAATCAAAAAAAGCAACGATTATGATGGTTACGCATGATGCGGTAGCAGCGAGCTTTTGTACCCGTGTTCTATTTTTGAAGGACGGACTCATTTATAGTGAGCTATATAAAGGAGATAAAACGAGACAGGCATTTTTCCAAGAAATCATGCATACGCAAAGTGTGCTAGGCGGTGACGGCTATGAGTCTTAGTAAGCTCGTGTTACGCAGCATGAAGAAAAATATGAAGCATTATTATTTATATTTTTTCGCACTTATTTTTAGTGTTACTTTATATTTTTCTTTTGTGACATTGCAAAATAATGCTGAAGTGTTGGCTACAGTAGACAAGAGTGGTACGGCCAAAGCGGGATTTGTTGCGGCAACATATATGCTGTACTTTATTGTCTTGTTTTTCGTCCTATATGCCAACCATCTATTTATGAAGCGTCGCAGTAAGGAAATAGGCTTGTATCAGCTAATAGGGATGACAAAGGGGCTTATCGTACGCTTATTAGCGGTAGAAAGTATCCTCTTATTTGTAGGAGCAATCGTTTTAGGGATGCTTGCAGGGTTCTTTAGTTCGCGCTTATTTGCAATGATTTTACTGCGGGTACTCGAAAAAGAGGCACTTGTGACGATGACATTTAGTACAGAGGCATTACAGCAGTCTATCGTAGTATTTGCCATTCTACTAGTTATTGTACTTGTACAAATGGCTTGGATGATTTACCGCGTATCATTACTATCATTATTTAGTGCTTCCAAGCAAGCCGATGAGCGCGTAAAACGTTTCAGCCCATTACAAATGGTCATTGGTGTTTTGGGGCTTGTACTAATTGCATATGGCTACTATGCATCAACGAAGCTCTTCGATATTAACTCTCAGGGTAATTTAACACTTAATATGATGATTATTTTAGCAACTACCATTGGCGGAACATTCCTTGTTTTCCGTTTCTCTGTAGCATTTATTATGAATTCCATTCGTCTTAAGAAAAATGGACATTTAACTGCTCGTGATGTATTAGCATTAACACCGATTATGCATCGTATGAAGGGTAATGCGAAATCCTTAACACTTATTACGGTTTTAACGGGTTTTTCACTTGGGGTTACAACTTTAGCTTATATTTCGTATTATTCATCAGAATCGTCGGCATATAGTCAAGTACCCGGAGATTATGTATTACTTGAAGATAAGGACCAGGAATTTTTAAAGAAGCTAGAGGACAATAATATAGCTTTTGACAAAATAGATTACCGATTACAGAGTGTTTCAGCTTCGTTTACACAATTATTATCAGAAGACCAGCAAAATGAAGATAATCCCCTTAATGGTGTAGAAGGAATCATTTATACAATTCCACTTTCTGATTATCAGCAAATAGTTCCTGAAGCTTCGGTTTCGGATAATGATGTTATATTAACAAACTATGGTGGTTATATGGCAGAGATGTTTCCGCTTGAAAAGGATCGTGATGTAGTTGTCACTACAGGAGATCCGGCGGAAACTATGGAAGAGACGCTTCATGTCAAAGATGTTCGACATGAAAGTATTATAAGTGGCTTTGTTACTTCTGGGCCTGGGGGGCCAATTTTCGTAGTTCCTGATGCATTGTTTAAAAAACTAGCTACTCATTCAAGTACTTCTCAATGGCACAAACAAACTTCTATTAATCTAAAGAATAAAAGTGACTTAGCTCTAGCCGAGAGTTTATATATGCAATCAATTTATTCCTATCTACAATCCTATGAAGAAGAGCGTAAGGGGAATATTGAATCATTAGGAATAACGATATTTACCCTAGCATTTTTAGGATTAGCATTTTTAATGACAACCGGTAGTATTTTATACTTTAAACAAATGTCTGAGGCTGAAGAGGAGCGAGGTTCTTATACGATATTAAGAAAGATTGGCTTCGCTGAAAAAGATATTATGAAAGGTATATATATGAAACAAGCCTTTAATTTTGGTGTTCCGTTAATAATAGGGCTACTCCATAGTTACTTTGCTGTTAAGTCAGGGTGGTTTTTATTCGGCTCAGAGTTAACCGCACCATTATGGATTGCTATGAGCTGCTATATAGCGTTATATGCTATTTTCGCTGTGCTTTCTGTTGGTTATTATAAAAAAGTCATTCGTGAATCATTATAATAGGAAGAAATATAAAACAGTATGGTTATTTAAGATCATACTGTTTTTTCGTGTCGTTTAAATTTGTAAGATTATTATAGGGATATAAAAATATCTTGACTTTTAATTATTAGACGGTTAAAGTTTAACGTATTAGTAATCTAGTGTACGAAAGTGAAGTGTTGAAATGAACGCAGTAATTGTGGCAGTGGCCGTCATGTTAATATTAAGCTTGCTCCGTATCAATGTTGTTCTTTCTCTTGTATTGGGGGCCTTTGCAGGAGGTCTAACAAGCGGCATGGGTATTGAAGCAACTGTACAATCATTTACAGAAGGATTAGGAGCAGGCGCAACGATTGCTTTAAGCTATGGATTGCTTGGCGGTTTCGCTATTGCCATTTCAAAAACAGGAATTCCTGAATTAATGATTGCAGGGATTTTAAAAATATTAAATAAAAACGGTACAAGTAATCGAAATGGTTTAGTAAAGGTTTTAATCTTTTTTCTAATCTTTATGATGTCTATTTTCTCACAAAACATAATTCCAATTCATATAGCCTTTATCCCACTATTGATCCCTCCGATTTTAAAGGTATTAAATATGCTAGAGGTAGACCGACGAATTATCGCTACATTAATTGCTGTTGGTTTAATAGGGACGTATAGTTTCGTACCTGCTGGCTTCGGGGCTATATTCCAAGATATCGTTTCTACTCAAGTAACCAAGGCAGGTATGGAAGCATCCTCACGTGATGTACCAGTAGCGATGGCTATACCCGTTCTGGGGATGTTAATTGGATTATGTGTAGCCTTTTTCGTATATCGAAAACCTCGACAATATCAAAACAATGATATTGAGACAGAATCTTTAAATGTTCATGTCAGTAAGTTCGTTATTTTTTCTACGACTGTGGCTTTAATTGTCTCTCTAGGTGCACAAATTTATACAGATTCGATGATTGTAGGCGCTTTTGCAGGAATTATGATGATGTATTTTACTGGTGCCCTTAAATGGAAAGAGGCAGATGAGATTCTTTCAGAGGGAATGAAGATGATGGCCTTTATTGGTTTTGTTATGATCGCTGCAAATGGTTTTGCATCTGTTATTAACGCTACAGGTCATGTGGATAGCTTAATTTCAAACTCTTTAACAATTCTTCAAGGAAATAAGAGTCTAGCTATATTGATTATGTTGGTCATTGGTTTAATAGTGACGATGGGGATTGGTTCATCCTTTGCGACAGTACCTATCATTGCAACTTTATTTGTTCCTCTTGCACAAGGGTTAGGAATGAGTCCTTTGGCGATTATCTGTCTTATAGGTACAGCAGGTGCTTTAGGTGATGCCGGTTCTCCTGCTTCAGATTCTACTCTTGGACCAACGGCAGGTTTAAATGTAGATGGACAACATAATCACATTTGGGATACATGTGTGCCAACGTTTATTTTTATAAACATCCCACTCATTATATTTGGCTGGGTTGCATGTGTGTTTTTCTTATAAGTAATAGAAAGAGCAGTTTCTAACTATTAGAGGCTGCTTTTTTTATTGTCACTATGAAATTATAGATTCTTAATGGTGGCATAATTAAGTGCATCGTTTTCGTCTAGGATAAAGTGCATCATCTACAAATTGAGTTCACCAGTGCTTTAGCGAACACGTTCTTGCAGCTGATTATTGTTAGAAATATTCGAAAACGTTGATATAACAACCTTATGTGTTGCAATGTTCATGGGAATTTTATATACTAGTAAACGGCTTAGATAAGCGAGAAATATTAGTAGTAAGAACATCAGCAACATTTAAAAGAATTTAGCGAAAAGACTTGCTTATTCTTTTTTTATTGTGTATAATGTTGAATGTTGGTCTTTGACTGCGATGAAACGAGAGGTTGCCGACACACCCGGCCGCATTGCCATGGCGGTGTGTAGGATAATTTTCGTGGAGAATGTCTAGAAAATAGGCGAGAAGGAGGGAAAATAATGGCAAAACAAAAGATTCGTATTCGTTTAAAAGCGTATGATCACCGTATTTTAGATCAGTCTGCTGAAAAAATTGTGGAAACTGCAAAACGTTCAGGTGCAAGTGTATCAGGTCCGATTCCACTTCCAACTGAGAAGTCTGTGTACACGATTCTTCGTGCTGTTCACAAGTATAAAGATTCTCGTGAACAATTCGAAATGCGTACGCATAAACGTCTGATCGATATCGTTAACCCAACACCACAAACTGTTGATGCGTTAATGAAACTTGATTTACCATCTGGCGTTGATATCGAAATCAAACTTTAATGGTAAAAAATATAACTTTTTAAAACTTACAGGAGGTGTGACAAATGGCTAAAGGAATCTTAGGTAGAAAAATTGGTATGACACAAGTTTTCGCTGAAAACGGCGATTTAATCCCGGTAACAGTTATCGAAGCTACTCCAAACGTAGTACTTCAAAAGAAAGCTGTTGAAACAGACGGCTACGAAGCGATCCAAGTTGGTTTCGAAGACAAGCGTGTTAAGCTTTCTAACAAACCAGAACAAGGTCACGTAGCAAAAGCGAACACTGCTCCTAAGCGCTTCATTCGTGAATTCCGCAATGTGAACGTGGAAGAATACGAAGTTGGTCAAGAAGTCAAAGTAGAAATTTTCGCAGAAGGCGATGTAATTGATGTAACAGGTGTTACTAAAGGTAAAGGTTTCCAAGGTGTAATTAAACGCCATGGTCAATCTCGTGGTCCTATGGCCCACGGTTCTCGTTACCACCGTCGTCCTGGTTCAATGGGTCCAGTTGCTCCGAACCGCGTATTCAAACAAAAGAAATTACCTGGTCAAATGGGTGGCACTGTAGTTACAATCCAAAACTTAGAAATCGTGAAAGTTGATGCGGAACGTAACTTACTACTTGTTAAAGGTAATGTTCCTGGTTCTAAAAAAGCTCTTGTTACAGTTAAAACTGCAATTAAAGCTAAGTAATCACCTAAGGAAAGGAGGAAACAGGAATGACAAAAGTATCTATACTTAGTCAAACAGGTGCTTCAGTTGGTGAAATCGAATTAAACGATGCGATTTTTGGAATCGAGCCAAATGAAGCAGTATTATTCGACGCTGTAGTAGCACAACGCGCTTCTCTTCGTCAAGGTAATCACAAAGTTAAAAATCGTTCTGAAGTTGCCGGTGGTGGTCGTAAACCATGGCGTCAAAAAGGAACTGGTCGTGCTCGTCAAGGTTCTATCCGTTCTCCACAATGGCGCGGTGGTGGTGTCGTATTCGGCCCAACTCCACGTAGCTATTCTTACAAATTACCGAAAAAAGTTCGTCGCTTAGCTCTTAAATCTGCTTTATCAGCTAAAGTAGTAGAACAGAACTTCTTAGTTCTTGATGCTCTTTCACTAGCAGCACCAAAAACAAAAGAATTCACAAAAATCCTTAAAGATCTTTCTTTAGAGAAAAAATCTTTATTCGTAACTGCTGACCTAGATGAAAACGTAGCATTATCTGCTCGTAACATCCCTGGTGTAACAGTTTTAACTGCAAACGGAATCAATGTTCTTGATCTATTAGGTCATGATAAAGTTGTATTCACTAAGTCTGCAGTAGAAAAAGTTGAGGAGGTGCTTGGATAATGGAAGCACGTGATATTTTAAAACGTCCGGTCATTACTGAGCGTTCTTCAGAACTTATGGCAGAGAAAAAGTATACTTTCGAAGTAGACACTCGCGCTAACAAGACTCAAGTAAAAGACGCTGTAGAAGAAATCTTTGGTGTAACAGTTGAGAAAGTAAACGTTCTTAACTACAAAGGTAAATTCAAACGCGTTGGCCGTTATGGTGGTTACACTAACAAACGTCGTAAAGCGATTGTTAAATTAACTGCTGATAGCAAAGAAATTGAATTATTCGAAATGTAATCCTTAATGGATTTATGATTTGAACACTTAAGAAGGAGGGAATACACAATGGCGATTAAAAAGTATAAACCTACCTCTAATGGTCGTCGTAATATGACGTCTTTAGACTTTGCGGAAATTACAACTAACAAGCCTGAGAAATCATTGCTTGAACCAACTAAACGCAAAGCTGGTCGTAACAACCAAGGTAAAATCACTGTTCGTCATCATGGTGGTGGTCATAAGAAGCAATACCGTGTTATCGATTTCAAACGTGTGAAAGATGGCATTCCGGCAAAAGTTGCTACTATTGAATATGATCCAAACCGTTCTGCGAATATCGCATTAATCAACTACGCTGATGGAGCAAAAGCTTACATCTTAGCACCAAAAGGTCTAGAGGTTGGTCAAACAATCGTATCTGGTCCAGATGCTGATATTAAAGTAGGTAACACATTACCATTAGCAAACATTCCAATGGGTACTACAATCCATAACATCGAGTTAAAACCTGGTAAAGGTGGACAATTAGTACGTTCTGCCGGTACTTCTGCTCAAGTACTTGGTCGTGAAGATAAATACGTAATCGTTCGTCTACAATCTGGTGAAGTACGTTTAGTTCTAGCTACTTGCCGTGCAACAATCGGTCAAGTTGGTAACGAACAACACGAACTTGTACACATCGGTAAAGCAGGTCGTAGCCGTTGGTTAGGTAAACGCCCAACAGTTCGTGGTTCTGTAATGAACCCTAACGATCACCCACACGGCGGTGGTGAAGGACGTTCTCCAATCGGACGTAAATCACCAATGACTCCTTGGGGTAAACCAGCACTTGGTTACAAAACTCGCAAGAAGAAAAACAAATCGGATAAATTCATCATCCGTAGTCGTAAAAAATAAAGTGGTTAAACTACGGTTCTATGTGAGAGCCGTGGTGGAATCACGAAGGGAGGTTCCTACATGGGTCGCAGCTTGAAAAAAGGACCTTTTGTTGATGGTCACTTAATGAAAAAAGTGGAAGCACAAGAGGCTTCTGAGAAAAAACAAGTTATTAAAACTTGGTCACGCCGTTCTACAATTTTCCCGACATTCATCGGTTTAACTATTGCTGTTTATGATGGACGTAAACACGTTCCTGTATACGTAACAGAAGATATGGTAGGCCACAAACTTGGTGAGTTCGCACCGACACGCGCTTACAAAGGTCACGGTGCAGACGACAAGAAAACAAGACGCTAATTTTGAGAGGAGGTAAATCCTAATGACACAAGCTAAAGCTATCGCTCGTACTGTTCGCATTGCTCCGCGTAAAGTCCGTCTAGTTGTAGACTTAATCCGAGGCAAGCAAGTTGGTGAGGCAGTTGCAATTTTACGTCATACTCCAAAAGCGGCGTCTCCAGTCGTTGAAAAAGTATTAAAATCTGCAGTTGCTAACGCTGAGCATAACTACGATCTTGACATCAACTCTTTAGTAGTTTCTGAAGTATTCGTTGATGAAGGTCCAACATTAAAACGTTTCCGTCCACGTGCACAAGGACGTGCAAGCGCAATTAACAAACGCACAAGCCACATTACTCTAGTGGTATCTGAGAAGAAGGAGGGTTAATCCATGGGTCAAAAAGTACATCCAATAGGACTGCGCGTTGGTATTATTCGTGACTGGGAGTCAAAATGGTACGCTGAAAAAGACTATGCAACTCTACTTCACGAAGACATCAAAGTGCGTAAATATATTGAAACGGCTCTTAAAGACGCTTCTGTTTCTAAAGTAGAAATCGAACGCGCTGCAAACCGTGTAAACATTACAATTCACACTGCGAAACCAGGTATGGTAATCGGTAAAGGTGGTTCTGAAGTTGAGAATCTTCGTAAATACCTTAGTGATTTAACTGGTAAACGTGTACACATCAACATTATCGAAATCAAACGTGCTGATCTTGACGCTCGTCTAGTAGCTGAAAACATCGCTCGTCAATTAGAAAACCGTGTATCATTCCGTCGTGCGCAAAAGCAAGCGATCCAACGCACAATTCGTGCTGGTGCAAAAGGAATTAAAACACAAGTATCTGGTCGTTTAGGTGGCGCTGATATCGCGCGTGCTGAACACTATAGTGAAGGAACTGTTCCACTTCATACTCTACGTGCTGACATCGACTATGCACACGCAGAAGCTGACACTACTTACGGTAAATTAGGCGTTAAAGTATGGATCTACCGTGGTGAAGTTCTTCCTACGAAGAAATCTGTGGAAGGAGGCAAATAATATGTTATTGCCTAAACGCGTAAAATACCGTCGTGAACACCGCGGAAACATGCGTGGCGAAGCGAAAGGCGGTAAAGAAGTATCTTTCGGCGAATGGGGCTTACAAGCTCAAACAGCTAGTTGGATTACTAACCGTCAAATCGAATCTGCACGTATCGCGATGACTCGTTACATGAAACGTGGCGGTAAAGTTTGGATTAAAATCTTCCCGCACAAACCTTACACTAAAAAACCTCTAGAAGTCCGCATGGGTTCTGGTAAAGGTTCTCCTGAAGGTTGGGTTGCAGTAGTAAAACCAGGAAAAGTAATGTTCGAAATCGCTGGTGTATCTGAAGAGATCGCACGTGAAGCACTTCGTTTAGCATCACATAAGCTTCCTGTTAAATGTAAGATCGTAAAACGTCAAGAAACTGGTGGTGAATCTAATGAAAGCTAATGAAATCCGTGACCTTGCCACTTCTGAATTAGAATTGAAAGTGAAATCACTGAAAGAAGAGCTTTTCAACCTTCGCTTCCAATTGGCGACTGGTCAATTAGAAAACACAGCTCGTATTCGTGAAGTGCGTAAAGCAATCGCGCGTATGAAAACTGTTATTCGTGAAAGAGAAATCAGTGCAAATAACTGATAAAGGAGGTTTTCAAGTATGACTGAGCGTAATCAACGCAAAGTTTACACGGGCCGCGTTGTTTCAGATAAAATGGACAAAACTATTTCTGTTTTAGTTGAAACTCACAAAAAGCACAAGCTTTATGGTAAACGTGTAAAATACTCAAAAAAGTTTAAGACTCATGATGAGTTAAACACAGCGAAAATCGGTGATATCGTACGTATCATGGAAACTCGCCCGCTATCAGCTACTAAACGTTTCCGTCTAGTTGAAGTTGTAGAAAAAGCGGTTATTATTTAATAACTATTTCGGAACAACCAATTTCCGAAGGGAGGTAACCTAAGTGATCCAACAAGAAAGTCGTATGAAAGTTGCTGACAACTCAGGTGCACGTGAAGTTCTTACAATTAAAGTCCTTGGTGGCTCTGGCCGTAAAACTGCTAACATCGGTGATGTTGTTGTTTGTACAGTTAAGAAAGCAACACCAGGTGGCGTTGTTAAGAAGGGTGACGTTGTTAAAGCTGTTATCGTTCGTACTAAATCAGGCGTACGTCGTAAAGATGGTACGTACATCAAATTTGATGAAAATGCTTGTGTAATTATTCGTGATGATAAATCACCACGCGGAACTCGTATTTTCGGACCTGTTGCACGTGAATTACGTGACAGCAACTTCATGAAAATCGTTTCTCTAGCTCCAGAAGTTCTTTAATTTCATGATAGTGCCAATCAAGGAGGTGCGACAGCATGCATGTAAAAAAAGGTGACAAGGTTAAGGTTATCACTGGTAAGGACAAAGGCAAAGAAGGCGTTATCCTTGCTTCTTACCCTAGACAAGATCGCGTTCTTGTTGAAGGTGTGAACATCGTGAAAAAACACGTAAAACCTAACCAATTGAATCCACAAGGTGGAATTGTAAGCCAAGAGGCTGCAATTCACGTTTCGAACGTAATGCTTATCGATCCTAAATCTGGCGAGCCGACTCGTGTAGGTTATAAAATCGAAAACGGTAAAAAAGTTCGTGTTGCAAAAAAATCAGGTGCAGTAATCGACTAATTTCTATAAAAGAAGGGAGGTACACAAATGAGCCGCCTAAAAGAAAAATATTTAAATGAAGTTTCAACTGCTCTTATGAGCAAGTTTGGATATAAATCAGTTATGCAATTGCCGAAAGTTGACAAAATCGTTATCAACATGGGTGTTGGTGATGCAGTTCAAAACTCAAAAGCATTAGATGCAGCTGTAGAAGAATTAACAATTATCACTGGTCAAAAACCAGTTGTAACTAAAGCGAAAAAATCGATCGCAGGTTTCCGTCTACGTGAAGGTATGCCAATCGGTGCTAAAGTTACATTACGCGGTGAGCGTATGTATGAATTCTTGGACAAATTAATCTCAATTTCACTACCTCGTGTACGTGACTTCCGCGGTGTTTCTAAAAAAGCATTCGACGGTCGCGGTAACTACACTTTAGGTGTTAAAGAGCAATTAATTTTCCCAGAAATCGATTACGATAAAGTTTCAAAAGTACGCGGTATGGACATCGTGATCGTAACGACAGCGAATTCTGATGAAGAAGCTCGCGAGTTATTGACACAATTCGGTATGCCGTTCCAAAAGTAATTAAACAAGGAGGGCG
The DNA here is from genome assembly GCF_042267565.1 of Lysinibacillus sp. NPDC056232. Classification (NCBI taxonomy): domain Bacteria; kingdom Bacillati; phylum Bacillota; class Bacilli; order Caryophanales; family Bacillaceae; genus Lysinibacillus; species Lysinibacillus sp. NPDC056232. The sequence continues at coordinate 15,065 of NZ_JBHJTF010000013.1, read as the reverse complement.
AAAACGTGGCTAAAAAATCTATGATCGTTAAACAACAACGTAAGCAAAAGTTTAAAGTGCAAGAATATACACGTTGTGAACGCTGTGGCCGTCCACACTCTGTATATCGTAAATTTAAACTTTGCCGTATTTGTTTCCGAGAACTTGCATATAAGGGACAAATTCCTGGCGTGAAAAAAGCCAGCTGGTAATCCCCTAATTTGGGAAGGAGGTAAATGTAATGACAATGACTGATCCGATTGCAGATATGCTTACTCGCATTCGTAATGCGAACATGGTTCGTCACGAGAAGTTAGAAGTACCAGCTTCCAACGTGAAAAAAGAAATCGCTGAAATTTTAAAGCGTGAAGGTTTCGTACGTGACGTAGAATACGTGGAAGACAACAAGCAAGGTATTATCCGTATTTTCTTAAAATACGGTAAAGATAACGAACGCGTTATCACTGGCTTAAAACGTATTTCTAAACCTGGTCTACGAGTATATGCAAAAACAAATGAAGTGCCTAAAGTACTGAACGGTCTTGGTATCGCTTTAGTGTCAACTTCACAAGGTTTATTAACAGATAAAGAAGCTCGCGCTAAACAAGTTGGCGGCGAAGTTTTAGCATACGTTTGGTAATTAGCAATAAATGAATGGAGGTGCAACTAAATGTCTCGTGTAGGTAAAAAAATTATCGAGGTACCAGCTAACGTAACTGTTACTGTTGCAGCTGACAACTCAGTTACCGTTAAAGGTCCTAAGGGCGAACTTGTTCGTTCTTTCCACCAAGATATGAAAATTGAGCAAGAAGGTAATGCGATTTCTGTATCTCGTCCTTCTGACTCAAAAGAACACCGCACAAACCACGGTACAACTCGTGCGCTATTAGCGAACATGGTTACTGGTGTTTCTGCAGGTTTCGAAAAATCATTAGAACTAATCGGTGTAGGTTACCGTGCGCAATTACAAGGTAAAAAACTTGTTCTTAACGTAGGTTATTCACATCCAGTTGAGTTCACACCTGAAGATGGTCTAGAAGTTGAAGTTCCTTCTAACACTAAGATCATCGTTAAAGGTATTAGCAAAGAACGCGTTGGTGCTCTTGCATCTAACATCCGTGACGTGCGTCCACCAGAGCCTTACAAAGGTAAAGGGATCCGTTATGAAGGCGAATATGTTCGTCGTAAAGAAGGTAAAACAGGTAAATAATGCTGCTTAAGCATTAGAAAGGAGTGACCCTTGTGATTACGAAACAAGATAAAAATCAGGTTCGTAAAAAACGTCATGCACGCGTACGTTCTAAAATTTCGGGTACTGCTGAGCGTCCACGCTTAAACGTATTCCGTTCAAACAAGAACATTTACGCTCAACTTATCGATGACGTAGCAGGCGTAACAATTGTTAGCGCATCTTCTCAAGAAAATGATTTTGAAGCTGCTGGTAGCAATGTTGATGCTGCAACTAAAGTCGGTGAAACAATCGCAAAACGCGCTACGGAAAAAAATATTACTGCTGTAGTATTTGACCGTGGTGGTTACTTATATCATGGACGTGTAAAAGCTTTAGCTGAAGCTGCACGTGAGAACGGTTTAGAATTTTAATAAAAAGGAGGGACACATTTCATGAGTCGAATTGACGCAAACAAACTTGGAGAACTTGAAGAACGCGTAGTTACTATTAACCGTGTTGCTAAAGTTGTTAAAGGTGGACGTCGCTTCCGCTTCACAGCATTAGTTGTTGTTGGCGATAAAAACGGTCACGTTGGATTCGGTACTGGTAAAGCTCAAGAGGTGCCAGATGCTATCCGTAAAGCTGTTGAAGATGCGAAGAAAAACTTAATCGAAGTGCCACGCGTAGGTGGAACAACTCCACACTTAGTGCAAGGTCGCTTTGGTGCAGGAGAAATCCTAATTAAACCTGCTGCTCCTGGTACAGGGGTTATCGCTGGTGGTCCAGTACGTGCCGTACTAGAGCTTGCTGGTATTACTGATATTCTTTCAAAATCTCTTGGAACTAACACACCAATCAATATGGTGCGTGCAACTATTCAAGGTTTAACTGAATTAAAACGCGTAGAGGACGTAGCTAAATTACGTGGTAAATCAGTGGAAGAAATATTAGGATAAGGGGGGAAAGATAATGGCTAACAAATTAGAAATCACCCTTACAAAATCTGTGATTGGTTCTAAACCAGCACAACGCAAAACTATTGAAGCATTAGGTTTACGTAAATTAAACCAAACTGTTGAGAAAGCTGACAATGCAGCAACTCGCGGTATGATTGATGTAGTAGCGCACTTAGTTACTGTAAAAGAAAACTAATTTTTAATTAACGAACAAGGAGGTGCCATCCAATATGAAACTTCATGAGTTAAAACCAGCAGAAGGTTCCCGTAAAGTACGTAACCGCGTAGGTCGCGGTATCGGTTCTGGTAACGGTAAAACTGCAGGTAGAGGTCATAAAGGTCAAAACTCTCGTTCTGGCGGCGGTGTACGCCCAGGATTCGAAGGTGGTCAAAACCCTTTATTCCGTCGTTTACCGAAACGCGGCTTTACTAACATTAACCGTAAAGAGTACGCGATCGTTAATCTTGACACATTAAACCGTTTTGAAGATGGTGCAGAAGTAACAACTGCATTATTACTTGAATCAGGTTTAGTGAGCAATGAAAAAGCTGGAATTAAAGTTCTTGGAAACGGAACTCTTAACAAAAAGCTTACAGTAAAAGCTCATAAATTCTCAGCTTCGGCTAAAGAAGCAATTGAAAATGCCGGCGGAACTACTGAGGTGATTTAATGTTTCAGACAATCTCTAACTTTATGCGTGTTCGAGATATACGAAATAAAATCATTTTCACTCTTTTAATGTTAATCGTTTTCCGTATTGGTACGTTTGTACCAGTACCAAACGTTGACGCTAATGTATTAAAGGCAACTGATGAGTTCAATCTCGTTGGTTTCCTAAATACTTTTGGCGGTGGTGCTTTGAAAAACTTCTCTATCTTTGCGATGGGAATTATGCCTTACATCACTGCTTCAATCATTGTTCAGTTATTGCAAATGGACGTAGTACCGAAATTTGCAGAGTGGGCAAAGCAAGGTGAAGTCGGAAGACGAAAACTTGCTCAATTTACTCGTTACTTTACAATTATTCTTGCTTTTATCCAATCATTCGCAATGTCATTTGGTTTTAACAGAATGTACGGCGGATCATTGATTAAAGAAGAAGGAATTTTAACATATGTTATAATTTCTATTGTATTAACGGCGGGTACAGCATTCCTAGTATGGCTTGCTGATCAAATTACTGCGCATGGTGTTGGGAATGGTATTTCTGTTGTAATTTTCGCAGGTATCGTTGCGGCATTACCGAATGGCATTAACCAAATCTATGCACAGCAAATCGAGGGTGCTGGTGATAAGTTATTTATCAATCTAGTGATTCTTGGTTTACTTGTTTTAGTTTTGCTTGCAGTTGTTGTTGGAGTTATCTATGTGCAACAAGCACTACGTAAAATTCCAATTCAATATGCAAAACGAGTTACTGGACGCAATCAACAAACAGGTTCTCAACAAACGCATTTACCGTTAAAAGTAAATGCTGCAGGGGTTATTCCGGTAATCTTTGCATCAGCGTTTCTGATGACACCTCGTACGTTAGTTCCGTTCTTTGGTGATGGTGCTGTATCAACATTTATTAATAACACGTTTGATTATACAAAACCTGTTGGAATGATTGTTTACGTTGCCTTGATCATCGCGTTCACATATTTCTATGCATTCATACAAGTGAATCCAGAAAATGTGGCAGATAACTTGAAAAAGCAAGGTGCTTACATTCCAGGTATTCGTCCTGGTGAAAGTACTCAAACGTATTTAACAAGCGTGTTATATCGTCTGACATTTGTCGGTGCGATTTTCTTAACTGTTATATCAGTAATGCCGATTATAATCATAAACTTTATGAATCTACCTGCCACAGTGCAAATCGGTGGTACTAGTATAATTATCGTAGTCGGCGTTGCGCTCGAAACGATGAAACAGCTAGAATCTCAACTTGTTAAACGTCACTACAAAGGCTTTATGAAATAATGTTGGTTTTTAGGGAACGTTTCATCGTTTCCTGAAATCAGCAAACCTTTTGTGGGAGGAATATTTCCGTATGAATATCGTTTTAATGGGTCTGCCAGGTGCTGGTAAAGGTACTCAGGCAGATAAAATCGTTGAGAAGTACGCGATTCCTCATATTTCTACAGGCGATATGTTCCGTGCTGCTATTAAAGATGGTACAGAACTAGGCTTGCAAGCTAAATCGTTCATGGATCAAGGTGCTCTAGTACCTGATGAAGTAACGATTGGTATTGTTCGCGAGCGACTTGCTAAACATGATTGTGAAAAGGGCTTCTTATTAGATGGATTCCCACGTACTGTTCCTCAAGCTGAAGCTTTAGACAGCATCCTTGCTGATCTTGGTAAAGCTATTGAACATACAATTAACATCCAAGTTGAAAAAGATGAGCTAGTTGCTCGTCTCTCAGGTCGTCGTATTTGTAAAACTTGTGGTACATCGTATCATCTAATTTTCAATCCTCCAGCTGAGGAAGGAAAATGTGATAAAGATGGTGGCGAGCTTTACACACGTGCGGATGATAATCCTGAAACGGTTGCAAACCGTCTGGAAGTAAATATGAAACAAGCACAACCTTTACTGAACTACTATGACGTAAAAGGTGTGTTAACAAATATAGATGGACAGCAAGATATTAACAATGTGTTTGCTGATCTTGATGCTCTTTTACAGGGCAGCCGCAGCTGATACCCGGCTCCGGGCGCAGAATACTGCTTCCGCGGGAGGCATGCGGGAGCAACAACGAAACATAATTTTTTTTTTGAGAGTTGCAAAAGCATATTGTGCCCGGTATATATTTCTTTTAAAAAGTGCAACATGACTTTTGGAAGAGTATAATGGGTTTCGTGGAAGCATCTGTGTAACGGGTATGAATATCTCATCAAAGACATTCCGGTATTCGTGTAAACATGGGAGGTTCAGTGCCCTTAATGGTTCTGTGTATTCCGTGGATTGTGTGAAGCGAAACCAGACGAGCGTCTTTCAAACATCTCTCATACAATCCAAACATATGTTGAAACGAGGTTGCTTCTATAGTTGCAGCAGATATCCGTTTGATGTAACGATGAGAACTTTAATTTGCATATAGAGAGGAGACAGAGTAGATGGCGAAAGATGATGTAATTGAAGTCGAAGGGACAGTCGTTGAGACTTTGCCAAACGCGATGTTTAAGGTAGAATTAGAAAATGGACATGTGATTCTAGCACACGTATCTGGTAAGATTCGTATGCACTTTATCCGTATTCTACCTGGAGATAAGGTTACTATCGAGTTATCTCCTTATGATTTAACTCGCGGTCGTATCACATACCGTTTTAAATAATCTTTTGCGCTCCGGACTACTAAGGAGGTTAGGTTAGATGAAAGTGAGACCATCTGTGAAACCGATCTGCGAAAAATGTAAAGTAATTCGCCGACGCGGTAAAGTAATGGTAATCTGTGAAAATCCTAAACACAAACAAAAACAAGGGTAATTCTAAAGGAGGTGCACAACGTACATGGCACGTATTGCTGGTGTTGACATTCCTCGCGACAAACGCGTGGTAATTTCATTAACTTACATTTACGGTATTGGTAAAACTACAGCTCAGAAAGTATTAGCTGACGCAGGTATTTCAGAAGATACACGCGTACGCGACTTAACTGAAGATGAGTTAAACAAAATCCGTGAACAATTAGACTCATACAAACTTGAAGGTGACTTACGTCGCGAAACTTCATTAAATATTAAACGTCTGATGGAAATCGGTTCATTCCGTGGTATCCGTCACCGTCGTGGTTTACCTGTTCGTGGTCAAAATACGAAGAACAATGCGCGTACGCGTAAAGGTCCTCGTAAAACAGTTGCGAACAAGAAAAAATAATAAGTAAAGGAGGTTCCTTCTTAACATGGCTCGTAAACAACAAACTCGTAAACGTCGTGTGAAAAAGAATATCGAATCTGGTATCGCACACATTCGTTCTACATTTAACAATACAATCGTAACGATTACAGATATGCAAGGTAACGCTGTATCTTGGTCAAGTGCTGGTTCTCTTGGTTTCCGTGGTTCACGTAAATCTACACCATTCGCTGCTCAAATGGCTGCAGAAACTGCTGCTAAAGCATCCCTTGAACATGGTCTGAAAACGTTGGAAGTAACTGTTAAAGGTCCTGGTGCTGGTCGTGAAGCTGCAATTCGTGCACTTCAAGCTGCTGGTTTAGATGTAACTGCTATTAAAGACGTTACTCCAGTTCCTCATAATGGTTGCCGTCCGCCAAAACGTCGTCGCGTGTAATGGGTGCGTCTCATATTGTATGAGAACATCATTTTTTGTACAGACTGTCTTGTGCAGATAATAAACGATACGTCAATGACGATCGAATCTATGATGGAAAGAACCTATACATTCGATGTTTTGAAGGAGGGTAAATAAAATGATCGAAATTGAAAAACCAAAGATTGAAACGGTGGAGATCAGCGAAGATTCCAAATATGGAAAGTTTGTTGTAGAACCGCTTGAACGCGGATATGGAAACACTTTGGGTAATTCTTTACGTCGTATCCTTCTGTCTTCATTACCAGGAGCTGCTGTCACTTCAATTCAAATTGACGGTGTTCTTCACGAATTCTCAACTGTAGAAGGCGTTGTAGAGGATGTAGCTTCAATTATTTTGAACGTGAAAAAACTAGCTCTTAAAATCTACTCTGACGAAGAAAAAGTTATTGAGATTGATGTAAAAGGCGATGGTACAGTTACAGCTGCTGACATTACACATGACAGTGATGTAGAAATTTTAAACCCGGATCTATATATTGCAACAATCGCTAAAAACGGTCATTTACGTATGCGTATGTACGCTCAACGCGGCCGTGGTTACACTCCTGCTGATCAAAACAAACGTGAGGATCTTCCTATCGGCGTGATCCCGATCGACTCTATTTACACTCCAGTATCACGCGTCAATTTCCAAGTGGAAAATACTCGTGTAGGTCAGTCTTCTGACTACGATAAACTTTCTCTTGATGTGTGGACAGATGGTAGCATCGGTCCGAAAGAGGCGATTTCGCTCGGAGCAAAAATTTTAACCGAGCATCTAAACATCTTCGTGGGCATGACAGATGAGGCACAAACTGCTGAAATCATGGTCGAAAAAGAAGAAGA
>NZ_JBHJTF010000013.1:0-7802 GCF_042267565.1 Lysinibacillus sp. NPDC056232 | reverse complement strand
TTCTGTTCGTTCTTATAACTGCTTAAAACGCGCTGGTATTAATACAGTACTAGAACTTGCGAATAAGTCAGAAGACGACATGATGAAAGTTCGTAACCTTGGACGTAAGTCACTTGAAGAAGTAAAAGCGAAGTTAGAAGAGCTTGGTTTAGGGTTACGCAAAGAAGACTAAGCGATTTAAACAAAACTTACAAGATCAGATATTTTTTATAAAGGAGGGAAACATCCATGGGTTACAGAAAACTTGGTCGTACAAGTTCTCAACGTAAAGCGATGTTACGTGACTTAGCTACTGATTTAATCATCAACGAGCGTATCGAAACTACTGAAGCTCGCGCTAAAGAAGTACGTAAAGCTGTTGAAAAAATGATTACTTTAGGTAAACGCGGTGATTTACATGCACGCCGTCAAGCTGCTGCATTCATCCGTCGTGAACTAGTAACAACTACTGATGCAGAAGGTAACGAAACAACTTCATTTGCACTTCAAAAGTTATTTGATGATGTTGCACCACGTTATGCAGAGCGTCAAGGTGGTTACACTCGTATTCTTAAAGTAGGTCCTCGTCGTGGTGACGGTGCACCTGTTGTTGTGATTGAATTAGTTTAATCATAAGAGAAGACAAGTGGTGAAGAGGGTGGAATCACCACCCTCTTTCTTTATTAACGATTTATACGACAAATAATTAAGCTGAGCGTTATGATGAGCGGACACTGTTGTGTGGCGTCTCGTTTAGCTCTCCGCACCTCATTCAGAGGGAACAAGGGCTTGAGCACCCGCGTTTCTTGAAAATGTAACGACTAGCGCATTTCTATCGAATGAGGTGCGCGCTTTTTTATTTTTTAGGGAAGTAAGAGATAGCGCCAATTTAATGGTGCTTTTTTTTATAGGCTGATTTTTTAATGGTAGTAAGTTGGGGGAGTATAGGGTGTCTCGTTCCAATATTTGATATATTCTTAAAAGATGGCCTATAAATTATAGTTAGGCTTATATGAGACAGACAAAAGAATGGCAAGTGATTTTAGCACTTTTCTTTTATCGACATACTGATTGTAGTAGAATTCATACATAAAAAAGTGTAAGTTAGTTAGTAGAGCTGAGCATGTAGAGAGGAGTTCTAGAAATGCCAGAAATTTTATCATTAAATAATGTGACATTTTCATATACACCAGAAGAAAAAGAAAGTCGCAATGCTGTCGAGAATGTAAGCTTTGCGGTACAGGAAGGGGAATGGATTGCCATTGTTGGCCATAACGGTTCCGGTAAATCCACTATTGCAAAGCTAATGAATGGATTGCTTTACCCACAGCAAGGTGATGTCCGTATTTTACGTCAACCATTGAGTGAAGAAAACCTGTGGGAAAGCCGTTCACAAATAGGCATGGTTTTTCAAAATCCAGACAATCAATTTGTTGGTGCGACAGTGCAGGATGATGTTGCTTTCGCTCTTGAAAATAACGGAGTACCGTTTGAAGAGATGGTAGAACGTGTACATGCAGCACTCGATCAAGTAAAAATGGGTGATTTTTTAGATCATGAGCCACATCATTTATCGGGTGGGCAAAAGCAGCGTGTTGCTATTGCAGGCGCACTTGCGTTGAAACCCAAGCTCCTTATTCTTGATGAAGCTACTTCTATGCTAGATCCACAAGGACGTGTTGAAGTGTTACAAACAGTTCAAACTTTACGTGCTGAAACAGGGTTAACGGTACTATCTATTACGCATGATTTAGAGGAAGCCATGCTTGCAGATCGTGTTCTCTTTATGAATGACGGAAAGAAATTTGCTGAGGGTACACCTGCTGAAATTTTTACACTTGGGGACAAGCTAGTTGAGTTCGGGTTAGACTTGCCATTTGCCATGAAGTTATCAAAGTTATTGCAAAAGGAAGGTGTTCCATTAATGGGACAACATATGACAGAAGAAGAGTTGGTGAATGATTTATGGACATCAAACTTCAACAAGTAAGCTATGCTTATGCACAGGGTACACCTTTTGAAAAACGTGCATTATTTGATGTGGATTTTGAAATCCCTTCACATACGTATCAGGCAATTATCGGACATACGGGTTCCGGTAAATCGACAATTCTTCAACATTTTAATGCACTTCTAAAACCAACATCTGGAGAAGTACATATCGGAGATCGCATTGTTGTAGCTGGAAAAAAGGCCAAGGATTTAAAGGCTGTACGTCAAAAGGTTGGTATTGTGTTTCAATTCCCGGAGCATCAGCTGTTTGAAGAAACTGTATTAAAGGATATTATGTTTGGTCCTATGAACTTTGGTGTTTCGGAGCAAGAGGCAGAAGCACGAGCAAAGGAGCTAGTAGGCTTAGTAGGCTTACCAGGGGACGTACTTGAAAAATCACCTTTTGATTTATCAGGTGGACAAATGCGCAGGGTAGCAATTGCTGGCGTTTTGGCGATGGAACCTGAAGTGATTGTTTTAGATGAACCAACTGCAGGGCTTGATCCACGTGGTCAGAAAGAAATTATGGATATGTTTTATAAGCTACACAAGGAACGTGGCCTAACAACGATACTCGTTACGCATAGTATGGAGGACGCAGCTCGTTATGCAGATAGTATTATCATTATGCATGAAGGGAAAAATGTACTAAGTGGCACACCTCAAGAAATTTTCAAGGATGTAGAGACATTAAAGAATTTCCGCTTAGAACCACCTCGTATCGTACGATTTCAACAAAAAATCGAAAAAATGATAAACAAATCCTTCTCGAAGATATGTTTAACCGAAGAAGAGCTAGCAACTGAAATTGCTCGGGTCCTAAGAGAGGAGCGTGGACAGTCATGATGGAGAAAATGATATTTGGGCGCTTTCTTCCAGGGGATTCTCCAGTTCATAAGCTCGATCCACGATCAAAGCTTATATTTGTGTTTGCATTCATTATTATTGTTTTTTTAGCAAACAACACAGTGACATATGCTTTGCTATTAGCTTTTACCTTACTCATTGTGCTAGTGTCACGTATTCGTTTGTATTTTTTAATTAATGGTCTAAAGCCAGTACTTTTTTTAATGGCGTTTACCTTCTTAATTCATATATTTATGACGAAAGAAGGCGCCCCAGTATTTGAGTGGAAGTTTATCACTATTTATGAAGAAGGTATCCGACAAGGGATATTTATTTCGATACGTTTTCTAGTTCTAGTGTTTATGACATCTATCTTAACGCTTACAACGTCACCGATTTCCATTACGGATGGCATTGAAGTGCTGCTAAATCCATTAAAAGCGGTAAAAGTGCCTGTACATGAGTTAGCTCTGATGATGTCTATTTCATTGCGTTTTATTCCAACGTTAATGGATGAAACAGATAAAATTATGAAAGCACAAATGGCACGTGGTTCGGATTTATCTTCTGGACCAATAAAGGATCGTATTAAAGCGGTTGTGCCATTATTGGTACCTCTCTTTGTAAGTGCTTTTAAACGAGCTGAAGATTTAGCAACAGCTATGGAGGTAAGAGGCTACCGTGGTGGCGAAGGACGTACGAGATATCGCAAGCTAAAATGGGATATGAGTGATACATTTGCACTTATGTTATTAGTAGCAATGGCCGTATTACTATTCTTCTATAGAAGTTAAAAGGAGTAAGCTTTATGCGACGATTAAAAGCAATTATAAGTTATGATGGGACGCAATTTTCTGGCTATCAAGTACAGCCTGGGGAGCGTACGGTACAGGCAGAGCTTGAACGTGTTCTAGCCATTATGCATAAAGGGGAAAAGATAAAGGTAACAGCAAGTGGACGTACAGATGCAAGAGTGCATGCAACAGGTCAAACATTGCATTTTGATTCACCACTCGCGATTCCAGTAGATAAATACATGAAGGCATTAAATGTTCAACTGCCAAGAGATATTCGAGTAATGTCGATTGAAGAAGTAGCAGCCGATTTTCATGCTCGCTACAGTGTAACAGGAAAGCGGTACCGATATATATGGTCATGTGAGCCTGTACAAAGTCCATTTCGCAGACATTACACTGTAGAGACAAATGGTGTGAAACCAAATGTTGAGGCAATGCAGGATGCAACAAAGGCTATTATCGGTACACATGATTTTTCATGCTTTTGTGCAGCTAATACAAGTGTCAAAGATAAGGTGCGCACAGTGACTACACTACAATTTGAATGGTATGGTGAGGAGTTACATATGGTGATCGAAGGAAATGGCTTCTTATATAACATGGTTCGTATTATCGCAGGCACGCTGTGGGAAGTTGGTATAGGACGTCGTGACATGGAGAACGTGGAGCAAGTCGTTAAATCTATGAATCGCGATAAGGCGGGTAAAACTGCACCGCCACAAGGTCTATACCTTGAGAAAGTCTTCTATTAAAAGAATCACCACCAAAAGTTAAAATGCCATTTGTTAGAACGTATGCCATGCATATAAGTCGGAACGGAAATCAACCACTCGTTTTGGTGATGAGCCATTATTATGTTATAAAATTTTTGACACGAAATAACATTATATTTAAAAAATGAAGGCTAATAAAAGCCCTAATTTAACCAATAAATGAATCTGAACAACTTCTCCAGGTGTTTATTGAAATTGCTTGACTTTAAAAGTCATTCATTATATGATAACAGATGGTATTTTCATTACCACCACAAATAAGCCCCGAAAACTTATAGTGTAGTTTAATGAAAAATAACGGTAATCGAATCGATTAGGAGGATATATACATGCGTACAACATTCATGGCTAAAGGTCACGAAGTAGACCGTAAATGGCTAGTAGTTGATGCAGAAGGCCAAACTCTTGGACGTTTAGCTTCTGAAGTAGCTGCTATCTTACGTGGTAAACATAAACCAACATTCACACCAAACGTTGACACAGGTGATCACGTAATCATCATCAACGCTGACAAAATCCATTTAACTGGTAACAAATTAGAGGGTAAACTTTACCGTCACCATACTCAATTTTCAGGTGGATTAAAAACTCGTACTGCTGGTGAAATGCTAGACAAGTACCCAACAAGAATGATCGAATTAGCAATCAAAGGGATGCTTCCTAAAAACTCTTTAGGTCGTAAAATGTTCGGTAAACTAAACGTTTACACTGGAACAGAACACCCACATGCTGCACAAAAACCAGAAGCATACGAGCTTCGCGGATAATATAAATTAAGAGGAGGATATTACTTTGGCACAAGTTCAATACATCGGCACTGGTCGCCGTAAAAGCTCTGTAGCTCGCGTACGTTTAGTACCAGGTACAGGTAAAATTGTTATCAACAAACGTGAAATCGAAGAATACGTACCATTCGCTGCATTACGTGAAGTAATTAAACAACCATTAGTAGCTACTGAAACTACAGGAAGCTATGACATCCACGTAAACGTTAACGGTGGTGGATACACTGGTCAAGCTGGTGCAGTACGTCACGGTATCGCTCGTGCTCTACTTCAAGTAGACCCAGAATTCCGTGCTGCATTAAAATCTGCTGGATTACTTACTCGTGATTCACGCATGAAAGAACGTAAAAAACCAGGTCTACGCGGCGCTCGTCGTGCACCTCAGTTCTCAAAACGTTAATATCGTTGTTATATCAACGTTTCCAAACCCTGCCCCACTTCCGTGGGACAGGGTTTTTTTGGTTCTATAATATTTGTTGGGGTATTCACACAATTCCGCGCATAAAAAAAGCACAGATTCGCCGATTTATATATACTTGAATTGTCGAGAAACAAGTAATAGAAAGGTGAACTGTGCAAATGAATTTTAACATGAATATCCCAGGATTAAAAGATGTAGAGATTACGAAAGTAGAAGAAGTAGGCGATCGAATCGCATTGTATGTACAATTGCCTAAATGTACGCATCAATGTCCAGTTTGTAAAAAAGAAACATCGAAAGTTCACGATTATCGTATACAGAAGATCAATCATTTAAAATGGTTTGAACGTTTAACTATTCTTTTCTATAAGCGTCGTCGTTATGTTTGTAATTGTGGTAAGCGTTTCTCTGAAAAATCCCCCTTCGTAGATAAATATCAACGCTACTCAAAAGAATGGAATCAAGTGGTGAATGTACGGGCTATTAAAGCCAAAACATTTAAAGAAGCTGCAGAAGTACTAGGTACATCAACCACGACGGTCATTCGCCGTTTTAAAAAGGTAGCAAATAAACAATTAGTAGAGGGTGTACGTTTACCAAAAGCAATTGCGATTGATGAGTATAAAGGCGATACGGATGCAGGTACGTATCAGCTAATAATTGCGAATGCGGAGACGCACGAGCCGATTGATATTTTACCGAATCGTAAAAAAGAAACAATAAAAAATTACTTAAGTCAGTATGGAGCAGATGTTGAAATAGTGGTCATGGATATGAATCCAAGTTTTAAAGCAGCTGTTCGTCAAGCACTAGGTCGACCTGTTATTGTGGCAGATCGCTTTCATTTTAGCCGTTATATCTATTGGGCAATGGATGAAGTGCGCCGACAAGTACAAAAAGAATGGGACAAATACAATCGCACAAAGTGTAAACGCATGCGTCATGTGTTTTATAAACGTGCATCTAAATTATCACCGAAACAACAGTGGTACTTACAGCGCTATACAGAAATGTCTGAAACATTAAAAGTAGCTCATGAATTAAAGGAAGCCTATTGTGAATGGTTTGATTGGGCAAAGACAAAGAATGATGTCGTAGAAGTGAAGAAGCGATTACAAGCTTTTTACCGTAAAGTAGAAGAGACAAAATTACCAGCTTTCTTAAAAGCAATTCAAACATTTAAAAACTGGCAAGTAGAAATCTTAAATAGCTTTAGTTTTGGTTATTCCAACGGCTTCTTGGAAGGCATTAATAATAAAACAAAAGTGATGAAACGGAATGCATATGGCTTTCGACGCTTCGATCACTTTCGAGCAAAAATCTTATTAAATTTAAAGTATAAAGATATCGGGGTTCATCTGGGTTAACGCGCTAAAAGAATGCACCACCCCAACATTTGACTTAGAACCGTTTTTTTTTGTTTGAAAACGAGCTAACTATGAAAAAACTATACGAATTAAAACTTCATGAAATCCTCGAATGCTTTAGCTGCTCTTTCTTTTGCAGAACTTGTAACATGGGTATAGATATCCATTGTTGTTTTAATGTCACTATGTCCTAGACGAGCTTGAACAACCTTGATTGTCACACCAGCTTCAAAGAGTAAAGAAGCATGTGTATGACGTAAAGCGTGTACAGTGATGTTTGGTAGTTCCAAATGGTGTGGACTAAGTGTTATTCATTTAGTTAGACACGAGTGAAAATGAATTAGATTGATTTGAAGATTTGAGTGTTCTCCACAATAGTGAAGAGGTGTTTCACTAACTCTTAAAATTTGTTGTACTTTATCAAACATACTATGATTATTTACTGTGTAATGGAAGAAAACGGCATCATAATTTGTTATATAGTTTAAATTCTTATTTAATTGATTTGGATTTAAATACTTTAAATTTGGTAGCACCTTTGAAAGATTTGAATACCATTTTGGATTTCCACCTACTAATAGTAGTTTTTTCTTTAATAAAAAACTTATTATTTCATCAAAATCAAATGCATTTTCATTAGTATTGGCTAAAAGGGTATCATTGATTGATTTATACTCATTGATTGTATTAATTAAAATAACATTTTGTTTTTTTATATCTGTTAGCTCATTTAGTAGAGCAGCATTTTCTTTTTGTAACTTACTGATTTCTTTTTCTTGAGCTAAGGTATTATTTTGCAGAAACAAATTTTCTTTTGATAATTGATGTTCAGTTGCTTGTAA
>NZ_JBHJTF010000012.1:71232-114801 GCF_042267565.1 Lysinibacillus sp. NPDC056232 | reverse complement strand
ATCTCAATAAAGATTTAATGGATGTATTTTTATATGCAAATAAAAGTTTGATTATAAAGTTTGATTATATATAATCAAACTTAAATTCTCTAAATATAAGATACTGTTTTATTTTATTATACTTTTTACCCTATATTCGACTAACTGGAGAGGATTTTTGTTACGGCTTCATATTCATCCAACTATCAACATGATGAATGGCAAAACCATTATAGCTTGTTTTATTGGCATACTGTTTATGAACTTGTGCTAACTGTTTATTCATATAGGCTTCTCCATCATCAAAGAAGGTAATATTTTCCCCTTCATCAGAGGCTCCTGTTTCTACACCAATAACAATTGATTTATTTACTTTTTTTGCATAGTTTATTTCATGTTCTACTATTTTAATAATGTCTTTAGCAGTATCACGATATGCCATTATTGAAACACTTTCCACTTGGTCAATGACCCAGTCAGCTAATAAACCTTGACCAAATTGGTTATTGTATGAAACTTCGTCAAACCAAAATGGCATATCAACTTCCAAAGGCAATTGTAATTGATCAGTATCCCCTTTCGCTCTAGTAAGGAGCGCTTGATAGAATTCAATCGTTTTTACTTGGTTCGAGCTCCAACCACTATTTAAGTAAGGCTCTACATCGAGATGAACTCCAGAAAATCGCTCTGTTGCTGCTGCATTATCATTATATGTATGTAACCAATCAAACAGCTGATCCTGCATTTTATAACCTTCTGCTGATACCCAGCTTGCAGAACCATCCAACGCATATACTTTTATACCTTTTGATGTAGCTTTATTGATAAAACTTTTGTAATAGTTACTTGCTATATCACTATTAATTTGTAAATATAATTTATTAACTTGTTTGTTTTCTAGAAATGAGAGTACCCCTGATTCATCTTCGACAATCTTTGCCGTATCCCATAACCAAGTTGCCTTTTCTTGCATGGCCTTTGCGTCTACCTTTCCCATTGATAATCCTAGCGTACTAACAATTGTTACTATAAAAACAATAATTGCTTTTGATAGTGAACGACTTACCATATAATCACATCTCCATTCTATTTGCCGAGGCTCATAGAACGAACCTGGCAACCTGACGATCATGCACTAAAAAATAGTGTTTAGACTCACGGCTTTGCGTCCTTCCCTTTCGGTGAAGTTTGCCTTTTACAGTAGTTTTCTTCCCTTACATAATACGACGTTAGAATGGAGATGTCTGTAGGTAAAACGCATAATTTTGTTAACAATTTTTCAAATAAAATAATAGGAACACAGGTTATTTTTACTATATCAGAATAAAAACGTAGAAGTAATTATCTAGGTGAAGCTATTGGTGTAGCAATTAGGAATATAAAATGCAAAAAATTGGAAGTCAAAATTCCTTTAACTGAAGATTAATTTGTATGTAATGTATCCTATAAATAACACTAAAATTAATACTAGCGTCTCTTTCCAGCCCATACCATTTAAATTCCCACTGTTTCCTCTATTTACTCCATCATTTAGAGAACCCGTAGGATTGTTTTTTAATTCACTTTGTCTTAAACGCTCCCTTTTTTCTTCTGGTGTTTCCTTTTTCTTTGAATCCATGTGACAAATACCTCCCTAAAATATTTATTTACTTATTTATACTATAGATAGATATATTCATAATTATGCTTAAATCAATTATGCCTTGGCATAATTGCGTCCGGAGTCGAAGCGGCTCATCGGACGCCCTAGGAAAACACCTAGCCGGAACGGAAATCAACCACACATTGTGGTTATAGGCTTAAAATTCAACATCGAGTATTCATTATCCTTTTACTACTTGGAAAAAGAAAGACAGAATCACAAATTTGTAATTCTGCCTAAAACATCAACTATGATGTGTAAATTATTGTATTGAATTAATTCTTAATTATAAAAAACTCAAGCCTCTACGTTTTCTTTTTCATTTTCAAGCATTTTGTGCAAATAATTAATTATTTCACGTATACCTTCTAATGAATTCACAAGTATTTTCGGGTCCACGTATGTGATCATACGATTTTCAAGATTTGCCACAGCTGTAAAGTAGCGAGTTTTTGAATAATTGACAAGTCCCATCTGCTTTAAAACCGTCTCATCAAAATCAAGAATTTCACGAGCTTCTGTTACAAGTAATCCATAATTTACAACATCCGTGTTTAACACAATAATCCGTGCTGTTGCAGCATTAGAGGAACGATTATAAAGAATACGCTCAAAATCAAGTACAGGCACGAGCTCGCCACGAATTCTTGTGAAACCCAGAAGATAATTAGGTAAGTGAGGAATCGGTGTTACTTGCTCTAACTTTTCAATCGAAATCGCCTGTTCCACAGGCACTGCATATTCCTCTGTACCACAAGCAAAAACTACTGCCTTTACACTTTCCATGCTTTCACATCCTTCGATTTTTGTTGTTATTTTTTCGCAGACTCTTTGACGATTTCAACAAGTAAATCTGCTAATTTCTCTAATTCTTCTACTGGGATTTTTTCATTTGTTGTATGAATGTCCTCGTACCCAACAGAAAGATTTACTGTAGGGATGCCAAAGCCCGCAATAACATTAGCATCGGAACCTCCGCCTGAGATACCAAGCTTTGGTGTACGATCGATGTTGTGTACAGCTGCCATTGCCACTTGAACAACTTTATCTGATTCTGTTACACGGAATCCAGGATACATTAGCTTCACTTCAACTTCAGCCTTTGCACCTAACGAAGCAGCGACTTGCTCAAACGTCTCCTGCATATGCTTAGTCTGTGCATCTAGCTTCGCTTTGTCGATTGAACGAGCTTCTGCAAGAATCGTTACTTCATCACACACAATGTTTGTTGCCTGACCACCCTCAAAGCGACCAATATTTGCTGTTGTTTCTTCATCTAATCGACCTAGCTTCATTTTTGCGATACATTTGGAAGCAACTGTAATCGCAGAAATTCCTTTTTCTGGAGCAACACCAGCATGCGCTGTTTTCCCAATTATTTTAACGGAAATCTTCGCTTGGAATGGAGCTGCTGTGACAATTCCTCCAACTTTTCCATCACTGTCTACTGCAAAGCCATACTTTGCTTTAATTTTAGATGGATCTAACTCTTTAGCGCCAACGAGTCCACTTTCCTCGCCAGCTGTAATAATAAATTCAATATCACCA
The DNA here is from genome assembly GCF_042267565.1 of Lysinibacillus sp. NPDC056232. Taxonomy (NCBI): domain Bacteria; kingdom Bacillati; phylum Bacillota; class Bacilli; order Caryophanales; family Bacillaceae; genus Lysinibacillus; species Lysinibacillus sp. NPDC056232. The sequence goes on along the minus strand of NZ_JBHJTF010000012.1, from coordinate 111,632 downwards.
TGTTCAATGTTTTGCTCTTTTAAGCGTTTAGCCATTTCAAACAATGTAGCAAGACCAGCTTTGTCATCAGCACCTAAAATAGTTGTACCATCTGAAACGATATAACCATCTTCACGTAGAGATGGTTTAATCCCTTTACCTGGGACAACTGTATCCATGTGAGAAGTAAAATAAATTGGTTCGATATCTAATGAACCCTTTAGTGTAGCAAGTATATTACCTGCTCCATGCCCGTTTCGAGTATGTGCATCATCTTGTTCTACTGTAAAACCAAGCGCTGTTAGTTTGTCGATTAAAATCGGCGCAATCACTTGTTCATGTTTTGTTTCTGAATCGATTTGTACGAGCTCAAAAAACTCTTCTACTAAACGACTTGTCATGTTGTAGGACTCCCTTAGTTTACGTGGTTTTCCACGTTATAGTATACGTTTTATTTTAGCACAACGTTTAAAGAGTTGAAATAATTCGCTAACATGAACTACGCTATTTTATGAAGGAATAGCAATTATTTCTTAGCGTAATTATACTGATGCTTCGTTTAGATAAATAGCTCTTCGGCAAAACGTGGGTTGATTTCCGTTCCGACTGAGCGCTTTCCTGGGGGCGCCGGACCAACAAATTTTTTCTGCGCGAAAGCATAGCGACAGCGACAGATGTTTTTTGTGCGAAAGCGGAGTGTTAACGTAGCGACAGCAACACGAGGTTGGTCACGAAGGCGTTATCACAGGATGTGATGGTTTTAGCCTTCGTTCCTCTATTGCTGACCCCCAAGGATTCGCCCAGCCTCTGTAACTTTTGAAAAAAGATTGATTAAAATTGACAATCCTCAATTTTGGGATAAAAATAAGCCTCGGATTTTGAACAAAGTTTGATCAAAATACGAGGTTTTACCTGTTTATCGTTAATCTTTTTTATAATAAAGATTGATTATTCCGGAATATGAATCTTCAACTAAAGCACCCCATTTAGTTGAACAAGGAAAAGCATTAACAAAATTAATTAATATCACCTACATAAGTTGTAGGTTTTCCACTGTTCCGTGAATAATTCAGGTTTGAAGATATTTTTCTAATAAAGTTAAAAAGTGCTCGATATCATCTTTGCTAATATCACCAATGTTGGCTACTCTAAAAGAATTTAATTGATAAAGTTTTCCAGGATATATCGTTATTCCATTAGCATAAAAATAATCATGCATTTCTTTAAAATTATACTTTTCACTTTCGGGCTCTACTATCGCTGTAATAATTTTTGAATGGTGCTCAACAGGGACGAGATATCTTAAACCAAGTCTAGAGAGGCCTTCTATTAAGGTTTCCCAACATTGAGAATATCGTTCATATCTTTCTTTCATTCCTTCTGCTTTTAATTCTACAATCGCCTGTTTTAGCGCATAGATAGTTTGTATAGGCGGAGTAAAACGCATCTGACCCGTCTCGATGAAATGGTAATATTGAGAATAAAGATTCAAGTAATAATTTGTCGACTTTTTTGTTTTTCCTTTTTCTAGTTCGCTTTTTTTAGCTATAACAAAAGAGACTCCTGCCATTCCTTGAAGGTTTTTATTGGAACTAGCCGCCAAATAACTTATTTTCATTTTACTCATATTAATAGGAATAGCCGCAAACGAACTCATTGCATCTACCATCATATTAATCTCATTTTCTTCACAAATGGAGCCAATCGATTCTATATCGTTTAATAATCCCGTTGTTGTTTCATTATGCACAACAGCTAGAAAAGAAACTTTTCGTGGAATTGTTTGAATGAATGAATGTAACTGATCTAATTTAATCGGTTGATCGGGTGGACTTACAAACTCAATCCAATCCAGCTGATAAGCTTCTGCAATTTCACACATTCTTTTTCCATAGGCTCCGTTATTAATAATTACTAAAACCCCATCAGTCATTACTGAACTCAAGATTGACTCCACAGCAGCAGTACCTGAACCACCGAATAAAACAGTTGTATATTGATTCTCTTCTGAAACTAAACTAGTAATTTCAGAAGTAACAAATTGCAATAATTGGCTGAAGTCATCTTCACGAGGGCAAATATCAGGTACCACTTGTGCGTATTTAACCGTATCTGTTGTAGTAGCAGGTCCGGGATTCAGTAATATATTTCTTTTAATATTCTTCACGGTACTCCTCCCTTTAATTTTATTACATTTCTATACGCGGTTCGGATTATCTCCCCGCAACTAAGTTTTAGTACGGTAAAGAGGCTTCTTATAGGCAAGATCAACCTGCTAATATTCATTTTCAGAACAATTATTTAATAAATCTCTGTAGACGAGTTTTAACTTCACTTGGAGTAACTTTTGGGCGTCCTAGATTTTGTTTAGATCCCTTTGAGATTTTCAAATAAATAAAAGTCAGCCCTTTTGTCATTTTCCATTCTTGAATACACATTTCAAGTTCATGTAAATTATGGATATAGTATGACTTTTCATAACCGCAATCTGCAGCAATATTGACAAAATTAACATTGTGAGAAACAGTATTTTGTCCTCCAGTTGAATCGTGAACTTGATTATCTAGAAGAATGTGGAGCATATTTTCAGGTTGATAGTAGCCATTTGTAGATAAGCTCCCCATTCGCATAAGGAGGGAACCATCTCCATCAATAACAACTACATCTATATCTTTTCGCGTATAGGCTAAGCCTAAGCCTAAAGAACCGACACAACCCATGGAACCAACCATATATAGATTATTATCAGAATCCTCGACCTCATATAGTTCCCTTCCTGTTTTACCAGTTGTGGCCACTAATACTGTTTTCATATCTTTGAGTCCATTTATCGCTTTTAAAGTGTCAAAACGACTTGGCAGTTCATCTAAGTCAGTTTTTTCACTTTTTTTCATATTTTTATGATTAAGACGTTGCTCTATCTTCAATTTCTCACTTTTAAATGTTTCTTTTTTCACTACAAAAAAGAATGGTTGATTTGCTTCAATCCACTTGTTAGCTTCTTCAAGCTGTCTCTTTGCCTCACTTTCATCAGGAGATAAGAACTGCCATTTTATTTGCATGAGATCTAATAGTTGTGTCGTAATTTGTCCCATTAATTCATGCTGCGGTTCATCATTCAATCCGGGTTCTCCACGTAGACTAACAAATCCAAGTATAGGTATTTGGAAGGGGTAGTTTAAGGAAGTCAAAGGAGAAATACAATTGGTTAGACCGGAGTTTTGCATTAAAACAACTGATTTCCTTCCCCCAAGGTATGCTCCTGAAGCAATGGCTACAGCATCACCTTCGTTGGCTGCAGCAATATATTCACACTCATTTATGGAATAGTTAATAAGATTCTTTAAAAATGAACATGGGACCCCACTGTAAAAATCAAAACCAAGTCTTTTAAGTTCATTTCCAAATTCGTTTGTATTTAACATACCATCACTCCGTTCCGGGTTGTGATTGGTTATTAGTTGATGGCAAATATTTTATTTCCGCTTTTTGAAGCTCCTCAGCATTCTGGAGTCTAAAAATCTCTTGCACACTTACGATCGATTTTTCTACTTGAATGAGACTTTCATCTTTTAGGATTTGTTTGGAGATGTTCTGCATAGCAGTGATCGATGCTCTTAAGTTATGGTTAGCCCAGATTGCAGTACTTATTCCTACTTTTCTGAATTCATTAGTTGGGGTTGTATAATATTTTGTTGGCACAATAACCACTGGATGCCTTCCACTCCATTCTTTCATAAATGCTTCAATTTCTTTAAAATCTGACTTTTTACTATGCACAAGAATTGCATCGGCGCCTGCCTTCCTGTAGGCTTCCGCACGTTTAAGGGCTTCATCTAATCCCAAGCCTGTAATAAAAGCCTCGACTCTAGCTACAACCATAAAGTCTTCATCCTCTTGAGTATCTTTCATTGCTTTTATTTTCCCGCAAAATTCTTCAATCGATGCGAGAGGTTGTGTTTCTCCATTAATAAACGAGTTCGTTTTTGGAAAAATTTTATCCTCGATACAGACTCCAGCAATATTCAATTGCTCTAGTTTTCTTACTAACCTCCGAGCATTATTAAAATTCCCATATCCTGTATCCCCATCTAATAGGATGGGAATTGTTGTCGTATCACTCATAAATTCAAGTATATCTAATACCTGCGTCCATGATGCTTCATTATTATCTCTTACACCCAATGATCCTGATATCGATAGACCACTCGCCCAAATCCCTTTAAAACCGACTTCCTCTACAATTTTTGCGGAAAGACCGTTATGGGCTTCCATTAAAAATTCAAGTTTATCTGAATATATTATTTCTTTTAATTTCGTTGTTTTTTTCAATATCTTCCCTCTCCTTACTCGACATGTCATATTATCATATGGCTAAAAGTAAAGATTTGTAGGGCAGTTACATTAGAAACTAATACTTTTGAAATCAAAAAATGAATGTATAGAGAACAATCATAACGCTACTTATCTAGTGTAGTAAATTTATTATGGGACTCTAACAGGAAAATGGAGGAGATTAATCGCGTTACCAAGTCTCACTCACCCATGCATGATAAATCTATTTACATACAATACAGTAACCGCCATATGAGGAGAGGACTACACTATTAATTCAAAAGAAATAAAAATATCTTACTAAATGAGGTGCGTTTATTGAAAAATGTACTTGGAAAATGGGAACAATTCTTACTTTTAAAACAAAATCCTTTAACAACTAACTGCATTCCAGAATCAACACTTTACAGTCTAGAAAACCTAATCTATTTATTAAATAGGTATGAGTATGTTTATGTGAAACATAATAGCACTGGACAAGGAAGAGCAATTTATAAAGTCTACAAAAGAAAAGATGGACACTATTGTTTTAACGGATTTACTATGCAAGGTGAAGAAATAAATAAGTGCGTGGCAGCAATTGAGGATTTCCATCAAGTTCTACATCCATATGAGAACCATGGTAGATTAAGCGGAAATTATATTATACAGGAGGGGGTCATGAGTCTAACCCCTAATGGGGATTCAATATCCATTCGTGTTCATGTTCAAAATCTAAAGGGAAAATGGATAATTGGTGGAATGTACGGAAGAATTGCAACTGAGGATCATGGGATTGTCAATTCAAATCGGGGTTCTCAAGTAATACCGATTGATGAATTATTATCAGTTTATATGATGATGGATAATACAGAGAAAGATAAAACAATAGACTCTCTAATAAAAGATTCAATTTTAGCATCTGAAGTAATAGCATCCCACTTTCCTTGTAGAGAATATGGCATTGATTTTGGAATAAATCATAAAGGAAAACCTCTATTATTTGAAGTAAATACAACGCCAAGCATACGTAGTTTTGCCAAAATTGATAGGGCGATATGGAAGAAAATTGTTGAGATTAGGAAAATGCAAAATGAAGGCGAAGTTTGAAAATGTAGTTATTTTTCATGTTAGTCACCAGCATATTTCTATTCAATAGACATACATCAAACAATTACTTTCCATACTATATTTATAGGAAGGAAGAAACTTAATTGCATCTGTTACTTGTGAACGATTAAGAATTTACCTTTAAGAAAAAATGGATTATGGTTGGGTAGGCTACAACGAAGAAAAAACCTGTGAAAAGAGGGGAATTCTTTTCACAGGTTACTTTACATCTCATTTTGAAAGACCGCTTCTTTTTCTTTATGTAGAGACTGCAAATAGCCATCTGCCTTATTATGTTTATCCTGTAGACGCAAGATCGTATTATGTACATCATCTTGTACACGAGAAACCTGCTCTCTTGCAGTAGATATTTTAGAATGGACAGACCAAGCTGAAAAAATATCATCAAAGAAATAGTCCGCAAATTTTACAAATCCATCTGTTTCAACTGCTAACGATTTCGTTGACATATCTTGTACATCCAGTAGTTCGTTTTGGAAGCGCTGTAATGCAATTTGAGCATTATGAAGATAATTTTCGGACTCATCAAGTGCATCATGCTTTAAATGTGTAGCAATGAGACCCCCACCAAAAAACGTATCCCACGCTGAGTAACCACTTGCAGAATGCAAGGACTCTGCAGCTTGTCCAAGCTTAGTAAGTGCTGCTTCACCAGCTTCTTCTGCTTCCTCTATCTCTATAATAAGTTGTTTCGTTAACATTTCTTCATGCGCTAATTGTTCAAGCCTTTTTGCCTGTTCAGGCTCATGTATTTGTAAATAGCCTTTCTTTTTAGCATTTAATTGCTTTAAAATTTCTTGCAACTCTTGTTCGTTAATTTGAGCAAGTTTAGTGTTTATTTGCCGTAAATCATCTGTCAAATCAACTTCCATCTTCTTTGCTTCATTTATTTTTAATTCAAGAATAGCTGCTTCATCAATTTTTTCTGCACGTAGCTCATCTTGTTGCCCTGTCCACGTACGAATCGTATTCATAAAAGAAAAACCTTCTAACTTATCGAGTTTCAAACGAATTTGATTGAGTGCTTTAGAATGTTTGTAAATTTCCTGTTGTGCACGCTCGATTTGCCTTTCAATTAAATCCTTTTGTTCACTTAACCTACTAGCTGTTCTTAATTGTGCATGAATCATTTCTTGCTCTTTTTGTAATTGTTTCCATTCCATTCATCTCAACTCCTCTTACATATATGTACGGATGAAAACAGGATATGTTTCAATTATCTGTTATTTTTAATAGATCTTTTATTATCTAAAGTTCGTAAAAATCACTAAGAAAAGCCTAGTAATCCCAAAGGATACTAGGCATGTACAATTTTTATAGAGGAATGTTTCCGTGCTTTTTCTCTGGACGTGTTTCGTGTTTGTTTGATAACATATCTAGCCCTTGAATTAGCTTAATACGCGTATCACGTGGATCGATAACATCGTCTACCATACCGCGAGATGCCGCAACGTATGGGTTTGCGAATTTTTCTTTATATTCTTCAATTTTCGCTGCACGTGTTGCTTCTGGATCTTCTGATTTGGCAATTTCACGCGCGAAGATAATATTAGCTGCACCTGCCGCACCCATAACAGCAATTTCTGCGTTTGGCCAAGCAAATACTAAATCAGCCCCAATTGATTTAGAGTTAAGCGCAACGTACGCACCGCCGTATGCTTTACGCAGAATTACTGTAATTTTTGGTACAGTTGCTTCTGAGTATGCATAAAGGATTTTCGCTCCGTGACGGATGATACCACCATGCTCTTGTTTAACACCTGGGAAGAAACCAGAAACGTCTTCAAATGTGATGATTGGTATATTGTAAGCATCACAAGTACGAATGAAACGAGCAGCCTTGTCTGAAGAATCAATATCTAACCCACCAGCTAATACTTTAGGTTGGTTACATACAAGACCAACTGATTCACCAGCAATACGCGCAAAACCAACTACTACGTTTTTCGCAAATTCTGAATGAACTTCCATAAATGAGCCTTCGTCGACGATTTGCTCGACTACTTTACGCACATCATAAGGACGAGTTGTTTCGATTGGTACAGCATCCACGATTTCTGGACGATAGTCATCACCCTCTGGACGTGCCTGACGCGGAGCTTTTTCTTTATTATTTTGTGGTAAGTAGCTTAATAGTTTCTTAATTTGATCAATCGCTGCTTCTTCAGATGGTGCGCGGAAGTGTGCGTTACCACTTACAGCGTTGTTTACTTTAGAACCACCTAAATCTTCAGCAGAGATTTTTTCACCTGTTACCGTTTCGATAACTTTAGGTCCTGTAATAAACATTTGAGATGTTTTATCAACCATTAGAATGAAGTCTGTAATTGCTGGAGAATATACCGCCCCACCAGCACATGGTCCCATGATCACTGAGATTTGCGGAATTACCCCAGAGTAGATTGCATTACGATAGAAAATATGACCATAACCATCAAGTGAAAGTACACCCTCTTGAATACGAGCACCACCCGAATCATTAATACCGATAAATGGTGTACCATTTTTTGCAGCCAGATCCATTACTGTTGCCATTTTTTTTGCGTGCATTTCACCAAGTGCTCCACCAAATACTGTGAAATCTTGAGAGAATAAGTATACCGGACGTCCGTTGATTTTACCGAAACCTGTAACTACGCCATCACCAGGGCCTTCCATCTTGTCCATGCCGAAGTCCACTGTACGGTGTGTAATGAATGGGTTGATCTCGAAAAATGTACCTTCGTCTACTAATAATTCAATACGCTCACGAGCAGTTAATTTGCCTTTATCATGCTGCTTCTCGATGCGCTCATAGCCGCCACCAAGTTCAATTACTGTCTTACGGTCATACAAGTCATTAATTTTGTCGAACATATCCATACTGATCACTTATCCCCTTTTCCACTTTTATCGCATAATTCATATAACACACCGAAAGATGATTTCGGGTGCATGAAAGCAACCTCTGCACCACCAGCACCTGGTCCTGGCTCTTCGGATAAAAGACGTACGCCTTTTTCACGAAGTTCAGCCATACGCTCACGAATTCCTGTTACACCGAAAGCTACATGGTGAATACCTTCCCCACGTTTTTCGATATATCCGTGAATAGTACTTTTTTCACTCATCGGTTCTAATAACTCAATTTTCACATTACCCGCATCTATGAATGCAACACGAACCTGTTGAGATTCTACTTCTTCCACTTTTAGCAGCTTTAAGCCTAAAGTTTCTGTATAATATGTAATGCGTTCATCTAGATCGCGGACTGCAATCCCAATATGATCTACTTTCTCCATGGTGACATCTCCTTCTGTTATGGTACATAATCTATTTTACAGACTTTTTCGTCAAAACTCTACTACTTGAGAAATTTTTCAGATTTGATAAACTATTTATAAGAAAAGAAGGAGCGAACGAGCATATGAGTAATAAAAAATTTCAAAAAATCGTAGTTTATACGATGGTCGCAATCATGGTAATTTCAACTCTAGCATTTGGTTTATCGATGATAGTGTAATGAAAAGCTAGGCGTCCGCATTACTGCGGGCGCTTTTTCTTTACCTTTAACCCCTTAAAAGACTGCTTAATTTCTAAATATCGATCCATTTCCTCAATAAATTGATAAAGTGCCGCTTGTGCTAAAAATTGCTCATGATTTTTCGGTAAAGGTAACTGGGCGAAATCTATCTTTACCTGCTCTAATTTCTCTCTAAAATGACTAGCCGTATTTCCTGAATGAACATGTTCACCGAGGTCTTGTAAAAAGTCAGCAACGATCACAGCCTCTTGTACTATAACAGGAAGCGCCGTTATTTTTGGCAAAACCCTATCAATAATTTCTAGCTGCTGTTCACGCATATCAAAATACACGTAGTAGTCATTTTCTCGTCTCGTAAAATGATTTTCAACATCTTTAAACGCTAGGGATTTTGCACTATTTAATGCTTTAATCGCTTCAATAATTTCCTGCCCATCCCACAAAGTATCGCCTTCTCTTAAATAGTTGGCAATTTCTAAAAATATCTTACTGTAAAGTTCCTCAATTTTAACTCGGTAGTAATTTAATTCCTTTTGAATGTCTGGCATATACATATTTATAGCTATTCCCGTACCATAACCAATTGCCATTAATGCGAATTCATTATAAACAAGTGCCAATGAAAAGCTTTTAGCAGCATAAATATGCATGATAATAACGGCACTAGAGACAAAGCCATCTGCTACCTTTAATGACACAATTGTTGGTATAAAAATGATCAGCATACCTGCTAATGTAAGCGGATGATAGGAAAATAGCTCAAAGCTCAAAAATGCATAAAACATTGCGATAATACTTGCGACAAATCGTGTATAAGCAGCATGAAGAGATTTTTTCTTCGTTGGCTGGACACATAATATTGTTAGAATACCAGCAGATGCATAAGAAGCTAATTGAAAGTATTGGGCAATGGCAATAGCGATTGCTGCGCCAAATGCCGTTTTTAATGTACGATAGCCGATTGAAAACTTCTTCAAGTCGACTGCCTCCTATCTTTTAGTACTCTACTTATTTTATTCAATTCAAAGAAAACTATAAGCTAATCGTTTAGCCAATATTACAAAAATTCTAAATGCAATTCTACTGAAATCAGTGGAGAAAGCGATGCTAATTTGGAGAATTTTTTAGTAGTAAGACTCCGCAGACATTTTATAGCCTGCGGAGTTTTCTGCTAAATGAATAGCTTTTCTTTAATTGAATAAATTAAAGTTCGTCGCAGTATTCCTCAAAGTTTGCTTGTAGGTTTGTTACTACTGACATTGGGTCATGACCTTCAATTTCATAGCGTCCAACTTCTGCTACTACTTGTCCATCTTTTAATAACACAAATGATGGGGAAGATGGTAAATGATCTTCACCGAAGAGATAGCGAGCAGCTGCAGTTGCTTCTTTGTCTTGACCAGCAAACACCGTTACAAGATGGTCTGGACGTTTATCGTAATGTACGCATTGTGCCGCTGATGGACGTGCGATACCTCCTGCACAGCCGCATACTGAGTTTACCATGACTAATGTTGTACCTGGACGAGCAAACGCCTCTTCAACAGCTTCTGGTGTGCGAAGCTGCTCATAACCAGCAGCCTCAATTTCTGCACGTGCTGTTTTTAAAATTTCTTGCATAAATAAATCGTAATCCATATTCATATAGCGATAGCTCCTTTCAAGTTCGCGTCATCATCATCAATTATGCTTCGGCATAATTGCGTCCGAAGGCTTTACCTTCTTTCAGCTGAAAGAAGGTAAGCTTACTAGCTTTAGATATTCGACGCTCATACATCTCCTATCATAGCAGTTAGTGACGAATTTGTGCACCTACTTGCTCACATATTAGATGATATTATTTCTGCGATGGTTCATCGCTAAATAAACGATCTACACCTTGTGTAACTGTCAACTGTCCATTTAAAATTTGACGTTCTAAAAGTTGCACCTGTGCTTTACGTTCTGGATTACCATAAAACATATCGATTAACTGGTCGGTAATCATCGATTGGAACCAATCTCTTGTCTGATTTTGACGTCTGATTGACCAGTAATTATTGGCCTCAACGATTTGTCTGAACTCCCCTATTGTATTCCAGACTTTGTCGAAACCACGTTTTTCCCACGAGCTTACCGGCATTGCTGTGGACATCCAACCTGGAGTTGCAGGCTGTAAGAAATGTAAAATTTGCTTGTACTCGGATACCGTCTTTTTAGCCAGACGAACATTATCACCATCAGCCTTATGAACAACGATGGCATCCGCTAGCTCCATAATGCCCTTCTTCATGCCTTGTAGCTCGTCTCCGGCACCTGTTAAAACTAACAGCAAGAAGAAATCAACCATACCACGGACATACGTTTCACTTTGTCCAACACCAACTGTTTCTATTAAAATGACATCATAGCCAGCCGCTTCACAAACAAGCATCGTTTCACGTGTCTTTTTATGAACACCCCCTAGGGTACCAGCTGATGGAGAGGGACGAACGAATGCATTAGGCTTTCTCACGAGCTCCTCCATTCGAGTTTTATCGCCTAAAATACTTCCTCCCGATAAAGAAGAGCTTGGATCAATCGCAAGGACTGCCACTTTTTTCCCCATCTCACAAAGCATCGTTCCGAAAGCCTCAATGAACGAACTCTTTCCCGCACCAGGAACGCCTGTTATTCCAATACGGACACTGTTTCCTGTATGTGGTAGAAGCTCTTGTAGGAGTTCTTGTGCTTGCACTTTATGTGTTGCATTTGAACTTTCAATGAGTGTAATGGCTTTTGACAAGTGTGTACGAGAGCTTGCACGTACTTCTCGTGCAAGCCCCTGTATGTTTAAATTGCCCGCTTTTTTCTTTCGGAATTTTTTCGGTGTACCATATTGCATTCCGTCGTGAGTTGCCTCTACTCCGTCCATAACAAATAGCGCACTTTCAGGCATCCCTTTGTTTTTGTCCATTATTCAGACACTTCCTCATAGCCTAAACGTTTGTAGATCTCTTCAATAATCTTTTGTGCCGATACAGGAATAACTGTACCAGGTCCAAATATCGCTACTGCGCCAGCTTCATAAAGGAAGTCATAATCTTGTGCTGGAATAACGCCTCCAACAATAATAATGATATCTTCGCGGCCCAGTTTTTCTAGCTCTGCTACTAATTCAGGCACTAGTGTTTTATGACCAGCAGCTAATGAAGATACACCAATGACATGAACATCGTTTTCCACAGCCATTTGAGCTGCTTCAGCAGGCGTCATAAATAATGGTGAAATATCTACGTCAAAGCCTAAGTCAGCATATCCTGTTGCCACAACCTTCGCACCACGGTCATGTCCATCTTGTCCCATTTTCGCTACTAAAATACGTGGGCGACGACCTTCATTTTCAAGGAATTCCTCTGTCATTTGTTTCATTTCAGCAATTTGCTCTTCATCTGAGAAGTTTGCAGAGTAAACGCCAGAGATTGAACGAATTACTGCCTTATGGCGACCTGAAACAACTTCGATTGCATCAGAAATTTCACCTAAAGAAGCACGAGCACGCGCTGCATCAACTGCTATTGCTAATAAGTTTTCTTCACCATCTTGCGCCGCTTTCGTTAATCGAGCTAGATGCTTTTGTACTTCTGCTTCATCACGCGCCGCCTTCATGGCTTCTAAACGTTCAATTTGCTTTTGACGAACTAATGTATTATCAATATCTAGAATGTCGATAGGTTCTTCTTTATCTAAACGATATTTGTTTACACCAACGATCGTTTCTGTTTTAGAGTCGATTTTCGCTTGACGTTTTGCCGCAGCTTCCTCGACTTTCATTTTTGGAAGACCTGTTTCAATCGCTTTCGCCATACCGCCAAGCTCTTCGATTTCTTCAATTAATGCCCATGCAGATTTTGTAATCTCATCTGTTAATTTTTCCACATAGTACGAACCGCCCCATGGATCAATTACTTTTGTCATTGCCGTTTCTTCTTGTAGGAACAGCTGTGTATTACGTGCAATACGTGCAGAGAAATCTGTTGGTAGCGCAATCGCTTCATCAAGTGCATTTGTATGCAGAGATTGTGTATGCCCCATTGAAGACGCATTCGCTTCGATTAATGTACGTGTCACATTGTTAAATGGATCTTGCTCTGTTAAAGACCAACCAGATGTTTGTGAATGTGTACGAAGTGCTAATGTCTTAGGATTTTTCGGATTAAACGTTGACATCATTTGTGCCCAAATTCGGCGTGCAGCACGCATTTTTGCAACTTCCATGTAATAGTTCATACCGATTGCCCAGAAGAATGATAAACGCGGTGCAAAGGCATCAATATCGATTCCAGCTTTTAGCCCCGTACGAACATATTCAAGACCATCTGCTAATGTATAAGCAAGCTCGATATCATTTGTTGCTCCAGCTTCTTGAATATGGTAACCAGAAATCGAAATAGAGTTAAATTTCGGCATATATTTCGCTGTATATTCAAAAATATCTGCAATAATTTTCATTGACATTGCCGGTGGATAAATATATGTGTTACGAACCATGTATTCTTTTAAAATATCGTTCTGAATCGTACCCGCTAATTGGTCTGGTGTAACGCCCTGCTCTTCAGCAGCAACGATATAGAACGCAAGAACTGGCAATACAGCACCATTCATTGTCATAGAAACTGACATTTGATCCAAAGGAATTTGATCAAATAAGATTTTCATATCTTCTACAGAGTCAATCGCTACTCCAGCTTTACCAACATCCCCTGTTACACGAGGATGGTCTGAGTCATAGCCACGGTGAGTTGCTAAGTCAAAGGCAACAGAAAGTCCTTTTTGACCCATTGCTAGATTACGTTTGTAGAATGCATTTGATTCTTCAGCTGTTGAGAAACCAGCATATTGGCGAACAGTCCAAGGTCGAGCTACATACATAGTAGGGTATGGACCGCGCGTATTTGGCGCAATACCAGCCACATCATTTAAATGTTTAGCCTCTTTAATATCTTCTTTTGTGTATACATCTTTTATTTCAATACCTTCATTTGTCATGAATTTTTCTTCTGACGCTTGAGGTGCTTTTGATGCTAAAACTTTTTCGATTTCAACTGCACTAAAATTTGGCTTGCTCATCGTTGGACCTCCTTCATGCTAGCGAACACTGAATTTAATTTTTCGATGATGTTCTGTCCTGCGAAAATAAAGCCGTTTAAGCCATTTGCTAACCAAGCTTCTTCTTCGTCTTTAAATTTACCTGCAACGTCAACAATTACGTTTGCTGGTTTGCCAGCTAAAATGGCTGGTACCAATTCTTTTGTATCGTCATCATTACCTGCAATGACCACGTATGTTGCTTCTGTAGCATTTAACCAAGCTAATGCTTCTTCAGCTGTAGCAATCGGTTCACTTTTTTCTGGTACTAGACCTACAGTATTTAAGAAACCTGATACGAAATCAGCACGTGGTTTTGAATTTTTTAGTGTACCTAATGCTAAGATTCCTGTTTTCACATTTTCTGCTGTCATTTCCGCACGTAATTGTTCAAAAGGTTTAGCAATGCGTTTAATGTCTGCAAACGCTGGGTTTGTTGCGCTTTCAAGCACATCAGCTGGATTGGCATAAATATTTGTACCGATTAATGATTGCTTACGCGTTTGTACCGCTTTGATACGAGCTTGATAGGATTTTTCTAGTTCCTCCATAAGCTTTCCAGATACAGTGTAAGCGTCGATGCCTCCAGCTGCTTCAATTTCTAAGAATAATGCCCAAGCTTCTTTCACAAAATCTGCTGTTAATGACTCAATAAAGTAAGAGCCACCAGCTGGGTCTATCACTTTTAAAACATTTGTTTCTTCTTTTAAGATTAAAGATACATTTCGTGCAATACGAACCGATTGATCTGTTGGTTTCGTTAATGCATCATGAGGGTGAACTGTAAAGACATCCGCACCACCAATTAAACCAGAAAGAGCTTCATTCGCAGAACGTAATAAGTTTACATAAACATCCAGCTTCGAGAAGCTTCTTAACGATGTTTCGGCAATAGTTGGAACTTTTACGCCATTAGTTACTCCATAAGCGGATGAGAACGCTTTCCAAAGTACTTTAAAAGCACGGAGTTTAGCAATCTCTGTAAAGAACTGTGTGTCCACTGCAAATGATACATAAAATTTCTTCGCGAACGCTTCAAAGCTTTCTTCTTGATTTGCGTATTTTGCGGCTAATGCAAGTGCATATGCTAACTCTTGTACTGCGTTTGCTCCTTCATTATGATAAACCGTTGTGTCCGCACCGATTGAGCGCACGCTCGGGAAATCATTTAAAGAGATGGAGATAGGATATTTCGATACGATGAAACCTTTTACAGCTTCTCGCTGATCAACTGCTATTTTGTCGAATACTGCTAATAATGGGTCCTTTGAATTTTCAACCGACATTTTAAACGAATATTCAGAGAAATAAGTCGCTAATTGTGCCACTACTTCTTCAGTCCATTCAAAATTCACATGGCTATCAATTGTTACTACTTCATTGCCTCGAGCTAAGCTATCATCAAGCTGTGCGAAAAATGCCTCGCTTGTTTCAGCATATATTTGCTGTGCCACTCGAAATGCTTCGTTATTTTGTAGGGAACGGATTGTAGCAACTTGTTTATCAAGTTCTTCACCAAGTTTTGCTACTAAACTTTCTTGGGTGTAAAGAGGTTCTAATGTAATACCTTCACTCGTTTTCGTTAAAAGAGACTCGAATGGTTTCCCTTTTAAAGCCTTGATTGCTGCATCTTGCCATTCTGAATAGGACGGCATTTCAAATTCAATATTTTTCATGTTGTTTGACATGCGGACGCTTAATCAGCTTCCCCCCTTAGTAGTTTCTATTTGTTATTCTACATGACAAATTGCGACTCGGAAAGCAAAAAAAAATCGGAAACCGTTATATAACAGGCTTCCGACAAGTCATCAGTAGACTGACGTTGAAGATTTATTTGTATTTTCGAGTATTTCTTTCACTCTATTTAGGAATTTACCACAGACAAGTCCATCAAGAACACGATGATCTAAAGATAAACATAAATTCACAATATCTCGTGCAGCGAACATTCCACCAGGTAGAATAACCGGTTTTTTTACAATACTTTCCACTTGAAGGATCGCCGCTTGCGGGTAATTAATGATGCCCATCGACTGAACAGAGCCGAATGCACCCGTATTATTGACCGTAAATGTACCACCTTGTATATCATCCATCGACAGTTTTCCGGCACGAACTTTCACTGCAAGCTCATTAATTTCCTTCGCAATGCCTTTAATCGATTTTTCATCAGCGTGTTTTATAACAGGAACGAATAATGCATCCTCTGTTGCGACTGCAATGGAAATATTGATGTCATGCTTTTGTATAATTTTATCCTCTGCCCACATGGAGTTCATCATCGGGAATTCCTTTAGAGCTTGAGCAACAGCTTTTACAAAGAAAGCAAAATACGTAATATTAAACCCTTCTTTTTGCTTAAATTCTGTTTTCATACTATCACGATATGCGACTAAATCTGTAACATCCACTTCCATCATCATCCATGCATGTGGCACTTCATGAACGCTTCGTACCATATTATTAGCGATAGCACGGCGCACCTTCGTTACTGGAATTTCAATATCGCCTGCTTGCATTGGTTGTGTAGGTGTGGCGGCTTTAGTATTCACCTGTGATGCAGGTGCTGTAACTGGTGCTGATTGTGGTACGTTTGCATCGACTACAGGTGAAGTTTCCACTAAAGGACTTGGCACATTCCCTGTTTCAATCAGTTTCATTAGGTCTTTTCTTGTAATACGTCCACCTTCACCAGTACCTGTGATTTGATCAAGGGCAATTTCATACTCTTGTGCAAGTCGAAGAACAGCTGGTGAATAACGTACTTTATCCTGGCGAACTGTTTTTTGTGATGCTTTAATAGCAGTAGTTGGCTGCTGTGTTTCCTGTTTCTTTTGTACACCTGCATTTAAAATTGCCGTACTTACCGCTGATTTTTTCGGTGGAGGCGGAGGAGGTAACTCACTGTCACCTGCTATTTCAACAGAACAAACGACTGCACCAACCGGTAACGTTTGCCCTTCCTCTGCAAGTAGCTCTGCTATGACTCCTTCAAAAGAAGACGGGATTTCTGCATTTACTTTATCTGTTACAACTTCTGCTAGTGGATCATATTTTTTTACTGTATCACCTGGCTTGACAAGCCATTTTTCAATTGTACCTTCTGTTACACTTTCGCCGAGCTGTGGCATTGTAATATTTTGAATAGCCATCATCTATTCCCCCCATCAATTATGCCTAGGTGTAATTGCATCTATCAAATTACTATCATATTTATAATATACTCATCATCATAAAGTGCGGGTTGATTTCCGTTGCGACTGGGCGCTTTCCTGAGGGCGTCCGATGAGCCGGTAATCCCTAAGGAGTCGCCCAGCCTTCACTCCAATCAACTTATATACATGACATAACGTTTTAAAAAATGTCATTCCGAACTTTTGATGAAGAGCCTTAAAATACCTGTGACATTTATAAGCTTTAGGCTATGACGCATAGATAAACAATCACATTTATTTTAACTTTTAAAAGCTTCTATTTACCACATGAGTGGATATCAGAAATAGATCCTTTTAAATTAGAATGCGGCAAGTTCTCGCATCGCACGCTCTACTTTATCAGGGTTGATCATAAAATATTTTTCCATTGTCGGTGCATACGGCATAGCCGGAACATCAGGTCCTGCAAGGCGTTGAATTGGTGCATCAAGTTCAAATAAACAATGCTCTGCAATGATTGCTGCAACCTCACTCATAATGCTACCTTCTTTATTATCCTCAGTAACTAGTAAAACTTTACCTGTTTTACTTGCCGCCTCAATGATTGCTTCTTTATCAAGTGGATATACCGTGCGTAGGTCAAGAATATGCGCTGAAATACCATCTGCTGCTAGACGCTCTGCAGCTTGTAATGCAAAATGGACAGCTAAACCATACGTAATAACAGTAACATCTTCTCCTTCCCGCTTAACATCTGCCTTACCAATCGGTAATGTGTAATCGTCTACTGGGACCTCCCCTTTAATAAGACGATATGCACGCTTATGCTCAAAAAACAGCACGGGATCTTCATCGCGGATTGCTGCTTTTAATAAGCCTTTTGCATCGTATGGCGTTGAAGGTATAACAATTTTCAACCCTGGTGTTCCTGCAAAAAGCGCCTCAACAGACTGCGAATGGTAGAGCGCTCCGTGAATACCCCCACCAAATGGTGCACGTATAACCATCGGGCAAGACCAGTCATTATTTGAACGATAGCGGATTTTTGCTGCCTCAGAAACGATTTGGTTAACGGCAGGCATGATGAAGTCAGCGAATTGCATCTCGGCAATTGGACGCATTCCATACATCGCAGCACCAATACCAACACCTGCAATAGCACTTTCTGCAAGAGGCGT
The DNA here is from genome assembly GCF_042267565.1 of Lysinibacillus sp. NPDC056232. Lineage (NCBI taxonomy): Bacteria > Bacillati > Bacillota > Bacilli > Caryophanales > Bacillaceae > Lysinibacillus > Lysinibacillus sp. NPDC056232. The sequence continues at coordinate 93,246 of NZ_JBHJTF010000012.1, read as the reverse complement.
GTCAAGTACCCGATGTTCACCAAATTGCTCGTAAAGACCTGCTGTCGCTTTGAAAACCCCGCCCTTACGACCAACGTCCTCTCCTAAAATGAAAACACGCTCATCACGTTCCATCTCTTCCTTCATCGCTAATGTAATCGCATCAATATAAGACATCACTGCCATTACACGTCACCTCCGTCCACTGGTGCATATACATATTTCAAAGCATGCTCTGGTGCTGCATACGGAGCAGCTTCTGCATAATCTGTTGCATCATTTACTTCGGCCATGACACGCTCTTCTATTTCAGCACGTAGTTGTTCTGTCATAACTCCAGCATCTATTAGATACTTTTCAAATAACAGAACGGGATCCTTCGCCTTTCCTTCTGCTATATCCTCGGCAGTGCGATATTGACGATCATCATCATCCGAAGAATGAGCCGTTAAGCGATAAGTCACTGTCTCTATTAAACTTGGACCTTCACCTCTACGAGCACGATCAGCCGCTTCTTTCACAACCTTATAGACTTGCAACGGACATTTTCCATCAACTGTAACACCTGGCATACCATAGCCAATACCGCGATCTGATACTTTCGCACAGCCTAATTGACGTTCAACTGGTACAGAAATTGCATATTGATTATTTTCTACCATTATAATAACTGGCAGCTTATGCACTCCTGCGAAATTCGCACCTTCATGAAAATCACCCTGGTTAGAAGAGCCTTCACCAAGCGTAACAAAAGTAAGAAAATCTTCTTTTTGTAGACGACCTGCTAGAGCTACTCCCACCGCATGTGGAACCTGTGTAGTAACCGGTGAAGAACCTGTTAGAATACGATGTTTCTTATGTCCAAAATGACCTGGCATTTGACGCCCACCCGAAGTTGGATCCTCTGCTTTTGCAAATGCTGATAACATCAATTCTCTTGGTGTCATACCAAAATGTAAAACAACACCCATATCACGATAGTAAGGTGCAATATAATCTCTATTATTATCAAGAGCAAAGGCTGCCCCTACTTGTGCTGCCTCCTGCCCCTGGCATGAAATAACAAATGGAATTTTACCAGAACGGTTTAATAACCACATACGTTCATCTAGTCTTCTCGCCATTAACATCGTTTCGAATATTGCAAGTACATCTTCATTTTTTAAACCTAAATCCTCATGCTTAATTTGAACACCTTGCATACGAACACCCCTTTCGAACGTTTCGCTTTCGCTACAAAAGCACTTTCTAGATATAGATAACTAAAGCATTTAGGGCTCTTCACTAAAATATGTACTTGATTGCACAGAAGGACGTTTTCCACAAACGTCACCTTCCCCTTTATGCGCTTTTATACCAATCTACCTTTTAATCAAGAACAAATTTTTGTTTTGATCCTAGACTTTAGTTACGAAACTATGAACCTTATAAATGAATGGCGCGATGATCCACTGCTAACGCTGATTCCGCTAACACCTCATTCAGTGACGGATGTGGATGAATAGCCTGGCTTATTTCCCAAGGCGTTGCATCCAATAATTTAGCAAGTGATGCTTCTCCAATTAAATCTGTCACATGTGGACCTACCATATGAATACCCAAAATATCATTCGTTTCTTCATCGGCAACAATTTTCACAAAACCATCTGTCTCTCCATTAACTAGTGCTTTTCCAATCGCCTTGAACGGAAACTTACCAATCTTCAATGAATAACCTTGCTCTCGTGCAGCACTTTCTGTTAAGCCAATACTTGCGACCTCAGGGTAAGAATAAACGCATTTCGGAACATTTAGAACATCGAGTCCCTCTGTTTTTCCCGTTGCAATATGCTCAATCGCAGATACCCCTTCGTGTGAAGCAACATGAGCTAATTGTAAGCCACCGATAACATCCCCTATGGCATACATATGTGATTCCTTTGTTTGATACGAATCATTGACTTTGATAAACCCATTTTCAACTTCTATTTCTGTATTTTCTAAGCCAATACCTTGTGTATTTGCTTCGCGTCCAACACAAAGCAATAATTTATCAGCCTCAAATAATTCATCCTGATCATTAATTTTTGCAGAAATGTAAACGTTATCATTTTCAACTTTAAAGGTTCCCGAATCTAAGCGAGCGTTCGTCACAATTCGGACGCCTCTTTTTTCAAGTTGTTTGGTTACTTCTTTTACAATATCCGCATCCTCTGCAGGTAAAATAGATGACCCATATTCAATGACCGTTACGTAAACCCCAAAATCACAAAGCATCGAGGCCCATTCAATTCCAATAACTCCTCCACCAACAATTAACAATGACTTTGGCAGTTCTTCCATTTCCAATGCATGATCAGAGTTCATCACATATTTACCGTCAACCGTTAGTCCTGCCATTCCTCTTGGCTTCGATCCTGTGGCAATCACCACATTTGTTGGAACTAGCATTTCATTTTCATCGCCATTACTCATTTCAACTGAAATAGTTCCAGGCATCGGTGAGAAAATGGATGGACCTAAAATTCGCCCTATTCCCTGATAAACGTCTATTTTCCCCTTTTTCATCAGTGTATTCACACCTTGGCTCAATTGCTCAACAATAGCTTGCTTCCTGTCTTGCACTTTGTCGAATTGCAATGTAACTCCTTCAATACCAACACCATATTCAGCAGCTGTTTTATTTGCCATACGATACACTTCTGCACTTCGAAGTAAGGCTTTACTTGGTATACAGCCTTTATGCAAGCATGTTCCACCTAGTCGTTCACGTTCGACAATAGCTGTTTTTAAGCCCAACTGTGCAGCTCGGATTGCAGCAACATAGCCCCCTGTACCTCCACCTAAAATGACAACATCATAGTTTTGAGCCATATGGATTCCCCCTTGTGAGAAAAATACTAAACATTCATTTAATCTATTAATTTACGATAAAGTTAGAAGAAGTCGACAATGCGACTTCTTTCAACGAATAAGCGGTTCTTAACGACCGTGTAAAATATTTTTTTCATTTTTTAAAAATTGGCTACGAGACTTTGATACTCGAGCGATACGTTCTTCTGCTAAACGATTAGCTGCAACATATGTCGGTATACCATCACGTTTAGAAATCGCGAAGATTTTTTCGATGCTATCATAAATTCCTTCGACACGCTTCATTGCACGTTCACGGTTATATCCATATAATTCATCAGCTACATTTATTACTCCACCTGCATTAATCACATAATCAGGTGTATAAACGATCCCTAATTCATGTAAATAATCACCATGTCGAGAATCTTGTAGTTGGTTATTGGCAGAACCTGCGATAACCTTTGCTTTTAGTTGCGGAATCGTTTCATCATTTAAAATCGCCCCTAATGCACAAGGTGAGAAAATATCAACTTCCTGTGAATAGATTTCCTCCGGTGCTACAGCAGTCGCCCCAAAATCATTTACAACTCGATCAATTGCCGCTTGATTAATGTCTGTAACAACAAGTTTTGCACCCTCATTATGTAAATACTCGCAAAGCTTGTAGGCAACATTTCCTAGACCTTGTACAGAAATAGTACGCCCCTCTAATGAGTCAGAGCCAAACGCTTCTTTTGCAGCTGCTTTCATCCCAAGGTAAACTCCGTAAGCAGTTACTGGCGAAGGATTTCCTGATGAACCAAAAGCAGGGGAAATTCCCGTTACATAATTTGTCTCCTCATGCATTAAATCCATATCTGTCACTGTTGTACCTACATCTTCTGCCGTAATATAGCGACCATTAAGCCCTTGGATAAAACGTCCTAGTGCACGGAACATTTCTTCATTTTTATCTTTAAATGGGTCACCGATAATAACCGTTTTTCCACCGCCAAGGTTTAAACCAGCTGCAGCATTTTTATAAGTCATCCCTCGTGCTAAACGCAATGCATCCTCTATCGCATTTTCTTCTGATGCATATGTCCACATACGTGCCCCGCCTAATGCTGGTCCAAGTGTTGTGTCATGGATAGCGATAATCGCTTTTAACCCCGATGCTTCATCTTGGCAAAATACCAATTGTTCATAATCATACTTTTCCATATACTTGAAGATTTCCATGAAAACTCGCCCCTTTGCTTTGGAAAGTGCATTCTCAAATGCCCATCCCAATTCAGTATAATTAAAGTTCGAAAAATTGTTTAACAATGGATAATATTGCTCCATTTAATTTTACAATACTGACAATTTCACAAATTAGCAACTATTATTACATTTCCTTGTTTAAGTAAGAATTTTCTAAAAATTCTGTTACAATCGCTATGTTATGTCTTACTTGTTGTTGGGTAAATCAGTTCCATAGTTTTATAACGTTTCTTGACATTCCAATCTCCACAGGTACAATTAAACTTAGGAATAAGGAGGGACATGCATGGCTCGTTTTGCTGCATTTATAGTAATGCTTATTCCAGGTCTTATGGCTGCAGGTGGCATTAAATTTATGCGTGATACATTATTTGGTAAGCTCATCTCACCTTTCCCATTTTTATGGCTACAATTTGTCGTTGGCATTATTCTCTTTGTTATAGGCTTTGGCTTTTTCGCAGGATTTTTACTTCACCGCGATCGAAAAAATGGAAAAGTGGCTCCGCGCTTCCAAAAAAAATAAAAATAGCTATCCTATTAAGTCTCAACAGACTTATTGGATAGCTATTTTTATAGTCATTCAAAACGTAAACAACACATGTTTATTTGTGCGAAAGCGAAGCTTCAGCAACGACTTCGCCAAGGTGAAATTGATTAACGTTGTTGTCTCTCAATTACTTTATCCGGAAAATCAGTAATCCAACCAATTACAGAAGGATGCGGATTCGTTAAAAATGTTTCATTTCCATCAATTGCATAAAAACGACATGCTTTATCACTCGCTACACAAGCCTCTAAATATCTTGGTTTATAATACTTTTTATGCATATGAACACTATCAATTGCTTTGTAATCACTAAGCAAATCCCATTTTAATTTTTTCGTTGCTATAAGTGCTGTTTCATAGTCTGGCTTATATTGTTTCACAATCTCTAGAAGCTCATAGTGAAACGATGAAAAATGACTGCCAGTAGGCAAAGTAAGCCCATGAAGCATTTGAATAAGTGCGCTTTTATTATCAAGGATTGTTGATTTTAATTCGATATTAAGGGGAAACTGTTGAGAATTTGCCCATGCTAAAACAACTTCAAACGTCGGAATTTTATACGTTGAAAATAATCGTCTCCACGGCTTCCCAAGTTTAAAGCTTACTAGCTCCTCTTTCGTACATTCGTTCACAAGCTTATTGATACCAACCAATCTTGACAGCTGTGGATCATGAAACACTACTGGAATGCCCTCTTTTGAAAGCTGGATATCTAATTCAATTCCATCTGCCCCAAGGTCTAATGCCTTTTCAAAAGACTTCAAGGTATTTTCAAGTGCATACGCTGAAGCTCCACGATGGGCAAATACAGGAATAAAAGATTCACTAAGCATTTAACTCACCAAACTCAATAAGAAATTTACCCTTTTTCACCTTACTTAATAAGGATGATTTTTTGCCAATTTGAATATAGGTACCAGGATAAGCTTCCTTCGTAACAGTAATTTCCTCTTTTCCAGCATGACGCATTTCATCCATTATTAGCTTAACCTCACGATCAATGGTCACTGCATCCGCTTTCAATTTTGCTAAAATTTGTTTCGTACCCTCAAATGTAGCTATTTGCTCCTTAGACATTTGGTTTAGGAGTGGCAATAAGTTTTTTATTTTCCCCTCGTACTCAGAGATTTCCGATTGCAGTTGCTTAAGCTTTCCCGCCTTCTCTTGCATAATAGAATAGCTTTCCTGTTTATTGACGCTTTCGATGATTAAATCCGTTCGACGCTCTAAACGATTTCCTGAAATGGCAGTAACGATTGTATTTTTTGCTACTGCACGGCCTCCAATAATTTTTCCTTTTCGTTCGTCCACAAAGATAGAATGGGCAGTTAGCTGGGATCCCAATGAATAAAATCCTATATGGATACTGTCAGCTGCAACTAGATTTGCCTCATTGACATGCTTAACGAAAATATTGCCGCCTGCCTCTACAATAGTTGAGCCTAAACCAAAAATCCCTCCACGAATATAAACGTCACCTTCAATGGATTTAATCAGTTTGGCACCGCTTACACCTTCAGCACCCTCGATGGAAATATCTCCAGTAGCAATGACTGTATAGCCTGATGTAACTGTTCCTCTAATGCTTAAAGAGCCATTAAATTCGAGATTCCCTGTTTCAACGCCAACGTCCCCATGAATTGGCAAATGTCTATTAACACCAATCATGCCTTTGACATCATCTAATACACCAGCTATTTTTGAACGGATGACAGTCTTCCCATCCTCTTCCACCTCATAAGCCGATTTTTTATCATATCGTATAGAAGAATCACGACCCGGTACTGCAGCCATCATTTCACCTAGTACATTTTCCCCTGTTTTACCTAATGTCGCAGGTATTTTCTCGCCTAGCCACGAACCTTCGGATATTTCAGAAATAAAGTTCATGTCATAATAATCAGCTTTGCCATCTTCGCGAATTACTGGCTTTCTCTCTGGTTTAGGTAAGTATGTAATTTGTGCATCTGTCCCTGCTACTGGTTGTGTACCTTGAGCAATTAAAAATGCTTTTCCTGTCTCAATCTTAGAAATATCAAAATTTAATATTCCATGAACAATTCCTTCGTTTTCGATAGTTTCCAGAATTTGTTCCGTTAATTTCTCTTTATTCTTTAGAATATAATCATGTGGTTCATAGACAAATATTGAGGCAGACATTTTATCTCGTGCAACTTCAGCTTCAACATTAGGAAGCCAGCGTCCAATTTCAACAGGGCTTGTGCTTTCAGTTGCTAAGACATTTTTTAATATTGAAAAATTCGACAACTTAAGTCGGGGATGACTTCGTAAAATACTATCAAATTCTTTTAATGGAAAACCGGCACTGTAAGTAAACATATATACCTTGCCATTTTCTTCCGTTATTTCGAATTTATCATTTCGAACTAGAATCAAGCTACCTCCTCCTTCCCTCTAACTGTAAGTATATACAATCTATTTACATTTGTTTAGAGACAATTGTCACTACTCAGAAAGAAGATACACGTACTTTATAAGCAATATATACATCCACCATTTTCATTTTCACATCATTATTAGTCGATTTATACTATATAAAAGCAAGGTTTTACTCAGTCTTCAAAATTTCACTGTCCACATTGTATACATTTCACTGTTAATAATCAGGAAATTTACTTAATTTTTAACTAACCTAAATAATTGATAATATATCTGTCATAATTTTCATAATCATACTTAGGCCTTCAATACTAAATAAACATGCCCTGGAAACCGTTTATACAGACGTTCGAATAAAGTTGAATGATGGTTACTAGCCCTACTCTAGAATAGCCTCAATGTGAAGGTGCGCACCTAATTGATCAAAATTTAGGAGCTGCTCACGTGTCATATAGTAAACGCTAATGCTTCCATTCATTCCAAGCCGCACTTCAAATAAATTATCTTCTATTTGTGTTATTTCTAACGAGTTTTTTTCGTCAAGCTGTATGTTTACGCTTTTCATATGTTATCACCCCATTAAGTTATAAACGATCAACAGCATTGTTGATCGTTTAATTTATTACTTTCCTAATACATGTTCCGCTAACACACTTTGAATTTTATATATGTTAGTTGATTTATTAAAATTTTTTTGTATCGGTAATTCACTACCGGAAACCCAAATTTTTAACTCTGCATCAAGATCAAATGTTCCCGCCGTTTCAACTGAAAAATGAAGAATACTCTTATACGGAATTGAATGATATTGTGTTTTCTTTCCAGTGACTCCTTGTTTATCGATTAAGATAAGTCTTTTATCCGTAAAAATAAACGTGTCTCTTATAATTTTATAGGCATTCTTAATTATTTCATTAGGTGTTAATAAATCTTTAACTTCTTCCCGTAATTTTTCTAGATTAACTTCACTAGCATTACCTATTATACCATCAAATAATCCCATCTTAACTCCCCCTCCAAATGTCCATCCTCCATTTAAAATATGAGATGTTTTTTCCATAAATTCAACACAACTCCGTTAAACGATCCTATTTATAACTTCGAATAAGCAGCAATTTCCAATTGACTAAATACTAAAATAGTGTAAAATTACACTACAAGAGATGTTTTAGTGGATAAATTTGAGCAAATGGTTTGTAGCTTCAATTTTACTCGGAATAATAGGGAGTATTCCATTTTTCAATAAGCAAAACAAAGCCTATCACACATCAATCAAGGACTTGTGCGTAAAAAATGATTATTGTTAAGAAGGAAGCAACAATAAAGAAGGGTGACGTAAAATGAATAAAAAAAAGATATATATTACAATTAGTATCCTAATTGCTGTTATTGTCATTGCTATTCCAATGGGTTTTATTTATGTGCTAAACAATGGTAATCCATATACAAAATACATCGCTAATAAGTATGTTCCAGAATATTTGGAAGAGAAGGGATATACAGACGAAAAAATTGAAGAATCACATTATGTTCAGCCAAAGTACTTAATAAATAAAGATTTTTTTCATGGACATTATATGGTTATTTTTAAAGATGAGCCGAATACAACCTATTATTATGGAATAACTAAAAAAGGAAAACAAGTTCAGCAATTTTGTGAAAAAGACAGACTTTCATTAGATGGTGTTACTGAAATATTTGAGGGTGAGACAAAATATAGTGAGAAAGAATGTAAAAATTCTTTAGATAATAGAGATTTATAATGATAAGTCCAAGTTGAGACTCCCACCCCTAAAGGGATAAGCTGACAAAAAATTAATACGTTAACAAGGACTATTATCTCCTTTTCAACAATAGAATCAATAACCACTAGGACTTGTGCGTAAAATTACACACAAGTCCTTTTTCACGCTACCTCTATCCCCACCACATAGCTATTCAATAACGATTAGGCATCAGTGATACTGAGTTCCTGCTTTAAGTAATTTCGCAAAAAAGACACCCTTTCACTTTTTGATTTTCAAGGAAACCAATAAATGTAGGCGTGTCAAATTCACATGTTCGTATTTAGTTAATTATAAGTTATGACATTATTGAAGAAAAAATAAGCTGATCTATATACGTTTATTTAACACCCCAATTGCTGAATAAGCGAGAATCTACATTACCACGTTTCTCACTTTATTAACTTATATCAATTATTGTGCATATGTAGTGTTACTGTCTCTTTTCAACAAATAACAAAATTAGTGTTGCAAATGGGCCTAATACAAGAGAAAGTAAAAACCAATTTAACCCCGTTCTATTTTTCCCTTGTGCAAGGGCAGCATTTATCAACGCCAATGTACCCCAACCTACGAAATATTGGTTATCCATAATCCGCCCCCTATCTCATTTAACGATACCGCACCGTTAGTGTACATTTCTTCACAAATTTGATTATAACACATCCAAAAAACACGCTTCACAAAAGGTGCAAATACTGTTAATTTGTGACATCTCCATTAAGGATCGCCCTATCAAATCACAAATTATTAATTTCACTATCTTCCTCTTTCATCATTAGCTACGTTTTTAACAGCAACCACGATTTAAGTTGATTCTGATTTTCTGCGAATAATAAACAAAGCGCTGTTTTCCCGACTTTGTTTTACGTAATAACAACGCATTACCCCGCAAATCTATATCAGATGCTACAACTTCCAACAATTCACCTATCCTAGCTACAGTATCAATGATTAATCGAGCTATTACCCAATCGCAGTACTGATCGAATTTCGTAACGTCGAAAGAACGGATATACTGTTTTCATTCATTATCTTCGAGCATAACTTTGATTTTTCGCTTCGGTTTAACATTCTTCAAATCCTTCAAATGATTGCTGCGAATAGAATGCATTTATGTTACGTATATAATTCGCTATTGTCGTTTTACTTACCAGCTTGCCAAAATCGCCTCGTCGTTCTGGGTAGTTTACAGGCGTTTCTGCAGCACTTATCTCGAACCTGCCTCTTTCTTCGATAGAACGAATATAAGCGTGTATATGCTCTATCTTGTCGCTTTTAACGTCATCTATTCCGACTTTATCTAAGAGATACCTTTAGTCTAAGTGTTTGTTCATACGATTTTGTGTTTTAGGCGAAAGACCTTTTGCAGAAAAATCCAACAAACATAAAAAATACGCCCCCTCAAACAGTGGCGTAAACTGTCTAAAAAGGCGTTATAAAATATGCAGTATAATTGCTATAAATAATAATTTTATGGTCATTCTCCGCTAAGCCAAACCTATAACGATTAGCTCGCCATCATATCAATACGAATCTTGTCAGCGATCATGGCAATAAATTCGCTATTTGTCGGCTTCGATTTTAAATGATGTACTGTATACCCAAACATCGACGAAATCGATTCATAATTGCCACGATTCCATGCGACTTCAATAGCATGACGAATCGCACGTTCAACTCGTGATGGCGTTGTATTGAATTTTTTAGCAATTTCTGGATATAAAATTTTCGTCACAGAGCCTAATAACTCGATATCTTCGAATACCATCTGAATAGCTTCTCGCAAATAAGAATAGCCTTTAATATGTGCAGGAACGCCGATTTCTTTAATAATGGCTGTAATCGTGCTATCTAATTGATGTTGATTTAATTTTTGAGGTGCCGCCGGTTGTAAAACGCTTGACTTTTTAGGAAGTGTTGCCTTCTGTCCAGCACAATGTAAGATTTTTTGAACCAATTGATCAAATTCAAATGGCTTTAGCATGAAATAAGATGCACCTAAGTCTACAGCCTGTTTCATCACATCTTCTTGACCAAAAGCAGTTAACATTATAACTTGAACTGATGACATTCGTTCATTTTGATAAATCGACTCTAAAACAGCTAACCCATCAAGATGTGGCATTATAATATCTAGCAATAAAATATCCGGTGTGAATTCCTCTAGCATTTGTAAACAAACTTTTCCATTTGAAGCAGTTGCAATGATTTCAATTTCAGGATGTCCTTGAAAATACTGCTCCATCGTTTTTAATAACTCACGATTATCATCTGCAATCGCTACTTTAACCTTTGTCATTTAAATTCCTCCTTCTGAACTGTGCTTCGAATATCACCTCAAAGCGTTACCTACCCCAATGCTTTTTTTGCACACTGTGGAATTTTCGACATTTTTGTTTTAAAAACCTTTTCTATTTCCAAAAATGAGTATGTAGTCCGATACTTTCTTTTAATATCGACAAGTTATGATAAATATTTGCAAAGCGTCAAATGCTTATACAATTTATTTTAGTGAAAAAATGGAGATAAAACTACAGTTTTTTTAAAATTCCCTCCGAAATAAGTTTCCCACCTCTAAACGTGATGTGACAGCATCAGTGAAAGTGAGAGATGAATTTCGATTAGGTGTAGCAGTTGTCTCTTTTTTTGCCATGATATAATTAGCTTTAGATAGATGAAAGATTGTTATATCAAAAAAATTGTACAATAATAATCATAATCATTCAGTGTTCTTGTTCTAGTCGTAAAATACCGTAGAAAAGTGAAGGATGATGTCATTTCTGATTATGCGAAAGTTATGTCTGTTCGACTGGAATGAAGATTACAATATCTTCTTGGTCGAATGGAATCACGATATGGTCATCAATGCTTATATAAGAAAATAAGGCATGAAGTGAGGTGATTCGATATGGCAAACAAAGCCTATAAGTTTCGTCTGTATCGAACGCAAGAGCAAGAGAAACTTCTTGCGAAAACTTTCGGTTGTGTTCGTTTTGTCTACAACAAAATGCTTTCGGAGCGAAAAGAAATGTCTGAGCAGTTCAAGGACGACAAGGAAGCGTTAAAGAGATAAAAATTCCCGACTCCCGCTAAATATAAAGAGGTGTTTGCATTGCTTAAAGAAGTTGATAGCCTTGCTTTGGCAAAGGCTCAACTGAACTTGCAGCAAGCATATAACAATTTCTATTCTGGTCGTGTTGAATTTTTGAAGTTCAAAAATCGTAAGGCAAAACAATCCTACACAACCAATGTGGTAAACGGAAACATTATGCTTTTTGGTGGCTCTATCAAATTACCGAAACTGAAACTTGTAAAAATAAAACAACATCAAAAAATTCCGTCTCATCATCACATCAAGTCTTGTACGGTATCTCGAACTAAAACGGGAAATTACTATGTTTCCTTTCTTACCGAATATGAACATCGACCTATACAAAAAGAAGTACAAGATGTTGTTGGATTAGATTTTTCCATGAATGGCTTATTTGTCGATAGCGAAGAAGGTAAGACAGCCAATTACCCACATTTCTATCGTCAATCCTTGGAAAAAAACGCTATGATTGCGTGGTGATCGAAGACCTCAGCATGAAGGGGATGTCACGAGCCCTCCATTTCGGTAAAAATGCAGATAATGCATGGGGCATGTTTACAACATTTCTTAGGTTCAAGTTAGAGGAGCAAGGGAAAAAGTTGATCAAAATAGACAAGTGGTTTCCATCTTCAAAACTTGTTCCTATTGTGGTCAAATAAAGGAATCTCTATCCCTTTCTGAGCGTGTGTTCCACTGTGATTGTGGGTTTGTAGCAGACAGGGACTGGAATGCCGCCATCAACATTAAACATGAAGGATTGCGGTTATTATCCTTAGCGTAGCAAAAAGAACTTTTGGAACAAGAGGGATAGCTCGGTCAGTTTTCGTTGGCTACTAAAAGCAACGATGAGTCGAGAAGCCCGCACTTCAAAATCGTTAGGTTTTAAGTGGGGGGCAGTTCACTATCGCTAATCACTTCATAAATAAACGAAATACTTGATGAACAATAATATATTTTCACGAAAGAATGGAGCCACCTCTTGGCAGCTCCTTCGTTTAAGATGATTTTTTTAACATTTCCGCTACAGTAATGGCCGCTCCTTTTTTCGGCTCCTCCACAAACATATGCGTAACCGCACCTACAAAACGACCGTCTTGAATGATAGGACTGCCACTCATTCCCTGTAAAATACCACCTGTTTTTTCAATGAGCTTTTTGTCAGTGACTATGAATTCAAGGCGTTCATTTTCAACCTTTATAATTTCAATTGAAAAAGTTTCCACTTTACTGCCCTCGATCGCCGTAGAGATTTCTGCTTTTCCTGCTTTTATATCCTTTTCATGCATAATTTCAATTGCTTTAGGTAAACTTTTTTGATAACCGTCTTCCCAACGGCCGAAGATTCCATAAACTGTATTTTTATCTATACTCCCTAATCGATCCTGATGTTTTTCAATGGAGGATATTTTATAGCCAGGTTGGCCAGGTATACTTTTACGAATTTGTTGAATCGAAGCTAAAAAAATGGAGCCAGCATGGAATATAGGGGCTTCTTGTAAGGTTGAATCAACGATTTGGTGGCCTAACGCACCGTAATTTTTTGTCTCTGGATCAATGTATGTCAATGTTCCTACTCCATCTGTTTCATCTTTTAGAAAGGAAATAACATGTTCAGCTTCTTGCTCCTGTAACTCAAGTGTCACTTCTTTTCCTTCATTTTTTATCGTCCATTTCTGTTGTCCTTGTCGAGCAACAGCTTTTTTGGCATCTGCAAGCGTTTTTACAGTAATATCATTTATTTTTTCAATAACAGCGCCTCCCTTCATCCATTGATTGGAAGCTAATAGCACATCATGCGCTACAAACACATGTGATAACTGAAGTTGAATCCCAATTGCTTCGCCCATCGGAATAAGCTTTTTGGCGGCAAAAACCTTTACAGGCATGAATAATAAAACAATGAGCATAGGTAAAATGACAAATTGACGCCAACGACGATACATACGACACCTCCTTTTTGTTTTTGTCTTTTTACTATGTGTTGTTGTGGAATTCTTATAAGCGGTAAATATTTGTGCAAAAAGAAAAAACCCAGAAACAACGAACTGTTTCTGGATTCTTTGCTATCTCATTTGTTTTTTTCGTTCATTCGCCATTTTTAAGAGCTCTGTTGCATGCTGCAATGTTAAATCTGTAATTTCCGCTCCAGATATCATGCGACTGACTTCTTCGATACGAGCATTTGTATCTATTTCCAGCAATGACGTAAATGTTCGATCATGCTCGACTTCTTTTTTAATAAAATAATGATGATCGGCCATCGCAGCCACTTGCGGTAAATGCGAAATACATAAAACTTGAGAGTTAATGGATACTGCTGCAATCTTTTCTGCGATTGCTTGCGCTACTCGACCACTTACACCTGTATCTACCTCATCAAAAATAATAGATGTAATGCCATTTGAGGATGAGAAAATCGTCTTTAACGCAAGCATCATACGCGATAATTCCCCACCAGAAGCAATTTTTGGCAAAGATTTTGGCGGCTCGCCTACATTCGTAGAAATATAAAAAATTACTTGGTCTTTTCCGTTCGCATCAAAGAAAGGTAATTCATCAAAATTAACAATAAATTTCGCTTTTTCCATATGTAATTCACGCAGTTCGGCCATAATAGCTTCACTTAAATTATGTGCAGCACCCTTCCGTACAGTAGAAAGTTCTGCAGCAAGCTCATCAAGTACTGCTTCCATTTCCAGCACTTTTCGTTCTTTCACTTGCAAAATTTCGTCTCGATTTAAAAGCTCATTAAGCTCTGTTTTAATTTTATCGTAATACGCTAAAATCTCTTCGACTGTTGAGCCATATTTGCGCTTCAAATTTTGTAATAAAGCTAAACGTTGCTCAACCTCATTTAAACGAGCAGGATCAAATTCTAATTCATCCAATACATTTTTGACCTGGTAAGCAGCATCCTGTAACGCATAAAATGCAGTCGTGACAGATTCTGATGCCTCTTTAAATTGCTCGTCAATAGTCGCAGCATCCTCTAAAGCACCCATTGCATTGCCAATCCAATCAAGGCCTTTTGATTCACCTTGAATTGCTTCATAAGCTGCACTGGAGCGTTCGAAAATCTTATTGAAATTCATTAGACGACGACGTTCATCAAGAAGCTCATCTTCCTCGCCAAGCTTTAAATTGGCATCCTCCAGCTCTTTCATTTGGAACTGATACAAATCAATACGTTGCGCCATTAACTGCTCATCAATCGAAATCGAAGCTAATTCTTTTTTTAGTGAACGATATTCATCATATTGAGAACTGTATGCTTCTTGAATTGGTGTAAGTTGTTCCTCGGCAAAGTGATCAAGTAAATAGATATGCTGTTTCTCATCCATTAACTCTTGATTTTCATGTTGACCATGAATATCGATAAGGCTAGCCCCTATATCACGTAAAACAGATAATGGCACAAGTTTACCGTTTACTCGACAAACACTTTTTCCAGAATCATTTAAATCACGGCGTAAAATAATGGTATCTTCTTCAATTTCAATGCCTGCATCTTCAAGTTTCTTATGAACAGGATGCTCAGAACTTGAAATTTGAAATAAACCACCTAATTCAGCCTTTTTAGCGCCATGACGAATAAATTCGGTATTTCCTCGTCCGCCAGCAAGTAAATGCACTGCATCGATAATAATGGATTTCCCTGCCCCTGTTTCACCTGTTAAAACAGTTAAACCACCTGAAAAACTAACGGTTAAATCCTCGATGATGGCAAAGTTTCTTATACTAAGCTCTCTTAACACAAAATGTCACCTCTGTATCAAATTACCCTGCTATTTTATAGCATGTCTAATAAGCGATTTTTAGTATTTTCACGCTCATCTTCATTACGACAAATAATTAAAATAGTATCGTCTCCAGAAATAGTCCCTAAAATTTCAGGCCAATCTAAATGGTCAAGTAGTGATGCAATAGCATTGGCATTACCAGGAAGAGCCTTCATTACTAAAAAGTGTGATGCACCGTCAATGCTGACAAAAGCATCAGCTAACGCACGATGTAATTTTTGTATAGGATTGAATCGTTGGTCTGCGGGCAAGCTATATTTATAGCGTCCATCCTGTAAAGGCACTTTAACAAGATGAAGTTCTTTAATATCACGTGATACGGTTGCTTGTGTCACATTATAGCCTGCATCTTTTAAAAAATCGACTAAATCATCTTGTGTTTCGATTTCATGATTGGCAATAATATCCCGAATTCGTATATGTCGCTGTCCTTTGTTCATATCGGTCACCTCTTATAAATAGTTGAATATTTGTATATTTACACTACCATTTTAAACATAAAAGCACAAGAAAAAACACGGCTCTATAAACGAGCACGTGTTATTTTAGTGCACTATGCGCTTCTTCTACGAGTGCATTAAAAGCTGTATATGCAGAGATATCTTCATCACCAATAGGATTCACTAAATGGAATAAAAATTCAATATTCCCCTCGCCTCCTGTAATTGGTGAAAACGAAGCATCCTTCACGACAAAGCCAACCTCTGTCGCCATTGCAGCTGTCTTTTCTAAAACTGCTAAATGTACTTTTTTATCACGAACAATGCCTTTTTTACCGACATTCTCTTTCCCAGCTTCAAACTGAGGCTTCACCAGTGCCATTACATCGCCACCTGGCATTAACACTGTTTTTAAGACAGGTAAAATAAGCGATAATGAAATAAAACTAACATCAATTGTTGCAAAATCTGGCAAGCCCTCTGTTAAATCTGCCGCTGTCGTATAACGGAAATTTGTTTTTTCCATTACAGTTACACGCTCATCAGAACGGATTTTCCATGCTAGTTGGTTGGAACCAACATCTAATGCATAGCAATGTCTTGCACCATTCTGTAATGCGCAATCGGTAAATCCTCCTGTAGAGGAGCCAATATCAAGCATTAGCTTCCCCTCTACAGACATATCAAAAATTTGTAGCGCCTTCTCAAGTTTCAAGCCGCCACGACTAACATATTTTAAATCAGAGCCTTTTACTTGTAGTGGTGCATCTATAGCGATTTTTTCTCCCGCCTTATCGATGCGAATTTCTTTAGAAAAAACAAGCCCTGCCATAATAGAGCGCTTTGCTTTTTCTCGCGTTTCGCATAGCCCACGCTCTACAAGTAAAATGTCTACACGTTCTTTTGGATGTTTTGTCATTATTTTTTCAAACCTACTTGCTGTTTTTGTTGAAGTAACACATGCAAACGTGCCACTGTATCTTCAGCCGTCATATGAATTTCAGCGAGAAGCTGATCTACATTACCATGCTCAATAAAATGATCAGGGATTCCCATACGATCGATTATTGCAGTTAAATAGCCATGGTCATGGGCAAATTCTAATACACCACTACCAAAACCACCTTGTAGAACTGCCTCTTCAATCGTCAATATTGGTTTACGGCTTGTTAATATACGGTGAAGCATATCCTCATCCATTGGTTTAATGAAACGAGCATTGACTACTTCTATCTCTACACCTTGCTGCGCTAAAATATTGGCTGCTTCCATTGCCATAGGAATCGTCGTACCAAAGGTTAAGATTGTAGCATCCTTCCCTTCGCGTAATACTTCCCAGCTACCAATTGGTAACGTCATAAGCTCATCATCTAACGGAACGCCTATACCATTACCACGTGGATAACGTAACGTAATTGGACCATCATTATATTCAATGGCTGTTTTCACCATATGTTGACCTTCATTTTCATCTTTTGGCATCATAATTGTCATATTTGGGATATGACGAAGGAATGCAATATCAAATACACCCTGATGTGTTTCACCGTCTGCGCCAACTAAGCCTGCACGGTCAATTCCAATAAAGACATTAAGGTTTGGACGTGCGATATCATGTAGTACTTGGTCATAGGCACGTTGAAGGAATGTTGAGTAAATAGCTAAAAATGGCTTCATTTTTTGCGTTGCTAGACCTGCTGCCATCGTGGCTGCATGTTGTTCGGCAATCCCAACATCAAAGAAACGCTCTGGGAAATCCTTTTGGATGCCTTGTAGTTTTGAGCCTACTGGCATTGCAGGAGTAATTGTGACAATTCGTTTATCCTCATGGGCAATTTTACGAACAGTCTCGGCAACCAAACTACTCCACGCTGGACCTTTCGCCTCTGACTTTACAAATGCACCGTTTTCAATTTTATAAGGACCTGTCCCGTGCCAGTTACCAATTGTATCATCTTCAGCAGGTTTATAACCTTTGCCCTTTTTCGTAATCACATGAACGAGCACTGGGCCTTTTACTTTTTTAGCTTGTGATAATGTTGTCTCAAGAGCTTCAAAATCATGTCCATCAATTGGTCCTAGATATTTAAAGCCTAGCTCCTCAAAGAACACACCTGATACCACTAAATATTTTAAGCTATCTTTGACACGCTCTGCAGTTGAAGCAAGCTTACCGCCTAGCACAGGAATCTTATTCATGAGGGATTCCAGTTCTTCTTTTGCTTTTGAATATTCCTTGGCTGTACGAAGACGTCCCAGAACATTGTGTAACGCTCCGACGTTTGGAGCGATTGACATTTCATTATCGTTTAAAATGACAATCATATTGGTTTTAGCATGGCCGATATGGTTTAATGCCTCTAGTGCCATACCACCAGTTAAAGCTCCATCCCCAATAATTGGTATCACGAAGTTCTTTTCACTTTTGATATCACGTGCTGCTGCCATACCCATGGCTGCTGACAAAGATGTCGAGCTATGACCTGTCTCCCACTCATCATGTTCACTCTCCACACGCTTTGGAAAACCACAAAGCCCTTGGAACTGACGTAATGTATCAAATTGACTTGCACGACCTGTCAAAATTTTATGCACGTAAGCTTGGTGGCCAACATCCCATAAAAACTTATCTTGTGGACTGTCAAACATTTTATGGAGCATAATTGTTAGCTCCACAACACCTAGATTCGGTCCGATATGACCACCTGTGACAGAACATTTTTCGATTAAGAAGGTACGAATTTCTTGTGCAAGTCGCTCAAGCCCCTTCTTATCTAAGCTTTTTAAAAAGGCTGGACTAGTTATCTGATTTAAATCCACCTTTCTCACACACCTTTTCAATAAATTATTCACCGTAATTGTGTTTCCACCATTATAACAGTGTTATCAATATGCTAAAAGTACGAACACTTTATTGTTTGCACATTGGCAAACGCCCTCACCTATTCTAGCATACTCTATGCCTTTAACGCCTCGTTTTTCTCCTAGTTTTTACGATGAACAATATAGGCTGCAAAATCACGTAATAAGCTGGCATCCACTGACAATTTATCTAGTGCGTTATTAGCATGCTGATAATGCTCAGCAAGCTTTTCTTTTGCCCCATCTAAAGTTAAAAGAGCTGGGTATGTGCTTTTATCACTTGCTACATCTTTACCTGCAGTTTTACCTAGTTCTTCTGTAGTTCCCTCAATATCTAAAATATCGTCTTGAATTTGGAAGGCAAGGCCGATATGATGCGCATATTCCTTTAAAGTTTCGCGCTCTTTTTGCGTTACATCAGCTAACACCGCTCCCGCTTCAATACTAAATCGTAGTAAAGCGCCCGTTTTATTAATATGGACATGCTCAAGCTCAGCTAAGTTCAACTGACGCTTTTCACCTTCTATATCGAGTACTTGACCCCCAACCATACCTTCTGCACCAGCTGCTACACTTAACAGATTGACAAGTTCAATACGTTTTTCAGCGGATACATCCATGCGTGCTAAAATGCCAAACGCAAGTGTATTCAACGCATCACCTGCAAGTGTCGCTAATGCCTCGCCATAAACTTTATGGTTTGTTGGCTTTCCTCGACGGAAATCGTCATTATCCATACTTGGTAAATCATCATGGATTAACGAATACGTATGGATGATTTCAATGACTGATCCTACAGTTAAACCATCCTTTAAATTCTGATTATAGAGTTCAAGAACAGCCAATACGAAAAGAGGGCGAATACGTTTACCTCCAGCTTTTAATGAATAAAGCATTGATTCTTTTAAATTGGCTGGCGCATCAATTTTCTCAACTAGTGCAAACATTTCAGCTTCAACTTGTGGTATGTTGCTTTCAATAAAATGCTTTAATTGCTCGTTCATTTCTTAGTTCTCTCCCTTTAGCGGATCAAATGCTGTAGTTTCACCTGTCTCTTGGACAATAGAAATTAACTGCTCTTCAGCATGTTGCAGCTTGCTATGGCAAAATTGTGATAGCTCCATACCTTGTTTATATAAATCAATCGCATTTTCTAGCGGCACATCACCTTGCTCTAGCTGGCGGACAATTTCCTCAAGTGCCGTCATAGCTTCTGCGAAATTTTGTTGTTTCTCTGCCACAATTATTCCCCCTCATTTTTTGGCAAGATCTTTACCACATCAGCAATAACCTTTCCATCATGGAAGGAAAGTGTTAATTGATCCTGTAGCTTTACATCAGCTGCTGATTTTAACATTTGATGATCTTTATAAGCTACCGTAAAGCCCCTTGTTAAAATGGCAAGCGGATTCAATGCTTCTAAAGTTCTGACGGTTGCCTCAAATTGTTGTTTTTGCTTCGTTACATAATGCGTTGTAGCACGAGTTAATTGTTGGACGTGTGCTTCTAGCTCTCGTTGATGGAAAGCTAATGCCTTTTTCGGTGAGTGCTGCTCTACCGCACTACGTAATTGTTGAAACTGCGCTGTTTTCTTCATCAAATCGACCTGCATTGCTTTTTGCAATCCCGACTCAAGCTGTGCTAGTCTTTCCGTGAAAGGTCGATATAGACGTTCTGGCATTGACAACGGATAAGATTGTTGTAGCTTATTTAGACGTTGTCGTTCTGCCATAAGTTGCGCTCTTACTATTTGATGGAGCTGTGATTTTTGTGTAAGTACCCGCTGAAATAAATCCTGTTGATCAGGTACAGCCATTTCAGCCGCTGCCGTTGGTGTCGGCGCACGCAAATCAGCTACATAATCTGCTATAGTCGTATCCGTTTCATGACCTACCGCACTAATAATAGGGATACGACTTCCAAAAATCGCTCGTGCGACAACTTCCTCATTAAATGCCCACAAATCCTCAATCGATCCACCGCCCCGTCCAACAATCAGTACATCGCAACTCTCATCGCTATTTGCGCGCTCAATATTGTGAACAATATTTGGCGCTGCTTGTGCTCCTTGTACAAGGGTAGGATAAATAAAAATTTCAGCAAGTGGATAGCGTCTCTTTAGTGTTGTACAGATATCTCGAATGGCGGCACCTGTTGTCGACGTTAAAACACCGATTTTTTCCGGAAACCTCGGAATTGATTGTTTCCACTCAGGTTTAAAAAGCCCTTCTTTTTGTAACTGCTCTTTCAGCTGGTTAAAGGCAACAAACAAGCTACCGATTCCATCTGGTTGCATTTCCTGTACATATAATTGATATGTACCGTAGCCTTCGTAAACGTTTACATCCCCTCGGATAAATACTTGCATACCTTCCTTGGGTTCAAACGCCAACTTTCCGGCTGCTGATTTAAACATTGTAGCCGCAATTCGTGCTCCATCATCCTTTAATGTAAAGTAAATATGCCCTGATTGATGAATCTTGACATTGGATAGCTCGCCCTTTACATAGACTTCACGTAAATGCGGATCAGCATCAAATTTCCGTTTAATATATTTTGTTAATGCTTTTACAGTTAAATAAGAAGCAGATGACATTTTTCCGGCTCCTTTACTAAAATCAAGTTTTTCACAAAACTACACCTATCATAACATTTTTTATTGCGCCTGACGTGTCAAAATGCAGTTTCGGTTAAAAAAACGACTGTCTTGTATAGAATTGAAAACCTTACTATAACATATCTTAAGATTTCGTATTAGATAAAGTATGTCTTTTCGGCAAAACGAGGGGTTAATTTCCGTTCTGACTGAGCGCTTTCCTGGGGACGGATAAAACCGCCGAAGCGACGGATAGATCTGTCAAAGTGACGGTAAGTACTGCCGGAACGACGGATTGAACCGCCCGAGCGACGGTAAGAATCTGAAGCGACGGATAGATCTGTCAAAGTGACGGTAAGCACTGCCGGAACGACGGATTGAACCGCCCAAGCAACGGTAAGAATCCGAAGCGACGGATAGATCCGTCAAAGT
>NZ_JBHJTF010000012.1:70906-71136 GCF_042267565.1 Lysinibacillus sp. NPDC056232 | reverse complement strand
AAGTGACGGTAAGTACTGCCGGAACGACGGATTGAACCGCCCAAGCGACGGTAAGAATCCGAAGCGACGGATAGATCTGTCAAAGTGACGGTAAGTACTGCCGGAACGACGGATTGAACCGCCCGAGCGACGGTAAGAATCCGAAGCGACGGATAGATCTGTCAAAGTGACGGTAAGAACTACCGGAACGACGGATTGAACCGCCCGAGCGACGGTAAGAATCCGAAGCG
>NZ_JBHJTF010000012.1:0-70806 GCF_042267565.1 Lysinibacillus sp. NPDC056232 | reverse complement strand
ACAGATAGATCTGTCAAAGTGACGGTAAGTACTGCCGGAACGACGGATTGAACCGCCCGAGCGACGGTAAGAATCCGAAGCGACAGATAGATCTGTCAAAGTGACGGTAAGTACTGCCGGAACGACGGATTGAACCGCCCGAGCGACGGTAAGAATCCGAAGCGACAGATAGATCTGCCAAAGTGACGGTAAGTACTGCCGGAACGACGGATTGAACCGCCCGAGCGACGGTAAGAGCAGCAACATTTGTTTTCTATGCGACAGCAATAAAACCGAAACATAGCAGTAGTAAAAGCAAAGGTACAATCATTTCACTGTTATAAGTCTATTCTTTTCTATTATGGCGAGTAGCCTGGAACAGTAACCTCCTTATTTAAACGCTAAGACATTCACGAAGAATACCTACCATTTCATTTTTTCAAAAACAAGAAAACCTCACAACTTAATAAAGTTACGAGGCTTTTTAAATTAATAAAATATTAACAGAAGCGTACCTACAAGAAAGCAATAATATGTAAAGTAGCTAAGCTTGCCACTTTTCATGATTCCCATAAACCAACGCATTGCAAAATAAGTCATAAATAATGTCGCAATAAACGTCGCAGCATAAGGAATTGCTAATGCACCTTTATTTGGCTCACCTAAAAAATCAGAAATCCCAAGGACAACCCCACCAAGACTTACAGGAATATAGAGCATGAAGGAAAATCGCAAAGCGGTTTCCCGTTTCATACCAACTGCAATGGCTGAAATAATCGTTGCTCCTGAACGACTAATACCAGGTGTTAATGCTACAGCTTGACCAAGACCTACGATGATGGCGTCTTTCGCAGTCAAATCCGCATCCCTTTTCGTACCACGCATATTACGGATTAGCCATAGGGCAATACCTGTCACAAATAGCATAAGTGCAATCGTCGTCATACTAACATTATCCGCAATAACATCGCTTAACAAAACACCTAAAACGCCCGCTGGAATAGAACCAATTACTATGAAAATGGCGAAACGAAAATCAGCTTTATAACGATTCTCTCCTGTTTTAAGATAAAGGAAAAAATTTGTGATGAGTCGGACAATATCCTCTCGATAAATATAGACAATAGCCAGTAAAGAAGCTGTGTTCGTTAAAATAGCAAATGTAAAACCTTGCTCACCAAGACCAAGAATTTCACTTGCAATCATAACATGTCCGCTAGATGATACAGGAATTGGCTCTGTAAATCCTTGTACAAGACCGATAATAATATGTTTGATGATCAGTATTAAATCTATGCTTTCCATAAAAACCTCCTTATTATGTATGACCCAAACATTATATTAGACGTTAAAAACGAAGAGAAAGTTCTCGAAATACTTACAAAAAAGCTACCTCAATAAAATTGAGATAGCTTTTTATAAAGAGTCATTCAAAATTATAGCTTAACTATATGTGCAAGCTTATTTTCTGCAGCTTGAACTGTGTTGAATAGTAACATAGTAATTGTCATTGGTCCTACACCGCCTGGTACAGGTGTAATATGAGACGCAATTCCATCAACCTCATTGAAGTTTACGTCACCGCAAAGCTTGTTGTTTTCATCACGATTAATTCCAACATCTATAACAACTGCGCCTTCTTTAACATGCTCCTTCGTAATAAAGTTTGCACGTCCAACTGCCGCAATTAATATATCTGCTTGTTTAGTGAACGAAGGTAAATTTGGTGTTTTGGAATGCGTATATGTAACGGTTGCATCCTTTTGTAGTAGAAGTTGTCCCATTGGTTTTCCAACGATATGACTACGACCTACGATGACCGCATGCTTTCCTGCTATTTCGATTCCTGAATATTCAAGAAGCTTCATTACGCCAAACGGGGTACAAGGCAAAAATGTTTCTTGGCCAAGCATCATTTTCCCAACACTTACTGGTGAGAAGCCATCAACGTCTTTTTCAACAGCAATTGTGGCAATAACAATATCCTCATCAATATGTTTTGGGAGTGGTAATTGTACTAAAATACCATGAATATCTTCACGATTATTTAATAATTCAATTTGTGCTAATAATGATTCTTGTGTAGTTTCTTCTGGTAGTTTAATTAGCTCCGAAAACATACCGATGGCTTCACAAGACTTTTGCTTATTTCTCACATATGTAGCCGAGGCTTGGTTGTCTCCTACTAAAACAACCGCTAAGCCTGGTGTTAACCCTTGCTCTTTTAAACGCGTTACTCGCTCTGCTACTGAATTACGAATTTCTTGACCAATTTCTTTACCATTAATAATTGCACTTGACATAGACCTTAGTTACTCCTTCCAATTCAACACATGTTATTGTTCTGTAAATTTAGAAAGTACGCCATTGACAAATTTCGACGAGCCATCGTCTCCAAATGTTTTGCATAACTCGATTGCTTCATTAAGTACTACTCTTTTTGGTGTTTCTGGCATGTATAAAATTTCGTATACAGCTAGACGTAAAACCGTTCTTTCAATCTTAGGTAAACGGGCAAGTGACCACTTTTCAAGATGCTGTTCTAAAGTAGCATCGATTTCCTCCAAATGTTCAACTGTTCCAGTAACAATCTTTTCGTAGAAGACATTTGTTGGTTGGCCTTTGATATGACCCATTGCTTCTTCAACTGTTAGATCGGTATTGTCTAGCTGAAACAAAACTTGCAACGCTTTTTCGCGTGCTTCATGTCGTTTCATGTAAAGCTCTCCTTCTTAAGTGGCATTAAGGTTTATAATAGCATAAATTCGTGAGAGAAACACGAATTCAAGCAAGTTTTAAATAATCTGATACCTTTTTCAAGCAACTTTTTGCTTATTTTAACACCCTGCAATTAACTTTTCTAAGAAATATATTGAAATTAAAAATCAACCTTTATTGTTTAAATACCAAGAATGTTATAATTAAGGAAATTAAACATCATTTTTTTAGGTGTTCATTACGCATTATGAAGTTATATGTACAAGCCGTAAAAGAACTTTCAAGTTATATGAGGGCGAGGAACAATATAAGCAATTCAAAGAACGAACGCAAATCCCGCCTATTTTACTGCGATATTTGTAAATATAAAATTCATTTTGATGCGATATGAAACTTCTTTAGCTCTTACCAGTAAGGGCATTTTATGAATGAACGTAGAGAAATAAATATGCCTGCTCCATTGACATCGTATGAAAGAAATATATAACACTTTGTATAACCGCGAACGAATACTTCCACACTTATAAAAAGTTAAAACAAATCTTTTGACTCTATAGTTACTATAGGGTTTATTGTATTACTTGGAAATATTCTAGTAGACTTTGATTCATGTATCGTGAAAGATTGAAGGAGAACAATATGAATAAGAAACAACTTTTAACCTTAAGTATTTTATTATCGAATTTATTCATTGCCTTTTTAGGTATTGGTTTAGTTATACCTGTGCTACCAACACTTATGAATGAGCTGAAAATTTCAGGCTCTGTCGTTGGTTATATGGTGGCCGCATTTGCTATCACTCAACTTATCGTCTCGCCGATTTCTGGTAAAATGGTGGATAACATTGGCCGTAAAATTATGATCGTTGCGGGTCTTTTTATATTCGGTTTTTCAGAGCTATTATTCGGGCTTGGACGCACAGTTGAAATACTCTTTATCTCACGTATGTTAGGTGGTATCAGTGCTGCTTTCATCATGCCTGCGGTAACTGCATATATCGCTGATATTACAACCTTGTCACAACGTCCAAAGGCATTGGGTTACATGAGCGCAGCGATTAGTACTGGCTTTATTATTGGACCGGGTATCGGTGGATTTTTGGCCGAATTCGGAACGCGCTTACCGTTTTATGCTGCTGGTATACTCGGATTTTTAGCAGCGCTCTTGTCATTCTTTTTACTAAAAGAACCGACACGTGCTGCCGATGATGAACAATCTGCACCATCAATTTTAGGCAGTATGAAGCGTATTTTCAGCCCACTATACCTTATTCCATTCGTGCTTATTTTCGTATTATCATTTGGTTTAGCTGCATTTGAATCGTTATTTAGCCTATTTGTTGATCATAAATTCGCATTTACACCTTCAGATATCGCGATTATTATTACGGGAAGCGGAGTAGTCGGGGCTCTTGCTCAGCTAGTTTTATTCGATTGGCTAACAAAGAAAATGGGCGAGATTAATCTTATCCGTTATTCACTCGTCCTATCTGCTGTTTTAACATTTGCTATGACATTTGTAAGCCACTATTTCGCAATATTATTTGTCACATTCTTTATTTTCGTTGGCTTCGATTTAATTCGTCCTGCCGTTACCTCTTATTTATCAAAAATAGCTGGTAATGAACAAGGGTTCGTTGGTGGCATGAACTCCATGTTTACAAGTCTTGGCAATATCTTTGGCCCTATTTTAGGTGGAGTATTGTTCGATATCAATTTGAACTACCCATATTACTTCGCGACAATTGTTTTAACACTCGGCGTTATCCTTGCTTTGTTCTGGAGAAAACCAAAGCATATTGAAATATAATAAAATAGCAATACTAATCACTGCTGAACAATTTCCATTAACAACGTTAAAAAAGAAGGATTGCCCTATATAGGCAACCCTTCTTTTTATTCTTGTACAGTTACTTCTTCTTTTTCAAAGAGAATGCCAGTAATGTGAACATTCACTTCAGCTGTTTCAAGTGCTGTCATATTTAAAATTGCTTGGCGAATTTGAGTTTGTACTTCCTTCGCCACTTTCGGGATTGTATAGCCGTATTTTACAGAGCAAAATACATCAATGGCAATCTCACCAGTTTCAGTAACACCCGATTTAATGCCCTTATTGTGAACTTTTTTACCGAAGCGTTCTACTACGCCAGTAGCAATATTACCGCGAGTGGCAGCGACCCCTTCTACCTCGTTCACTGCGATTCCAGCAACAACCTCGATTACTTCCGCTGCTACTTCAATTTTCCCAAGTTCTTCTTTACCAGAAGGCGTTGGTTGTACGAAAGATTGTCCTACTTTCTCTGCCATACAAATATCATCCTTTCCCTTACACATCACAAACAAATGCTGTACTTACGCTTATTATACTATAAAAAGGAAGGTTTGGCTTCGTAAAGACGCTTTAATTTATTTGGATCAGGTTTATGTCTATAAATTTAAGAAGTCGGGTGATAAATATAAAAAGTTGGGCGATAAACCCGAAGTTTTATTCGATAAATCAACAAAACTTAGCGATCAAATAAATTAATCTCTCGATAAAAACAAAAAGTGAAGAAATCTATGAAGATTTCTTCACCATCTTAAATATTATTTGCGTTTCTTTTTAGAATAAATCACAAACCAGACAAAGTATAAAATTGTAACTAGTGATAAACCTAATGAAATATATCTACTTTGCTCATTGGGCAAAACAATATCAAGGACAATAGTTAAAATAATTGCAGGTAGCATCGTATAAAACCAAACTCGTACTGCTTTGTTTTTAAATGAAAGTTCAAATCCCTCCATACAATCACCCTATTCATTATTTGTAAACGCCTCTTTATGTGTGATGGCTGTTGAAAATCATTAATAGCCTTCTTTTATCCCTGTTACATTATCAATAGTTGTTGACTTACCATTGATATGAATATCAATCGTATCAAGGTCTGGGTCTAAAGTTAATTTATAGACATGCTGTTTTATTGCATTAACCTGTTGATTCGTAACATCTAACTTTATTATTAATGTATTATCACCTTGCGTTTCAAGATCGGATGTAACCGTTCCTTTTGATTGAAAAACGACATAAGAAATATCCTTATCTACTACATTGATTTTTTGAAGTGTATATTTTCCATCAATTGCCTTTTGCACTTTATCTGGAACAATCTCAATTTCACTAAAACTTAACGTTGATGAATTACATGCTGTTAAAAGAAATATTGTCAAAAGCACTAAAAATAACAATTTTTTCAATGAAGTTTAACCCACCTCTCAAATAACTGAAAATTCTATCTACAAGATATTGTAACATAGAAAATCATGAATTGGTGGCGGAATGGGTATTGCGCATAAATGAGATTGACTGTTGCTACAGGCAACACGATAAGGTCTACCGCTTTAACTTTGAGTTAGCTTATAACAACCCTAGCAAGCACTTAGAAAAGACTTATCCTTATTCTCTGCTTATTTTTAGACAAAAAAACCTCCTAACTAATAAAAGTTAGAAGGTCATAAAATTGCGAACTTTAATAGGTGTTTTATTCCCTATTCTATTCCCTAAATCCACAAATCAATTACTTACTTGTCCCCAAAACATCATTCTCTTCAAGGAATTTCGTATTGAATTGTGCTGATTTGAAAACGTCATTGTTCATCAATGCTTGGTGGAATGGAATTGTTGTATTGATACCAGGACCAGATACTTCAAATTCGCTAAGCGCACGATTCATTTTCGCAATCGCTTCTTCACGTGTATTGGCATGAACAATTAGTTTTGCAACCATAGAATCATAGTATGGTGGGATTGTATAACCAGCATAGACTGCAGAGTCAATACGTACACCGTAGCCACCTGGAGTTACGTAAGTATCTACAGTACCAGCTGATGGCATGAAGTTTTTATAAGCATTTTCTGCGTTAATACGGCATTCAATTGCCCATCCATTTAATTGAATATCATCTTGAGTGAAAGGAAGTTTTTCACCAGATGCAATTTTTAATTGTTGTTGTACAAGATCTACACCAGAAATCATTTCAGTTACTGGATGCTCTACTTGGATACGAGTATTCATTTCCATGAAGTAGAATTTATCTTCTCGATAGTCATAAATAAACTCGATTGTTCCAGCACCTTCATAGTTACAAGCTTCGGCAGCTTTAACGGCAGCCGCACCCATCTCTGCACGACGCTCTGAAGATAGCGCTGGAGACGGAGCTTCCTCTACTAATTTCTGCATACGACGTTGAACTGTACAGTCACGTTCACCTAAATGTACAACGTTACCATAGCCATCCGCTAATACTTGAATTTCACAGTGACGGAAGTACTCGATGAATTTTTCTAAATATACGCCTGGGTTACCAAATGCTGCAGCAGCCTCTTTTTGCGTAATTTCAATACCTTTTACAAGGTCTTCTTCTGTACGTGCTACACGGATACCTTTACCGCCGCCACCGGCAGTTGCTTTGATGATCACTGGGTAACCAATTTTAGCAGCCCATTCTTTACCTGTTTCGATATCTGGAACAATACCAGTACCCGGAACAAGTGGAACACCTGCTGCTTCCATTGTTGTACGTGCAACGTCTTTAATACCCATAATTTTAATTGAATCTGATGAAGGTCCAATAAATTTAATACCTGCGTTTTCACAAGCTTCAGCGAAGTCAGCGTTTTCAGATACGAAACCGTAACCTGGGTGGATACCGTCCGCACCCGTTTTTTCTGCCACGCTAAGTAAAGCTGGGAAGCTAAGATATGAATCTTTTGACAGCTTTGGTCCGATGCAATATGCTTCGTCTGCTAATTTCACATGTAATGCGTCTGCGTCTGCTTCTGAATATACGGCAACAGATTGAATGCCTAACTCTTTACAAGCACGAATGATACGCACAGCGATTTCGCCGCGGTTTGCAATTAAAACTTTTTTCATAGTTGTGCACTCCTTACTCAGCTTTTACAAGGAATAATGGTTGTCCATATTCTACTAATTCACCGTCTTTAACAAGTACTTCAACGATTTCCCCTTGAACTTCTGCTTCAATTTCGTTGAATAGTTTCATAGCTTCTACGATACATACAATTGTTTCATCCCCAACTTTGTCCCCCACTTTAACGTAAGCTGGTGCATCCGGGCTTGAAGATTGATAAAAAGTACCAACCATCGGAGATACAATTTTATGTAACGATGGGTCGTTATTTACTGGTGCAGCTGGTTCTTCTTCAGCTTTTGCTGGAGTAGCTGGTGCTACAGGAGCTGCTGATGCAGATTGTTGTACAACAGGTGCCGCTACTTCTTTTTTAGGTGCTACAGTTTCAGTAACAACAACACCATTCTTTTTTAATTTAACTTTTGCCCCGTCTACTTCATAAACGAACTCGTCAATTGAAGAAGAATCTACCAATTTAATGATTTCACGAATTTCTTGAATTTTGAACATTTTCCTAATCTCCTTATGAAATAAAATCTACTACAAGCACTATTCTATATTTTTTTCGAACAATTTGAAATACTTTAATGAAAATTAAGTAAATATGAACAAAACAAAAGGCTTTCTTTTACTAAACGAAAGCCTTTTCATGATACTGATATATAACAACGCTGTCAAATAAACAGAATATTAATATTTTTCTTGATTTTTTAATAGTTATTATTTGCACTGAATTTTACTTGGACGTCATTTGCGCCTTCCATCTCAGTTCTTACCAAATAAATAATTTCATTTGCTTGAGCTTTTGATAGCTCCTCCGCCATAACGGTTACCTGTACTTTATCACCGTCTGCTCGTACAAATGCATCGGAGTAGCCTAAAGATTTAATAAGCATTTCTAACATTGCTTCAGAGGATTCTTGTTTTATAAGATTATCCATATCATTATAAGCCTTGCTTTTTTCTTCTGCTGAGTGATCTTGTGAACCGATTTTCTGCTCTAATTGCAAACGAAGCTGGCTTCTTTCATCACTAACTTGCATGCGCATCTCTTCAAATAAATGACTTGGTGAAGATACTTCCTTCGTCTCTCCCTCTTTCGTTGCTTCTTGATCAGTCACACCCGTTACTGCAGTTTGCTGTAATGCGTCATCTGTGAAAATAGTTAGTCCATTAAATTGTTTTGCTGGATCAACCAAATAATACACTGAAATAACCGCTACTAGACTTAATAATGTCATAAACCAAACTGTTCTTCTACGTACGCGCATTTACTTTTCCTCCTTATTTTCCATTGGAACGATAATAATTCGATGAATCGGTAATTGCATTACTTGACTAACAACCGCACGAATTTCATTTTTAACAAAGATGTCAGATGCTCCTTCTGAAACAATTAGCATCCCTGTTACTTCTTTCGTGCCTTGTTCAGTTCCTCGAAAATATTGACTGAATAGTTGATTGTCATCCTTCTTATCTGTCATATCTCCGTAATAAAAATAGACTTTTACCTCCCCAACACCTTTCATAGCCTTCAATGTCTGCTCAAGTTTTTCTTCATTGGTTATCGGTGTTACTTGCCCATTCGTTGTATTCGTTTGATACATTGGTAAAATGATGAAAATCCCCACGGAGGCAGCGATAAGCATTAAGACTATAAATGACGTTGTTTTTTTTCGTTTCTTTTCCACATCACTTGTACATTGCCTCCTTTCATCTCTTCTCTTTTTCAAGTGTATGTACGCTTGTTTCCTCCTATGAATTGATAAATGGAATCTTTAATAGCAATTGCAAAAATACTAACGTAATGACAAGCTTTGTAAGTGAAATTATTTCTTTATCTTCTGTTAGAAACACGAATATCTGACAGATAAAGAGAATTGCCAATAAAAGAATCAATTTATCTCCCCCCAGCCATAACTTGCACAAAAACGATGAGGAATAAACAAGAAAACATAAATGAAAAAGCAATTAGAAATGATACAGCACATAATGTAAATAGAGATTTACTAACATGATCTAGTAGTCTACAAATATCATCAAAGGCGATTGGCTCTAAAATAGCAGCTAACATTTTCAACGAATAGGCACTGACAACAAGCTGCACTGTAGGAATGAACGACACGGTAATAACCGCTATAAACGCAGTAATACTACTAATAGAAGAAGAAAATTGTGTCATATGCTGGAACATTGAAAAACTATCTACTATAAAGGAACCAACAACTGGGATATTTTCCTCTATTAATTTTTTCACAGGCTCTGCAACAGCGGCGTTGACACTAAAAGCCGCAACACCACTCGCCGACATTAAAATGATGTAACAAATAACCGATGCCGAGACGATGCTCATAATGGTAAAACGAATCAATTCAGCAATTCTAGTAAACGAAATCTCTTTAACAATGACACTGCAAACATCAAAAACAATAGCAAATAGCACTCCCGGAATAAGCCATTTACTACTAATAATCGTTAATACTTGTACAAAAAAAAGTAAAAAAGGCTGCCAAGAAGCAATCGCTGTAATACTACTTGATAAAAGAAAGCTTGAAGTAAGAATGGGATAAAATGCAGTAAATATATGAGCAAGTCCCTGTGCGATTTCATCTATTAATTTAAATGAACTCACAACGACGGGTCCTATTGTTGCAAGGACTATAAGAAAAAAAAGTATCCTTGTCCCTTTTTCGAATTCTGGTAATATCATATTGACAATCAAAATAATAATGACGTAGCCACACAAAATAAGCGTCATCTTCAGCAATAGAAAGAATGGATCAGTTAAAAACGAAAATATTTGCTCTAGCAATGTCTTCGCCCCTTAGTTTAGCCGTTGTAAAATGGCCGACACCTCCTGTAAAACAGCCAAAAATTCCTTAAACCAGTACAACAAAATAACAATTTTGACCCCATCATAGACGATATGCCCGAGTACTTTATAATTTTGTTCTACCAGTAACATCGACACCCATTGCCCAATATAAAAAAGGCTAGCACTCACCACAATGGCTTTTGCATAAGGTAAAAAAGCTAACGTCTCAAGTAATTGCTTGATGAATGGCAATAAGAGTGTCGAAAACAACATACCGAATAGCAAAAACGAAAACATAACACTAATTAGCGCATGGAGTGGCTGTATGACTTCTTTTATAAGCAATAATAAAAGCAACATGACAACAGCAACGATGACAATTTCCATTTACCTACCCTGATGAGGTCAGCCATTGAAAGAATGTAAGGATCTCACTAAAAAATAGACGTAAAAATCGCAGTAATTCCGCTGTCATATATAAATAGGCAATGAAAAATAGGAAAAATGAAAATTCTTTCTTTCCTGTTTGATCAAAGAAGACATGAAGAAGCGCAACTACTAGTCCCACTCCCGCGACTCTTAATACGTCTTGTAATTCCATTTCATACGCCCCCTCGTGTACAGCAATATATGTTGCTTCCACAAAAAAAAGACCTCCATACATACGTATAGAGATCTTCGTATTTTTATGAAATTAATGATGCCTCGGTTTAATTACGTCCGGAAGCTTAACTTCTTTCAGCAGATGTTAGACACCTTTGAAAAGTACCTTAAAATTCACATTCTCTCCCCACATATAGAGGAAGTAAATTTGCCGAAAGAAGTTAAAGTAACTTTTCAATGATGCTTTTGACGGTACCTGGTTGTTCCACTAAATAGCTCTTTTCGCCCATCCACATCGATAAATATTCGGCTTTGCCCTGTTTTGCGCCTTCTTTACGAATAGTTGTAGTTAGATCATTTTGCAATGGGTAAGGTGCTACAATAGCATCCTTCATACGTTCCGTAAAACCATTTGCTAAGCCTCTTGCTGGCTTACCCGAAAAAGCACGAGTAATCGTCGTCTGTTGTGCTTCTGATTGAAGCAAGGCATTTTTATAGAGAGGTGAAATTTCACACTCATCTGCTACTAGAAAGGCTGTACCAATTTGAACCGCTTGTGCGCCCATTGCTAGTGCTTTGCTTACATCTTCCTTTGTGACAATGCCTCCAGCAGCAATAATCGGTATAGAAATTTGTCCTACCACTTGCTGAAGTAAATCATGCAAATTAATTAATTGCATAGGTTCAGTGAAGGAACCACGATGACCACCGGCTTCGCCACCCTGTAGAACAACAGCTTGCATCCCTGCTTGTTCTACACGAATTGCTTCCTCTAACGTAGTAGCTGTACCAATAACATAAACATGGTTGTCCTTTAAACGTTGAATGACATCTGCTGAAGGAATACCAAATGTAAAGGAACAAATGGCTACATTTTCATCAAGAACAGCTTGTACTTGTTCTTCAAATACTTCCTTGGACATGACACTTTGTACAGGTGATAGTCCAAGTTCATCATAAAACGGTTGAAGAGCCATTCGAGCTTTTTGAAGAACATCGACATCAATACGTGGTTCTTCTTGTACAAATAAATTAATCGCAAATGGCTTTTTCGTTAGCTTTTTAACTTCCTGAATAAAGCTTTTCGTTTGCTCCCCATCTAAATAACCCGCTCCAATCGAGCCTAAAATACCTTCCTCCGCACAGGCAGCCACAAATTTTGGCGTAGTTACACCAGCCATTGGTGCCTGTATTATTGGATAGGGTATCTCTAAAGTTGTTTGTAACATAGCATTCACTCCTTACTGTTATTGTAAACAAATCTTCCAATTATGACCACATATTAAATGATAGAAACAAATTTTTATACTAATAAAAAAGGCTGCTATCTCTACTTTAGCTGTATATGTATAAATAAAAACCTACCCTTTTGTGAGAAAAGAGTAGGCTGGAATATTTTTATTCATTACGCACGAGAAACGTAAGAAGCTTCTTCTGTATTGATGATTAACTTGTCACCTTGGTTTACGAAGAATGGCACTTGTACAATAAGACCTGTTTCAAGAGTTGCTGGTTTTGTACCACCAGAAGCTGTATCACCTTTAATACCAGGCTCTGTTTCTGTTACTTCTAGCGTTACAGTGTTTGGTAATTCAACACCTAACATTTCGCTTTGGTATGATTGGATATGCACTTCCATGTTTTCTTTTAGGAATTTTAATTCATATTCAATAGCAGCTGAAGCAAGTTCAGTTTGCTCATATGATTCTAAGTCCATGAAAACATGCTCGTCACCTTGTGCATAAAGGTATTGCATTTTACGGTTATCAATTTGTGCTTTTTCAACTTTCTCACCAGCACGGAAAGTTTTTTCATTTACTGAACCGTTACGAAGGTTACGTAATTTAGAACGCACGAACGCAGCACCTTTACCTGGTTTAACGTGTTGGAAATCTAACACGCGATATAATTGGCCATCTACAACAATTGTTAGACCTGTACGGAAATCGTTTACTGAAATCATTTGTGTTCCTCCATAGTTTATAAAATAATAAGTTGTTTTGACGAATGAGTTAGCAGTTCATTACCTGTCTCTGTGATTAAAATATCGTCCTCGATACGTACACCACCGATTCCTGGTAAATACACACCTGGTTCAATCGTTACGGCCATACCTGGCTCTAGAATCGCTTCTGAACGCATTGATAAGCCAGGGCCTTCATGTACTTCAAGACCAATTCCGTGTCCTAATGAATGACCAAATGCCTCGCCATAGCCTTTTTCTGTTAAGTAGTTACGTGCAATCGCATCTGCTTGAATCCCTGTTAAGCCAGGACCAACCTTTTCAAGTGCTAAAAGCTGGGAAGCAAGTACTGCGTTGTACATATCCACTAATTTTTCAGATGGCTCGCCAACTGCCACAGTACGTGTAATATCCGAGATATAGCCATTGTACAGTGCGCCATAGTCTAATGTGACAAAATCGCCTTTTTCAATCACTTTATTCGTTGCTACGCCATGTGGTAAAGCTGAACGAAGACCAGACGCAACAATTGTATCAAACGAGGACTGAGTTGCTCCTTGTTTACGCATGAAAAATTCTAATTCATTCGAAACCTCAAGCTCTGTTTTACCCGGCTTGATGAAGTTTAAGATATGTGTAAATGCGTGATCAGCAATTTCACACGCAACCTTAATAATATTAATCTCTTGTTGCGTCTTAATCAAGCGAATTTTTTCAATTAGCCCAGAAATCGGTACTAAATCTGCTTGAATTTTATTTTTATATAGCTCATATGTGCCATAGCTAACAGTATCTTTCTCAAAGCCCAATAATTTGATACCCATGTTTTTTACTTGTGTTGCAATTTCTTCAATGATCGTTGCCTCATGCTTGACAATTCGGAAATCTTGGACTTGTGCGGCTGCTTGCTCTGTGTAACGAAAATCCGTGATAAACACAGCATCATTTTGAGACACGATTGCTACGCCCGCTGTCCCTGTAAAACCAGTCATATAACGACGGTTGTATCCGTTCGTAATTAAAATGCCATCGAGATTTTGTTCCTGAAGTGTCTTACGTAGCTTTTGTAATTTCAACATAATCAATTCTCCCTCTCAATAAATGTGCGTAGTGCCAGTTCATAGCCTTTCGTACCTAGTCCAGAGATTTGACCAAGGCATGCCGGAGCGAGATAAGAATGATGACGGAAAGCCTCACGTTTATGGATATTTGAAATATGTACTTCTATAACCGGCACAGAAATTCCTGCAATTGCATCATGTAAAGCTATGCTTGTATGGGTATATGCACCGGGATTAAAGATAATACCATCATATTTTTCGTCCTCTGCCTCATGCACCCAATCAACAAGTTCCCCTTCATGATTAGATTGACGAAACTCGACAGTGGCACCTAAAGACGCCGCAAGATTCTGAACATTGTTTTTCACATCTTCCAATGTCTCATAACCATAAATATGTGGCTCTCGCTTACCTAGTCGATTTAAATTAGGTCCATTCAAACATAATAACTTCACGCATATTCGCCTCTTTCTATGTACTTGCCATTATTTTATCATACAAGGCGCATACAGCAACTAATTTCCTTTTTGTGCTGAGTGCTCCTTCTGATGAAAATTTGCAGTTTCAAGCAAGAAACGTAATAGACAAATAACAATGACTATGAAAGGAATCGATAGTTTTTTAAAGGAAGAAGATTGTAAAGGCAAATCAAGAACAATCCATTCTAATGTGATGGACAAAAAAAGGCCGAGCAAAAAAGAAGATAGCACAGCTGGGATAATATAAACATATCTCAACGTAATGTATAGTAAAAATCCAATCATGAATATAACTAGGATGAAAAAGCTCCATTGAAATAGTTTTGAGCTGCCTTCGAATAAATCCCACTTCTTATAAAAACCTATTGGATTCCATTTAATGAGATGAAAGTATTGAAGCCCCTTTAAACACAATGCTAAAACTAGTGCACTGACGAGCGATGTTATACTAGCTACTTTCAAGCAAAATCCTCCTAACTTGTACCACGATTTTATTTTCTAACGTTAATCATTTCCTAAATTGTACGATTAGTGTAGCCATATAGAAATTTTACTATGCGTAACTATAGAGGTTTTTCACTAAATTTAGTACAATGGTACAGTTGAAATATATAAAGAGAGTGGTGTTAGCCTTGAGCAATTCACCTGTTTACGGGGGACAAGCACAATTAGAGGGTGTAATGTTCGGAGGAAAGGAACATACAATTACTGCTATTCGCCGTAACGATGATTCCATTGATTATTATCATTTTAAAAAAGTTCAAAATCCTATTTTACAAAAGTTAAAAAAAATTCCATTGGTACGAGGCGTAGTAGCGCTGATTGAATCAGCTGGTTTAGGCTCTCGCCATATGCAATTTTCAGGGGACCGTTACGACGTTACACCTGGCGAAGAAGAAGATCATAAAGAGGAAGGCTCGAGACTGCAAATGATTTTAGGGGTTGCAGTTGTAGGTATCCTGTCCTTTTTATTTGGTAAGTTTGCCTTTACATTAATTCCAGTATTTATTGCGGATTTTTTCTCTAAATGGATTGAAGGCAAAACTGGCCAAATTTTACTTGAAAGTGGCATTAAGCTACTTTTACTACTTACCTATCTATATTTTATATCTTTAACGCCACTTATTAAACGAGTATTCCAATATCATGGTGCAGAACATAAGGTTATAAATTGTTATGAAGCTGGTATGGACGTAACAGTGGAAAATGTGCAAGCACAATCACGCTTACACTATCGTTGTGGTAGTAGTTTTATGCTGTTCACTGTGTTTGTCGGCATGTTTTTATATTTCTTCGTGCCAACTGATCCGCTTTGGTTACGTATTTTAGACCGTATTCTATTAATTCCAGTTGTTCTTGGGATATCGTTTGAAGTACTTCAAGCTACAAATGCGTGCCGTAATATTCCCGTATTACGCTTCCTTGGCTATCCAGGCTTATGGCTACAATTACTGACAACACGTGAGCCTAAAGACGACCAAGTAGAAGTAGCCATCGCATCCTTCAATATGCTGCTTCAAGTTGAGCAACAACCAGAAATCGCAGCTACTTTGAATCATGATTAAAAATTAAGGGGCAAGTCCATCTGATAACTCATCATCTTGGACTGCCCCTATTTTTATTACGGTTGTACAGACACTACATGTTGCTTTGCCTGCTCGTATTCCTCTTGCAATGTCATGAGTATTTCACGAATCGATTCTCGCTTGATAACATTTGTGATACCATGACCCGCTGACCAAATATCTCGCCATGCCTTGACATTCACGAGATGTGTTAAATCAATGTCCTCTCTTGGCTTCAATGTTGCAGGATCAATACCTTCCTTCAATAAGGATGGAATTAACACATTCACATGGACACCGCTAAAAGCATCGGTATATAAAATATCAGAGGTATCACTGTCAATCACCATATTTTTGTACTCCTCAGGTGCATTCCCTTCATCACAAGCTAAAAAGCGAGTACCCATATAAGCATAGTCTGCTCCCATTATTTGAGTAGCTAATACTTCTGCACCGCTAGAGATGGAGCCTGATAAAATGATTGTCCCCGTAAAGAATTTCTTTACCGCAGATACAAAGCCAAATGGGTTCAGTTGCCCGCCATGCCC
Source organism: Lysinibacillus sp. NPDC056232 (assembly GCF_042267565.1). Classification (NCBI taxonomy): domain Bacteria; kingdom Bacillati; phylum Bacillota; class Bacilli; order Caryophanales; family Bacillaceae; genus Lysinibacillus; species Lysinibacillus sp. NPDC056232. The sequence continues at coordinate 54,162 of NZ_JBHJTF010000012.1, read as the reverse complement.
ACCAGCACCCGCACAAACAAGAATTAGTCCGTCTACACCTGTGGCAGCAGACTTTTCTGCATGCTTGACGTTCGCAACATCTGCATAGACCTTTCCTTCATAACCGTGCACAATGTCTATAACTCTCTTTGGATTACCGAGTGAAGTAATGACAATCGGTGGCTGGAATTGTTCAATTAACTGTAAATCTTCCTCAAATCGTGTATTCGCTACAGGATGACATATTAAGTTAACTGCCCATTGCTCAGTCGGTAGTGCCTCTTTTATTTCTTCAAGCCACTCAGCACATGTTGCAGCGGGTCTTGCATTTAATAATGGAAAAGAACCGATAGCCCCTGCTCTACTAGCTTCAATAACCATCTTAGGGTTAGAAACTAAAAACATCGGCGCTACTATAATTGGTAAACTAGACATACACACTCCCCCTTTATACTTAAATATTTCGAGAGATTTCCTGAAAATCCTACTAAAAAAATTTAAATTTTAGTTCTGCCCTCTCATCTTACGTTGAAATAACAGGGACCCATCTCCCCTCTCAAAGGTGGGAGACTTCCGTAGCTAGGGTTTGTCTAAATGAAGATAAAAAAGTGCCTATCCGTCTTGTTAACGAGATAGATGGTTACTTTGAAATAAAGTTCGATCAAAAATACCCCACAACCAGTATTTTACGATAAATAAAAAGAATCCATTTTGAACAAAGATAGATCAAAATGGATTCTTATCCAAGAATTAATTATCAGTTTTATAAAAAAGTTTGATCATTTTCTACCTGCGTCCTTCACAATCGCGCCCTTTAATGGATATCATATTATTTTTATTATGTGGTTTTGTTGAAGAACATTGCTTAAGCGTAATTCAACATAAGCACCCGTTGGTGGCAAGATAATCCGTATAGGCAATTTTTAATGACGGTTATGGGTAGAGTAAATCCGTTAGACGTGATCTAATTCGAATACGTCAACGTGAAGGAATTAATTTAGCGAAATAGGAAAGAAAATACCGCTGAAGAGTTAAAAAGTATCTTAGGCATGCCGGGATTAACTATGTATTGAGCCGGATTAAATCAGGTTTTTGATGTGATTAGCGGAAGAGGGAAATCAAGAAGAGAATTGGATATTTTCACCAAGTTCTTTATTATTGCACAAAAACAGACACGAAGATATAATTATATTACAATTGCTATCTATCAAAAGTGCATAATAATCCTATTTTATAATTTAATTATATCGCACTGGTAAGCTCTTGTCAAATATTTTTTCTCAATATCATGGTTAGGAGAGATGCAGAATGAGTTCTTTAGTTCTTGGTTTTCAGGAAATGGATAAAACACAGCTTTTGCTCGTTGGTGGAAAAGGGTCAAATTTAGGGGAATTATCAAAAATTGAAGGAATACAAGTACCAGAAGGATTTTGTGTTACAACAGCGGGTTATCAAAAAGCCATCGAACAAAACGAAACGTTTCAAGTATTGTTGGACCAACTCTCAACGCTAAAAGCAGAGGATCGAGATCAAGTTGGTGAAATCAGCAGGAAGATTCGACAAATCATTATGGAAGTAGAAATTCCTTCCAATGTTGTAAATGCAGTTGCTCACACACTCTCTCAGCTAGGTGATGACCATGCTTATGCAGTGCGTTCTAGTGCGACAGCTGAAGATTTACCACATGCCTCTTTTGCTGGTCAACAAGACACCTATTTAAATATCATCGGCAAAGAATCCATCTTGCAGCATATTCGCAAATGTTGGGCTTCCCTATTTACGGATCGCGCGGTAATCTACCGTATGCAAAATGGATTTGACCACAGTCAAGTGTATTTATCCGTTATCATACAACGGATGGTTTTCCCACAGGCATCAGGGATTTTATTTACCGCTGATCCGATTACTTCTAACCGAAAGCTACTATCAATCAATGCCAGTTTTGGACTCGGAGAAGCACTGGTCTCCGGCTTGGTCTCTGCCGATTGTTATAAAGTACAGGAAGATAAAATTGTCGATAAAATGATAGCGACCAAGAAATTAGCTATCTATGGTCAAAAAGGAGGAGGAACAGAGACACAACAGATCGATTCGAATCAGCAAAAGACACAAACACTTACCGATCAACAGATTTTACAACTAGCACGCATCGGAAGACAGATCGAAGCTTATTTTGGTTGCCCACAAGATATCGAATGGTGTTTGGTTGATGATACATTTTATATTGTCCAGAGTCGCCCAATCACGACTCTTTTCCCCATCCCTAAAGCGAATGATCAAGAAAACCACGTCTATATATCTGTCGGTCATCAACAAATGATGACCGATCCCATGAAACCATTGGGACTGTCTTTTTTCCTGTTAACGACTTCTGCGCCCATGCGTAAAGCAGGCGGAAGGTTGTTTGTTGATGTCACGCATCAACTGGCTTCACCGGTCAGTAGAAACAATTTATTAAATGCTATGGGACAACACGATCCGCTCATGAAAGACGCACTCATGAACATCATTGAGCGTGGAGATTTTATAAAATCGTTACCTAATGATATTAAAGCACCGAGTCCCAACAGAGGCAATATAGATACGCTAGCACAAATCGAAAACAATCCATCAATCGTTTCTGAATTGATTAAGCGTAATCAAACATCCATAGAAGAGTTAAAACAAAACATCCAAACGAAATCAGGAATAGATGTATTTGATTTTATTCTAGAAGATATTCAGGAATTAAAGAAGTTTTTATCTGACCCACAAAGTTCTGCTGTATTTATGGCTGCTATAAATGCTTCAATATGGATCAATGAAAAAATGAACGAATGGTTAGGTGAAAAAAACGTAGCAGACACGCTTTCTCAATCTGTACCAAACAATATTACTTCAGAAATGGGTCTAGCACTTTTGGATGTCGCAGATATGATTCGTCCTTATCCAGAAGTAATTGCATATTTACAACACGCAAAAGATGATAACTTTTTGGATGAACTAGTTAAGTTTGATGGTGGACAGGAAGTTAGAGACGCTTTCTATGTTTTTCTCAACAAATACGGAATGCGATGTGCTGGAGAAATCGATATTACGAAAACTCGTTGGAGTGAAAAACCAATTACACTTGTCCCTATGATTCTTAACAATATCAAAAACTTGCAGCCTAATGCCAGCAATCGAAAATTTGAGCAAGGGCGACAGGAAGCTTTGAAAAAAGAACAAGGATTATTAGAGCGATTGAAGCAATTACCAGATGGTGAACAAAAAGCCAAAGAAACAAAACGAATGATCGACCTAATTCGGAATTTCATCGGCTATCGTGAATATCCAAAATACGGCATGATTAATCGCTACTTCGTTTATAAGCAGGCTTTACTGAAAGAAGCCGAACAACTCGTACAAGCCAACGTTATTCATGAAAAAGAAGATATCTACTATCTCACTTTTGAAGAACTTCGCGAAATCGTACACACCAATAAACTAGATTACCAGATCATCAGCGAACGAAAAGACGAGTACAAATTATATAAAAAACTTACTCCCCCACGTGTTATCACGTCTGATGGTGAAATCATTGTAGGTGAATACAAACGAGAAAATCTCCCAGCCAAAGCTATAGTAGGGCTCCCGGTTTCTTCCGGAGTTATAGAGGGACGGGCTCGTGTCATCTTAAACATAGAAGATGCTGATTTAGAAGATGGAGATATATTAGTCACGTCCTTTACCGACCCTAGCTGGACACCATTGTTTGTATCCATAAAAGGTCTAGTCACCGAAGTTGGTGGACTGATGACCCATGGAGCAGTTATCGCGCGTGAATATGGCTTACCAGCAGTTGTTGGGGTGGAAAATGCCATCAAACTGATAGAAGACGGGCAACAAATTCGCGTACACGGAACAGAAGGATATATTGAAATATTGTAATAACTGAATACGTCAAGTAAGAGCCTCTGTCTTAACGGACGGCAATCAATTATGCCTCGGCATAATTGCGTCCGGAATCGGCTTTGTGCTTAGGCCCCCCTCAAAGGTAGGATACTTCCGTAGCTAGCGTTTGTCTAAATGAAGATAAACAAAGTGCCTATCCGTCTTTTGACGAGATAGATGTTGATATGAAAGAAAGTTTGATCAAAAATACCTCACAAACCCGTATTTTAAGATAAATAAGAAGTACCTATTTTGAAAAAAAGATCAAAATGGGCTCTTTCTTTGTGAAGTATTGTTCAATTTTTATAAAAAATTGATCATTTCCTATCTAAGTTGTTCCACAAATCGTGCCCGATTACGGAAATTTTTATGAATGCGTAATCACTTGAGATCCTTATTATCGTAAGCTACTATTTGACCTTCCATAGCATAAAAGTTCATTGATATTTTCTGAGTCCTATTATTGAACTCAGCTTGATATTTTATGTAATCCAGATATGAACATGCTTTTACATCAAATATTCTATAAAACTCATGGGGTTCTAACCCATTTTTCAATTCAGCACATCCAACAATTAAATCCACTTCATTATTGGTGTTACGCCTCTTAACAAACCATTCGTCAAATCTAAAATCAAAGCTGTAAACCGATAATAAATTTGTTTAATTTTGTTATGAAAATATAATAGCCTTGCTACAATTTAGTGTGTAGTAAGGCTCTTTAAAGTTATTTAATTTCTATACATTTAAAAGGTCTTTGTACTTATAAATCATTAATAAAGTTGTTTAATTCTTATTGAACTAAAGCACCCGTTGAACAACTGCTATATATAATTTCTTTGTAATACTTTAAAATGCTCTTCGTATTTTTGTAACCTCTTTACATCAACTTTCGAATTTAAAAAGGGTTTTCGCTTACCTACAACCATCACGTCTTTATCGTCTAAAGGGCTTGTTAGTTTTATATATGGTTGAAAATGACTGCACTTAGTATTAGGAAGGTTAACAGACAATCTTGCGTATTCTTCAGTTGAAAATTAATTTGAGATATCTAACTCTTGAAGCCCTTTTATCCCTGAAATCGGCTCCAAAGATTCGTCTAAAACTATAATATTCGATAAACCGAGATATTTTAAATTACTAATAGTCTTAGAGGTTCAAGACTATTTAACTTCGTTGGCAAATGGCAGTAAGAAATCTAATGAAAGGAAGGAAGATTGTTTCTCCATCTCTATAATTCATTTCCTTATTTTATCTCAATGATGAAACCCTAAACTTAGGCATCTCGTTTACGGTAAAATACAATAGCTACTGTAATAAAAATCAGTGTCCATACTATTAAAATACCTGTCCCTTGCATTGGTGAAAGTGCATTTATTTCATTAGAAGAAGGCGGCATATACATATAAGATCCTGCCGTATCCGGAAAATAATTTTTAATACGAGGTAATAAATCTCTCGCCAATGGACTGACAATGAAGTAATAACCAAGCAGGACCACTAAAGCAGGGGTGGTTCGTCTGAGTAAAGCACCTACAGCTGCACTGAGAAGGGTGGTTAATGTTAGATAGCCGGTTGCACCTACTAAAGTTTTTATCATAGCGTCTATTTCAATCACTAATGCTGTGTCTCTCATCATAATAAAAGCATATAGTACACCTGATGCAGCAATAATAAACGCCATAGGAATGGTTACAATTGCCAAAGCTAAATGCTTCGTGGATAGTTGAAACTCACGCCAAGGGATCGTAGTTAAAGTAGTTCGAATCTGTCCACCCGTATACTCTGAACAAGTAGCTAAGATACCTAGAATAATGAACCCTGCTTGAAGATATCCCATAGAAGCAAGTCCTATTTTCAGTATACTTTGCGTTCCTGCTGCCCCTTGTAGACCAGCAGAAGTAAAAGCTGCTGCTAAAACTAAATTTAGAATGAATGTCCCCATAAGAGTGAGCCATACCAATGGTAATGTAACTAATTTTTCCAGTTCAGCACCAAGGATTAGTGTTATCTTTCTACTAGAAGAGACACTCATGATGTAACGTCCCTCCTATGGAATACAATGGCTGCGACAATGAAAAGAACAGCTACCCAAGCAAACATGATTAAACCACCTGTGAATGGGGTGTGAAAACTGTCGCTCGTAAACATAAACATGTCAGAGCCAGCCTTATCTGGTAAGTAAAACGCTAATTTTGTAACCTTAGTAAGGAGGTAAGAGACTGTCACAACAGATGAATTTATCATGAGCACAGCAAGCGGGATAATGCCATTCTTAGTTAGAACCGTAATCCCAAATGCTAAAAGAGCAGTAAATATCCAGTAACAAACCGCGCCGATCAGTCTAGATGCTTCAAATGCAGGGGCGTATTCACCAAGAATAAGATTTGTTGCTGACACAGTTGTTAGAATAGCAACAATGGAAAGCAGTATGCTGATCACTGTCACTGCACTTGCTTTTGCCAGCAAAAAGTGGAAACGGGATGAAACAACGGTTAAACTCGTTGTAATCTGATTCCCTCCACCAGATTCACTGCTCTCTGTCAAATACTCACTGCTGACAGCAAGCACACCAAGAATAATGACACCTTGCACACCAAGACCTAAACCAATATAGCCAACTTCCGATAGACGTGTGCTAACTCCAGCTATAATCTCCTCTTTTTGTGCTGTACTGTCCAAGGCAGCAATGACCGCTGGGGCAATTGCTCCAATAAGAAAGGCAAGCCAAATACCCGGCAGGGAGAACAATTTAGATAGTTCTGCGTTGAATGCTCTCATACAACATCACCTGCATTTTCAGATGTCAGGGCAAAAAAGGCTTCCTCCAGCGTGGAATGATTCCCTATTACTTCTTTCAATGTTCCATTTGCAACGATTTTTCCATGATTAATAATCACCACATCATCAATAGTCTCTTCAAGCTCTCCCATTAGATGACTGGATAGTAACACCGTGTTTCCAGACTCAGCGCGTTCACGTAAAAATGTCCGAATCCACCGAATTCCTTCTGGGTCGAGCCCGTTTACAGGTTCATCTAAAACCAATATTTTTGGATCCCCAAGTAGTGCCGCTGCCATTCCAAGTCTTCTCCCCATACCCAGGGAATAATTCCCAATTCTTTTACCAGCTACATTCGTAAGACCTACTATTTCCAGAACTTCCTCGACACGTGAGCGAGATAATCCTGAGGCACGAGCAATCCAACGCAAATGTGCTCGTCCTGTTCGCATACGATGAGCTCCAAATCCATCAAGTGCGGCACCTACGGTTGCTAGAGGATTATGTAATTCTGCAAATGGCTTTCCATTAATTAGTGCACTCCCTGAGGTGGCACGATCTAATCCAAGCAGGATGCGAAGTGTTGAACTTTTCCCTGCCCCATTTGGACCTAAAAAACCAGTTACTCTACCTGGTCTAGCTTTAAAACTGATACCTGATAAGATTTCTTGAGTTCCGCGATGTTTGACTAAGTTATTAATTGTAAGCAACCACAACACTCCCTTTCTGTTATGGTTCTAATTATAAAAAAGCAAAGTTACATCTCGGTTATCTTGTTGTTTACTTCTGGGTTAACTTTAGGTTAAGCTCTACCAATAGCTACTCTTGTACCATTTTCATTTGATGTAAAGTCAGCTTTCAGCTTCATTTTTTTCAACATATAATTTGAAGCCGATAAACCAATCCCCGCCCCACCCTCATAGGAAGAGTTATCCATACCTGGACCTCTGTCTGCAACAATGATCTGTTCTTTTTCTACATCAACCACAATGTTTGTATATTTTCCCTCTGCTGCATGGCGATGAATATTCTGAAATAAATTATCCAGAACTCGTGTCATCCATTTAGGATCTGCTTCCCAATAAAAAGTCTTCTCTGTCGGTAAATCAACATCTAACTGAATTTCTTTTTCTTCAAATGCAGGATACCACTCAGCGACAGATGCTCTTACTAATCGTACAATATCTGTTGAAGTGGGATGAAAAGGATGTTTCCCTGATGTAAGCAATGTATAGGAAAGTAAATCATCCATTAGATCTCCGACTCTTGTAATCGTATGGTTCATCTCCGCTAATGAGTCTTGCCCTTCAAAACTCATTGATTCTTTATTTAATCTGGTGATACGTCCTCTCAAAATGGTAAGTGGCGTTCGTAAGTCGTGAGATAAATTCGCGATGAGTCGATGGCGTAATAATTCCTCTTCATATTCTCGCCTTCTACTGTCTTCAAGCTGCTGAATCATCCAATTAAAAGAACTTCCTAACTGGTCTATTTCATCCATACGATCCGTTTGAACAGATATTGGTTTAGGAAATGAATTATTATTAGCTGAAAATGACATGACTTCCTGTAAGCGGGTGAGACGTTTACGAAGTCTCAAGAAGAACAGCCAAGATATTACAACAAATGCGACAATAATAAAACCAAACAAAAGTACGGTAAAGTAAAACAGATTTAACATATTCATTTCTTTTTCATTGCTAACAGGAACGAACGAAGTGAAGAAAATAAGCACAAGAAGAGGAAAAAAGATAAATAGAAAATGCACTTTTAGAAAACGACGAAATAATGATCTATTCTGTTTCATAGTTTCACCCGATAGCCTATTCCCTTCAACGTTTCAATAATTCCTGGGGAATCTGGATGACGTTCCAACTTTTGACGCAATCGATGGATATGCACCATTATTGTTTTATCACCAGTAATATAAGCTTCTTGCCAAATGGCTTCATAGATTTGTTCTTTGGGTAAAACCTGATTAGGATGGCGTAAGAAGTACATTAATATTTGATGTTGTTTACCTGTTAATATAATTTCTTCACCTGTGCGTTTGTCGTATACCATTTGAACTTCTGGATCTACTTCAATATCATTTCCTAATGAAATGCGCTCGGAATGTGTTCCACCACTTCGACGGATTAATACTTCTAATCTTGCAACTAATTCATCCGTATGGAAGGGTTTCGTTAAATAGTCATCAGCAAATTTTAAACCATCTACTTTATCTTCTATCGATGTTCGAGCAGATAACAGCAATATAGGAACGGCAGGAGCTGCCTTCTTTAATCGTTTTCCCACAGTAAATCCGTCTAACCCGGGTAGCATGATATCCAAAATAACTAATTCATGCTGATTTACTTCTCTTTCGGCTCCTTCACCTGAAAGCAGCCATTGAACTGAAAACCCTCGCTGTTCCAATTCTTCTTTTACCCAACTGCCTATTTTCTCATTATCTTCAATATATAATACACTTCTTTTCAAGTAACATCCCTCTCTAAATTTCAAAAATTTGATACTATTATAGTCTTTATGTGTTTGATATAATTATCAAAAGCTCTTAAATAATTATATTCATTATCATGATTTATTTGAGATAACTGCTGTTTGAATTAGCGAAGTCTTGTATTTTATCTATCTTACTCATAACGAGCAAATTTACTCCCAATAAATTCCATACAAACAAATAAAAAAGACAAAAAATGGATTCTTTTCTTATGAATTAGTGTACATTTTTTATTAAAAAAGTTTGATCATTTTATTGCCGTAACCTTCCACAACTTGATTGTTTCAAATTTTTGCTGATCTTTTGCCATTCACGTACTTCAGTGAAATGCTGTGCCAATTGATTCGCCTGGGTAGTTACACTTTCAGGATATGCAAGAACCTCCAACAGTTTAATGGCGTTCCTTGTCATTGAAGGTCCGTCATGAACTTTATAATCAAATAATACTTTTCCATTTTCAATCGTTTCCCTGAAATGATAATTGCTATACAACTCACCTGCAATTTCTGTAAGCTCAATATCATGTGCAACAATGATAGTCATGCCTTGATTTACAGATAGCCATTCCACGATTGTAGCTGATGCTGAAATTCTTTCAATCGTATTTGTTCCTTTCAAAATCTCGTCAATAAATGAGATTTTCGGTTTCTTTTCTTTACTAAGTCTAATTATCCTTTTTAAGGATTTAATTTCGGCAATAAAATAACTATCCCCCTCCAATACACTATCCTGAATTGCCATAGATGTGACAAGATAACTTGGTTTCATGGTCCATATTTTTGCCAAAACAGTGTTAGTAGTTTGGGCCAAAATAGCATTAATGGCTATAGCTTCTTTCGATTTCTTGTTAAAAAGTGATATATAATGAGAAAAATTGCAACTATAACAATTAATATTACTGGATTCTCCATCTACCCGTTCCTCGTCCCTCTTTAATCCACTTATCGATTTTAGATGTTCTTTTTCTTTTCTACACAAAAACACCCCTTTAGATAATCATATCCAAAGGGGTAAAGGGTCGCAACTTTTTTATAAACGTCGCGATTTTATTTCAAATCTACAATAGACACTTTTTCATTATTTTATAGGCCACATTTTAACTGTGCAGCACAGTTTGTACAAGTATTACAGCCACCGATTTCCTCTACAGTTCCTTTGCGGCATACAGGGCAAGTATTCCCTACATCCGAACCGATAACTGTTGTCGATTCTAACGCTTGAATCGTATCTACTAATACAACCGGACGCTTCGTTGGTACTTCTACTAATTCTTCCTCGAATGATAGTTGATCCATATCATTTTCTTCAGCTTTTAGTGTCAGTACTTGTGAATCACGGCTACCATCTACATAGACCGTACCACCTTTAGCGCCGCCTTTATATAAGCGCTCATATACTTGTTCAACTTGTTGTACTGTATAACCTTTTGGTGCGTTTACAGTTTTTGAAATAGATGAATCAATCCATTTTTGGATGATACATTGTACATCAGCATGCGCCTCTGGTTTTAACTCCATCGCCGTAACGAACCATTCAGGAAGGTCATTCTCATTTGCTTCTGGATGACGTTCTAAATATTCTTGTACGATTTCTGCTTTTACCTCGATGAATTTACCTAGACGACCTGAGCGGTAATATGTGAACGAGAAGTATGGCTCAAGACCAGTTGCCACGCCAACCATCGTACCAGTAGAACCAGTTGGAGCTACTGTCAGTAAATGCGAGTTGCGAATACCTGTTGCTAAAATTTGCTCTTTAATGTGTGCAGGCATTTTTTGCATAAAGCCTGTTTCAGTAAATGCTTTACGTAAACGTGCTGTCTCTTCCTCAGTTGCTCCTACAAGGAATGGGAAGCTACCGCGTTCTTTGGCAAGCTCTGTTGACGCCTCATACGCAGTTTCAGCAATCGTTTTAAAGATTTCATCGACTAGCTCATTACCAGCTTCTGAGCCATATTCTTTCTCACAATAAATTAGTAAGTCCGCTAAGCCCATTACGCCTAAGCCAACACGACGCTCACCAAGAGCTTGTACACGGTTTTCTTCTAAGAAGTATGGTGTTGCATCAATAACATTATCCTGCATACGAACACCAACACGAACTGTTTCACGTAGTGCTTCGAAATCAATTGTTTGATCTTCTTTATTTGCAAACTGCGCCAAGTTCACAGCTGCTAAGTTACACACAGAATATGGTGCAAGTGGTTGTTCCAATTATTGTTATCCTAAAGGCTTTTTATCCTCTAGTTCTTACAGTTCAATTCCTGTAAGTTCAGCATACATTTTCATTACACACTTTTTCATAAACCTAAGTAGTTCTTTTCTTCCTCTATCTTCCCCAAAAATTGATTTTGAAATCACTCTAAAATCTTTAACCCCAAATTCTTGATAAATCTTTTCGATTAATGGTTGGAGAGTTGATTTTATTTTATTAAAGGGGATTGCAGTTATAATTTCTTCATTATCGATTGCCCATTGAATTACTGTCCGTTTAATTTCTTGATGAATTTTCGCTCGCTTATCAACATAAGTTTGTGTGGCAACTTGAATATTTGAATATCCAGCACATGATTGAGTACAAAACAATTTTGATGAAGAAACAATCACTTCAAAGTTGCTCCCACAACTCTTACAGATTCTTTGTTCCCTAGGTTTCTTTTGCTTACCCTTTTGAGCCAGGCCAGATTTTCTTAAACCTTCAATCATCCTTGCTTTTGCTGGACTATTAGATTCCCACAATCGCTTTGTATGCTGTCCAATTATTTTTTTAGTTTGCTCATTATGTCGCTGATTGAAATGGCCATTATACTTACCATAACTAGCTTTGTTTATTGTCGTATTTTTAGATTCTATCCATTCTGTTATCGTAGAAGTTAACGAAAATGGTACAAGCTTATACATTTCGAGCAATTCTTCATAAGAAATTAATTCGCAATCAATATCATAAGTTGTTTCAATAGCCTTTAAAGCTTCAAGAGCTTTTTCTTTCGCTATAATATCGCGAGACTTAATTTCAACAATCTTTATAATATCACCGTTATCATTATAGAAGAAAAAATCAGGTTTATAAAATTTAAATCCTATATTAAATACTTTGTCTTCATAGCCCCAAGAAATGGAATGATAATCTAGAAATTTGGCGTATGCATACTCATATGAACTTCTTAAATAATATGATTTATAAAAACCTGCATAACCTCTGTTCATTTGATCACAGCCTTACTTTAATTAGGCTAGTATTTATTATATTGTGTAATGTTGCGGTCTCGTGCCCGGATTATAGTCTACTAGGTAGGATCACCGGGTATGCGTTGCCCCTGACTTAAGTTTTACCTTTAGCCTTCGGTTCGGATTAGCATCTCAGCCTTCCCGCTTTATCCCGCAATTTTTAACGTGAGGCGAAGTCCACCACACGGATTTGTCGCAACAACGCTTTGACCATAAGCTTTTGCATTTGTCATGTCATTGGCGTTGTCGATGAAGAAAATACCTGGCTCTGCAGAGTATGTTGCACAAACGTTGATTAAATTCCATAATTCCTTCGCTTTAATCGTGCGGTAAGTGCGTACTTTATAGCCCATTTTCTCCCATTCGCGCACATCTCCAACTTTATGCCATTCACTGTTGTAAATAGCCATTTCTTCTTTTGTATATTCTTCAACAGCTGGGAAACGAAGCTCAAAGTCAGCGTCATTTTCTACAGCTTGCATAAATTCTTTTGTTAATGTTACAGAAATATTTGCACCAGTTAAAAACTCTTGATTGTGAACAGTATAAGTACCACCATCACGAAGTTTGTTTTCTGCTTCACGAATAATAGCCGTATCAAAACCGCCTAAGCCTTCGATACCTTTATAGTTAACAATACCTTGGTACATAGCTTCCTCTTGAGATGAAAGAGGCTTAAAGTTTAATTTTTCTTTTGCTAGACGAATAATTGAATTATCCGTTGTATTTTCGATTAGGTATCGAAGAATACGTGGATTTTGCATTTTCGAAATAATAAATTCCACGATATCAGGATGCCAATCCGCCAGCATAATCATTTGGGCCGATTTCTTACGCGGGTTCGCTACACCCACTCTCTATGTCACCATAGAAGTTGAGACCATATCTTACATCTATTAGATGTCCTCGCACTTCGGAGTGGCTTCACTCCTACTCTACTCACTTCCGCTAACTTAGCGTGCTTTCGATGGTCGTTGAACCTTCCTCTCTGAAAGAGGCTTGGCTGCTGATTGTCTTTATCCCACTGCTATTTTTAAGCATTCACGCTTACCGTTTCCAGTTACGTTGTAGCTAGCAGTGCATTTATAATGCGTTTTTTAACATTTTCAAAATCATTTTTTATCTCATCTTCCCAGAAACGGAGTAAAGTGTACCCGTGAGCCGCTGCAATTCGATTTTTTTCAATATCCCTGGCTTTTATCCTCTTTTGAACTTCATAAAAAGAGGTATAAAATTTTGGATTCCCATGCCAAAAATCGCCATCACACTCAATTAGAATATTTGTCCCTAATAGTAGAAAATCAAATTGTGCTCCTTCAAAGATGAAGGAATATTTGTAGGGAATTGATTGTTCAACTAAGAAATGCTCTAAAGCTCTTTCAATACTAGTTTTTCTAAATGTTTCCCTCTCTATTTGCTTTAATGCAGCTTGTCGAATCTTTTCGATGGTTTCTTTACTATAAACCCCTGTCTTACCGCTATTCCATGAAGGAGTTCCATTTGTTTTTCTAGTTTTAGCTGTTTTAGAAATGATATTTTCAAAATGAATCTTCTTTTGTTCATCCGACATTTCATTATGCCATTTTCCTGTATTTTGTGATCGAAGCCTACTCGCACACTCTTTACTACAAGTTTTAGTCTGCCGATGTTTTTCATCGAATAGTTTTCCACAAATTACACAAGTTAAAGGCTCACCTTTTCCTCTACAGCTACTACTACAAAATTGATTGGGAATACCTCGCCTCAATTTAACTTTTTTATTACATAAAATATATTGGCAGGTCACCATTTCTACTGGATAAAAATAAGATATTAAATAATTATCTAATGTTAAATTATGCTCATTTTTCAAATGAGACGTAAACCATCCTTGTTTATTATGATTTATTGTAAAACCACATATTAAACATGTCTGTGGCTGTTTCGCATCATAAACATCCATATTTCCCACCTCGATTAAAGTGACAATATTTCCGTTAAAGAGTTCCCAGCAATTCACGAGGTTTGTTTACGCAGAAGCACCTAGATTATGCTTACCTCTGCGGCTACCACCTTGTTCAACAAGATGAGTCAGCTTCGCAATATCATCTAACCATGACACGGAACCAGATGATTTACCATTTACACCACGTGCTAAAGTGTTACGTGGACGCAATGTCGAACCATTTGTCCCTACACCACCACCGCGGCTCATAATTTCCATTACTTGCTTACGGTGATCACTAATTCCTTCACGTGAATCTGCTACAAATGGCATTACATAACAGTTGAAGAAAGTTACATCTGTTTCAGATCCTGCTCCGTAAATAACTCGTCCAGCTGGAATGAATTTTAATGATACTAACTGCTCATAAAACTTTTCAAACCATTCTTGGCGTTTCTCTAGTGTTTTTTCAACAGCAGCAAGTCCTGTTGCATTTCGTTTTGCGATTTGTTCATAAAATATTTCAAGAGGCTTTTCTAGCACGTCAATTGAACGCGTTATCACACCCGTTTCTTGTTCTTTCGGATCATCTAAAGCACTACGGTAATCTTCCTGAATCAAAATTTCTGCTGTTTTCGTAGACATATCAAGCTTTTGGATTGTCCCTAAACCACGTGCAGGGAATTTTGGATCTGACTTCACTGTTAATACGACGAAATCACCAGCTTTTAACGTTTTCTTCTCCGTATCCTTAAACGAGTAGCGATCGATCATCACAAGTCTTGATACACCTTTATGCGTAATGTGCATATCAGGTGTTACAGGATGAACCTGTGGAAATTGTTCAATATCTTTGTTTAACTGTTCAAATTTGTTTACTTCGGGTTGATGATTTGTAAGTACCATCGTTTTGCCTCCCTTGTTTTCTGCATTACAATAATAAATACACAATATCACGTGTCGTTAAACACTACATATTGTGTATGTTTCTTTAAAAAAGATACTATATATAGTTTTTTAATTCAACACTTGCAATTTCGAATAGAATCCGAACCACTTGTTATTACAAGGGTTGAACGATAAAAAATATTTTTCTTATACTATTTCAGGAATGCCGATCAACCATTTTTATCCATTCAACTTTTATTAGAAGATGTCGATTTACGTTACGGGCTACTGCTTTCCTGCGGGAGTCAAGTAGCCCTTCACTACAATCAGCTAAAAACAGGCATTTATAAGCAAAATATCAACAAAAAAAATCCTTTTATCGCTTACTAACAAAACAATATTTAATACTATTTCTTGTTATTTTTTGAAGTTCCAATCATCACATGCATATTTTTTTTCTTCAAGTGCATGCACATATTCTAATTGCTCCTCAGAAAGTGTAAATGGTTTTAAATCAATTTGCAACGATTTTGCAAAACCATCTCTAAAAGCTGTCACACATTGTTCAATAGTCACGGGTTCTTTAACAAGGTTATTGATAGCAACCGCTTTCTCAGGCATCTTTCTACGCATACGTGCCTTCGCCTCTTCACTTGAAAAATTGAAAACAGACAATAATTTCTCTTGATCTAAATCTAGTAAAATGGCTCCGTGCTGTAAAATAACACCTTTTTGACGAGTTTGTGCACTACCTGCTACTTTTTTACCTTCTACTACAAGCTCATACCAGCTTGGCGCATCAAAGCAAACTGCACTTTTAGGTTTCTTTAAATCCGCTCTTTGTTCTTCGGTATTAGGCACACTAAAATAAGCATCCATACCTAGATTATGAAAACCTTGCAATATCCCTTCACTTAACACTCTATATGCCTCTGTCACTGATTCAGGCATATCTGGATAGCTTTCTGAAACAATGACGCTATATGTCAACTCATGTTCATGTAAAACGGCTCTACCACCTGTTGGTCGACGAACAAAGCCTAAACCTTGTTCTTGCACAGCCTCGAAATTAATATCTCTTTTCGCCTGCTGAAAATAGCCAATCGAAAGTGTTGCTGGCTCCCACTCATAAAAACGAATGACTGGTGGAATTAAACCTTCACTATGCCAATCAAGTAATGCCTCATCTAAAGCCATATTAAAAGAAGGGCTACATTTCCCTGAATTTAGAAAATACCAAGTTGTCATATTTTCATCTCCTACAAATATTTAATTGAACATTAGCTAACGTGTACAAAAATAAGTCTCATCACCATAACGTGGGGTTGATTTCCGTTCCGGCTGGGCGCTTTCCTGGGGGCGTCGGGCCAACAGATGTTTTTTGTGCGAAAGGGTAGTGCTAACGTAGCGACAGCGACATGAGGTTGGTCACGAAGGCGTTATCACAGGATGTGATGCTTTTACCCTTCGTTCCTCTATCGCTGATCCCCAAGGAGTCGCCCTGCCTTCACTCCAATCAACCTATATATGGCATACGTTTTAACAAATGTCATCCTTCTCTAGATGATGAGCAAAAAACAATACTTCTCAAAATTTTGACACTCTGCGTTTAGTTCTATTCTTTATTGAAGTAATCATCCACCCAAGTCTATGAATGTAGTGGAATGATTCTGTGACCTTTCACTAATAACATCCATAAATAAAGATAGATTAATTCTAGCCACAATCTAATTAATTTTATCAAACTCATTGGACTATCGCTAGCGCATCTTTTATAATAATAAAGAAGATAGAAAGGGGTAAGAAATTTTGTTGAACATACTTATCACAATCGGTGTAATTTTAGTAGTCGTAATTGCATATATCGGCATCAATGCCCTACGACTAAAAAAGGCCGTAACAAACCTAACACAAGAACAATTTATTGAAGGCTATCGTAAAGCACAGCTTATCGATGTACGTGAGCAAAAAGAATTTGATGCAGGCCACATTCTAGGCGCACGAAATGTTCCTTCAACAACTCTACGTCAACGTCACAAAGAAATTCGCCCAGATTTACCAGTATATTTATACTGTCAAAATACAGGCCGTAGCTCACGTGCTGCTTTATTTCTTAAAAAACGTGGCTACAACCAAATTTACCAACTTCAAGGTGGCTTCCGTACTTGGACAGGTAAAATAAAGACAAAAAAATAATAGTAAAAAATCGTTAAGGCATTAGTGACTACTATATATAAATTTACTCACGGAAACTAAGTAAATTAATATATCTCTACTTCACTTTGTTTAACACAAAGAGAAACCATCTCAAATGACTATGAGATGGTTTCTTTTTTGCAAAAAATTCTGAGTTTCTACTATATTATATTTATTGTTTAACGTCTGACAACTTATTTCTTGCTCTCCAAGTTCTTGATCATACATGGGACAGAAAAAAGTAGAACGAGAGGCAATATACTGCCCACACCACATTCACTTTCCATTACCAAAATTCTAACCGTATCCCTCACTCGTTCCTCGCCTCTTTTACCCCTTTATACCAAACATTAAATATTATCCATATTTTAACGTATGTCTAAAAATACTATTTTTCGTAAAGTTTTTACCTAGACGAACTCCAATCTTCTTTTTTTTCGATACTGACTGAAATTTATCCTTGAATAATTATGGTAGCACTGATAGGATGTATAATATCTTAAAACAATGTCATTAAGACATACAATACAAGCTATGAATGCTATGGATAAAACTATAGCAGGAGCAGTTCTGGAGAGAGCGCATTTTGCGTCGCCGAAGGGTTCACTATCTCAGGCAAAAGGACAGAGGAGTAATATCAACTTTCATCATGAAAGCTATACCACACGAATGTTTTCTTTTTTTGCATACAACATTCGCAATCGGTATTTGTTATTCTGTCGTTTACGGGACTAGTGTCACTACTAGTCTCTTTTTTATTTCCAGTCATAGTTTTTACGTATCTTTGAGGGGGAGCAACGTGGAACAACAACAACAATTAAAACGTGATTTAAAAAATCGCCATGTGCAGCTCATTGCCATTGGCGGAACAATCGGTACAGGTTTATTTTTAGGCTCCGGTAAAGCCATTGCTTTAGCTGGACCTTCCATCATCTTTGCCTATCTAATTGTCGGAACCGCCTTATTTTTCGTCATGCGGGCGTTAGGCGAACTGTTATTATCAAATGCTGGCTATACATCATTTACTGATTTTGCATCCGAATACATAGGACCTTGGGCAGGTTACATCACCGGCTGGACATACTGGTTCTGCTGGATTATGACCGCTATGGCAGATATTATTGCTGTCGGCGTTTATGTACAATATTGGTTTGATATACCACAATGGGTGCCTGCAATTGGCTGTTTAGTACTGTTATTAATGTTGAATTTATTAACTGTAAAACTATTTGGCGAACTAGAATTTTGGTTTGCACTTATAAAAGTCATAACAATTGTGGCACTGATTGTGATTGGACTATTCATGTTATTTACAGGTTTTCAAACAAGCTCTGGCACAGTTTCTGTTGAAAATCTTTGGGCACATGGCGGGTTATTCCCGAATGGCCTTCACGGATTCCTAATGGCATTCCAAATGGTTGTTTTCGCTTTTGTTGGTGTCGAGTTAGTAGGGGTTTCTGCTGCGGAAACAGCCAATCCTAAAAAAAATATTCCTTCTGCCATTAACAAAATTCCATTACGCATTTTATTATTCTACGTAGGGGCATTATTTGTTATTTTATGCATTAATCCTTGGAATGAAATGTCTGCCTCTAGTAGTCCATTTGTACAAGTATTTACACTAGCTGGTATTCCAATTGCTGCGGGTATTATTAATTTTGTCGTTCTAACATCTGCAGCTTCAGCTGGTAATAGTGGTTTATTTTCTACAAGCCGCATGCTTTTTAATCTTGGAAACAACAAACAAGCTTCACCAACGTTTGCAAAGCTCAATAAAAACAGTGTACCAAGTAACGCACTTGTTGTGTCTGCAATTGTTGTATCCGTTGGTGCATTACTAAGTAAATTAATGCCTGAAAACGCCTTTAGTGTTGTTACAACAATTAGTGCCATTTGCTTTATCTGGGTGTGGAGTATTATATTAATCTCTCATATCATCTATAAACGTAAAAATCGTGCACTTCATGAAGCATCAATTTTCAAGGCACCTTTCACTCCGTTCGTGAACTATTTAGTACTTGTCTTCTTTGCATTTTTATTAGTAGTAATGTTCATTTCAGAGGCAACACGTACCGCATTACTATTGACACCAATTTGGTTTATTTTGCTGCTGATTATTTATAAGATGAAAAGAAAGAAAGCAATACGCTAAGTTGTATCGCCCTGGATAGTGACACTTTAAGCAAAGTGAAGCTATTCAGGGCTTTTTTATAGCAAATGAACGGTATAATCCTTGGCGGATGTATAGAAATCCGCTGAAAAAAGTAAAAAAGATGACTCCATTTACTGAAGTCATCTTTCATTTGATTGAATCCGTGACATCCGCCACACCCGCTGAATGAAGTTAAAAAATATTCATATTCCACTCGGTAGCGATATACTTAAGTAAATTCACTCCGGCTACGCTATTCCCGATGTCATCAATTGCTGGTCCGTATATGCCAATACCGCATCCTACAGGAAAAGGTGAGTCTAAGCCTGCATGACTTGGCACAGCCACCAAAATCGCTCCGGAAACGCCACTTTTAGCGGGTAACCCGATAAATGCAGCAAATTTACCAGAAGCATTATACATACCGCAAGTAACCATCAATGCCTTTGCTAATTTTGCTACTTGCTTAGGAAAAAGCTGTGTTTTTGTTAGAGGATGATAACCATCATTGGCGATTACTAAACCAATCATCGCTAAATCCGAAACATTTACTTCAATTGCACATTGTTTCAAGTAAACCTCCAATGCCTCCTCTACAGAACAGTCTAAAAAGCCAGAATCCATTAAATAATAGGCTAATGAACGATTTCGATTTGCAGTTTGCCACTCAGATTGATAAACCTCATCATTAACCTTTAATTTCTTACCAACCATTTGTTCTAAAAAAGAAAGGATTTTTGACACCTTCTCTTGCGGTGAATTTCCGGAAAGCATAGACGATACTGTAATAGCTCCTGCATTAATCATTGGATTAAAAGGTTTTCCAGGCTGATGGCTTTCAAGACGAATGATGGAATTAAAGGTATCACCTGTAGGTTCAACATCTACTCGCTCTAAAACATAGGGTAACCCCCGATCCATACACGCTAAAATAAATGTAACGACCTTTGAAACACTTTGCAGAGTAAATAGTTCCGTTGTATCTCCGGCTTTCATTTCGTCATTATTAGTACCGATAATCGAAATTGCTAATTGATTTGGATCTTTTTCAGCTAAAGCAGGAATATAACTTGCGCATTGTCCCTCTTTAGCAAAAGGACGAAACTGTTCCACCCATTCTGCCGCAAGTTGATTATTATTATGATTGTTATGTTCTGTCGGCATTTTGTAATCTCCTTTCAAAAAATGGCATCTTACGCCATAGCTCGTCTTTAAGTACACTTTACTAAAAAAAATGAATAATAGGCAAAAACAGAGCCTCCATAGTTTACCCTACAAAGACTCTATTTGGTATATTTTTATCAATTATGCCTCGGCATAATTGCGTCCGGAGGCTTTAGGCCAACACGATGTTGGTCACTCAGGCATTTTCATCTCACACCTATAGAGGTGGGAGACTTCTGAAGCTGACTTTACTTTCATTTGCTGAAAGAAGTTAAAGTTTTGGAGGCTTAGTACCTTCTGGAATTAGCGAAACATAAGTCTCCCCATCTAGACGTTCTTCCCATTCTTTTTTAGCTTCTTCAATAAGTGCTGGATTATCGATTAGATTCACAGCCGTGCAAGCCATTATTTTCGCTGCTTGTAACATCCCCTTATGCGCTATTGGCATAACACCCTGTGATACAACTTGCCAAGTATGAAGTGGTGTACCTAGTGCCATACATACAGTTGTACATTGAACAGTTGGGACATTCCAGTTCACATCCCCAACGTCCGTTGATCCATCCATTATAAATTCAGGTAGGACACTTGGGATTTGGTTCGCAATAACTTTACCTTGTAGCTGAACAACATCTTCTTTTTTTAGACCCATTAACGATGATACCTGAATTTCCGGAGTAAATGTATTAAAAATAGCTTGGGCATGCTGTTCATCTACCCCAACATTCATGAGCTCAACTGTATCTAATGCACTCCGTCCCAAATGTGGTGCTGCTGCTGCATGTGCACTTTTTCCCGTAAACTTAAAAGTAGCTGCATAATTTCTTATTAGGTTATCTGTTTTTTATATGTACTTTTCCCTCCAAATTTCCTAGAATAGTAATTGGAAATGTAAGGGAGGATTTTGAAATGAAAAAATTATTCTACATAGGAGCTATGTCAGCATTACTACTTGCTGCATGTGGAGAAGCTGAAAAGCCTATTCCTGAAAATAAATCTATTGAGTACCCTAAATCTAGCGAACAAAAAGATGCTGAGGAAAAAGCTCTAGCTGAACTGAAAGCGAAAGAGGATACTGAAGACAAATCTGAAAAAGAAATTACGGTAAATGAAGTAAAAGAAATAGTCGAGTATGATGGTATGGGTGAGAATGACAAATTAATTAGTTTAACCATTGAAAATGGTGAGATTAAAGCAGTAATAGACTTAGCGCCAAATAAATTCAATTTACCACCAAAAGACATCGCAGTGTCTAAGTATAGTCAAGTGTCTGATGCGTTGCTAAATGAAGAAGGCTGGAACACATTAACGATTGAATATGTTGGTGTTGGAACAGTATCTATGGATATATCTGAAAAAGAATCAAATGAAATCGGTATGTATTATTTCCCTGTAGCAGTTATAACAGAAAGGTTGAAGTAATAATTTAGCTACCCATACGGGTGGCTTTTTTATTATCAAAAATAATCGATTTTTATTATAGTAAAAAAGTCCCTAAGTAGTTAAAGTTATCTTTGGAGGTTAATTAAAGAAATGACCTTTTACAATTTTAAGGAGGATACATAATGGTTAATATGTTTAAAAAAAGTTTTATTTATTTAGCGTTAATGCTGTTAGTACTAGTTAGCTTTAGTATCGGAAGTGCATCGGCAGCAGAAGGAGTTGACTATGAAGAAGGAGTATCTAATTTAAATAACACTCCTGAGAATAGTGCGAAAATAGGAGATCAGTTACTTAAACCTGAAAAAGGATGGAAAAGATATGATGATAGTAATCCAATCATTAAATATATTGGATCGTGGGATATAGTTTCTGGACATAGTGATTATAATAAAACCCAGCATTTTACTACTTATAATACTCAAGCTGCTATTGATTCCTACTTTACCTTTAACTTTAAAGGAACGAAATTAAGAATTATCTCTCCAGCATGGAATACTTCTTCTTCAAATATAGAAGTTATAATAGATGGGAAAATCATCGAAACTTATTCTGCTTACAGCAATAAACAACAAAGACAAACTTTAATCTATGAAGAAGTTGGTCTAGAAGATAAAATACATGAAGTAGTTATTAAAAATAAAACTACTAAGTAT
The DNA here is from genome assembly GCF_042267565.1 of Lysinibacillus sp. NPDC056232. Classification (NCBI taxonomy): domain Bacteria; kingdom Bacillati; phylum Bacillota; class Bacilli; order Caryophanales; family Bacillaceae; genus Lysinibacillus; species Lysinibacillus sp. NPDC056232. Next base: position 31,340 of record NZ_JBHJTF010000012.1, on the reverse strand, counting down.
TTAATATTAGACGCTATTGATATAGATGGAGAGTTAATTAACATAGATTCTACTGAATCTATAACTTTAGATAGGAATGCACTAGAACTTCTAGAAAGTAGCCAAGATAAGTTAATAGCTACAGTTACACCTGATACTGCAAAAGTAATCTGGTCATCAAGTGATGAATCAATTGCTACTGTAGATCAGGATGGTAATGTTACGGCCCTTCACGAAGGTGAAGCAATTATTACTGCGAAGATTGAAGGTACTGATATTACAGCCACTAGTACAGTAATTGTTAAGAAACCAAACAATGAATTGTCAAATGCGATTTTAAGTATCACATTAGTAAACGGTATTACAAAAGAATATGACGTTACTAATATAGTTATAAATAACTATTTGAAATGGTTTGAAAGTGCACAAGGTACATCAACATTCAAATTTTCAAAAACAATTTCACCTTATAAAAAAGTAACGGAATATATTGTTCATGATAAAATCGCTTCATTTGAAGTAAGAGAATATTAAACAAAAAATGACCAGGTACTCACTTTCAATTGAGCACCTGGTCTTTATTTTGGTGACTTAATAATAATTTTTCAACCTGTGTTTTTAATGCCATATTAGCATAAGTAAACACTTGGTCTTCACCAGCTGTGGCAATAATTAAATCGCTAAAGTTTTCATCGACCTTTTCCCACCGGACGACTCTTATTTTATCTTTGGCCAACAGCCTTTTAGCATTGTAACATTCTTGTGAAATATCATCTAAAAGCTTATCAAGGATTGGCAAATATACTTTGCTCAATTTAAGGTTTTCTATTACTTTGTAGTCGCGTTGCAATGATTGAACGGCCATATCATAAACCACATATTTGTGCATTAGTCGCCTTTGCTCGAAACTTATCATACAACCTCTCGCTCCTTAGAAAAGAACATTCGTTTGCATTATTTTAGAACAGACGTTCGTGTTTTGGCAAAGGGAAGTTTTTGGAAATAAAAAAGACTAGGCGCTCATTTAAGTATCTAGTCCCTTGCATGTCGTGTTCCCTATTTAATCCTGTTTAAAGCATGATCTAATTCATTTAGCCAATGCTTCCCACCATAAACGATAAATGTTGTTTCATTCTCTTCTTCATCAAAAACATGAATTCTTTGTGTGATGAAAAGATTTAACCCTAGTTTAACTTGATCTACTTCATCCAAATATATTTCCCAATATAAGTTAGGATTAATATTAAAAGCGTGAGCGCAAAAAATCAGACGTTGATTTGTTAACAACAAACGGCCTCCATCAGATTTAGTTGCACTGTAATACATATTCGCTACCCCTGAGCGTATAGGGAATTCATTTGTATTCATTTCAATTTCGTGAAAGAAGATTTTTTTATTTGCTAGTTTATATTCATCGGAATCAAAAGTGATTTGTTTCGCCTTTGATGTAATAATATAACTACCACAGTACTCGCAAACATTTTCCGTTGGATCAAATGTTGCAGCACAGTTTGGACAATTTAAAGCTTTAACCATCGCTTCATCGCTCCTAATAGTCAGAAAAGATGATATGTGCTAGCTTATCCTGTGAGACTCTTGTCTGACTAGCAATTTTATAAGGTATGTATCCCGAAAATAGCCAAAAATCAACCTCTTGATTATAGGTTTCCACAAGATGTTTCGTTTCTGTAGCAATCGAATAAATATATGAAATAACCTCCATATCTTGTTCGATTTCATGTGCTAACTCGATAATTTTTTCTACTGATTTTATTGGGCCAACAACACCTATTTTATACATCTTTAGTTCCTACCTTCTATGTCAAACTACTTTTGTTATGACAAAAAATCCTCAATTATTATACAGATTAACTATAAATAGTATATCGAAGAATTGATATTCTACACAAATATAAAAGATAAATTTAACCAAAAGGCTTTTTTTACTGAAAAATAATTGTATTAATGAAATTAAGGGTGTCGTTTTCAGTGGGGCGCTTTCTTGGGAGCGTCAGGGCAACGTGCGAAGCGGTAGGGTGTTTTTTTGCGCGAAAGCGAAGTGGCAGCGGCAGGGTGTTGGTCATGAAGGCGTTATCAAACTTACTGTCATTCAACTTTCGAATTTTATCGGAACACTTTCTCGTTTTATCACCCAACTTTTGAATTTTATCGATAAACTTTCTCGTTTTATCACCCAACTTTTAATTTTTATTGACATCCTCATGCATGGCGCGCACATTAAAACCCCGAATAATTTCGTTATTCGGGGTTTGGCTTTTAAACGATTTTATAAATCGTTTGCATACATTTTCTTATATAAAATTTCTAATTTTTTCGAGAGCTTACCATAGGCAGTTTGCCAAGTTTTACGAGCTGCTTCATTATCTTCTGTCGCAGGTACATAAAGAGCATGTACATCGGCTACTTTTTTCAAGTCACTCTCGGCTTGTGTTAGTTTAGAATAATTTTTCACGACGCTCTTTTCCGAAGAACTAAGGCCATCATATGCTGTTCGGATTTCTTTTACTTTCGTTTCCAAGTCATCAATATATTCACCATTTACAATCAGTGAATTAATGGATTCAACTAATTTCAAAGCACTTTCATTAGACTGTTGTTGACCTTGATCTTTATCAATAATGGATTGTCGTATTTCTGGACTAATTAAACTCATTTGTTTTGAAGTTAGCTTATTAAAAGCTTTAATAACAGTTGTTGGGTTACTAGTAAATGATTTTTCATACGTCTTCATAAATGATTCTACTTTTTTCACATCGGAAACCGCTGTTGTTAAGATCGACGCATTCGTAATACGTTTTTTATCACTAGAGCTTAGCTTTTTATATTGAGTTGAAAGCTCATTAATCTTTTCTATTGATACTGTATACGAATCATTATCATTTGAGACCATTTTTGCAATTTCATTATTTAATGTTGTGATATCTGGTGCATTACCGTCTTCTAGACGATTATTGAGCAAATCTTCATATTGCTGTTTGGCTAAATGCTGTTGATTTGCTGGCAGCTTAGCATATGCAGTTTGTACGGTTTGAATTTTTTTCGCTTGTTTCGCTGCATCGGTTTCTTCTCGGGCAGTTTGCACTTTTTTATGGAATGACTTAACACCAGAAAGATCTTTACTCGCAGCTGTTAATAAATAATAGTTTGTGACGTACTTTCGTCCACCGGAAGATAGGTTTTTATATTTTGTCGTTGCTGCATTTACAGCACTTTCGAATTGTGCAAATGTATATTTCGTTACATTAGCAAGCTTCTCAACTTCGGCTTTCAAAGCCAATGCAGCAGCTTTATCAGCAGGTTCCTTACCATTTAAATCAACTGTAATAGTCGGTGTATTTAATAAAAAATCGTTAGCATTATAAACAAGCGATTGTTGTAAACTAGTTAACTTATTGTAAGCTTTCAATACATTCGTGTAGTTCGTTTTTAACTTACTCTCAGCTACCCCCGGCGTTTCTGAAAGCTTTTGATAAGCGTCCATGTCCTTAATGATTTTTTCAGCTGCTTTAAAATCCTTTTGTAAAGTTACCAAGCTATCATATCCGACAACTTTAGCCGCTGAATTTTTCGTTAAACCCTTATATTCATTAATAATACGGTTTACATTACTGACATGTCCTTGCCAAGAATCTTTTGATGGATCTATAGGGTAACTGTCATCCACATCGCCGACATAACTGTCAATCTCTCTATTTAAGTTGTCTATTTGATTGTTTTCTGCGTTTTCAGCTTTAAGTAATGTATTCATATATTTTTCTGGTACAAGCTTAAGTTGTTTATAAGTTAACTTTTCAAAAGCCGTACGTATAGATTTTGCTGTAGTCACCTGTTTGCTAGTTGAATCTTTTTCTGACAACTTATCGAAAAGTTTAATAAATTGTTCAATCTTTTTGATATCCGACTTAGCATCACTTAAAATTGCTTGATTTTGAACAGTCGCTCGGTAATTTTGAGATAATTTCGCTATATCCTTTTCAATTGTTTCTACTGCTGATTTTAAAGATTCGATGCTAGTAGGTACATACGTAACAAATGAACTTTTATAGTCTAATAGTGCAACAATCTCTTGATTTAGTCTTCTAACTTCTTTAAAGTCTTCGATATCTGTAGGATCTTTCAAAATGTCTTTAATGCTATTGTATAAGGCATCGTTTAGATCTAAGCTACGTTGTAATAAATCAAACTTATCATAGGCCTCTTCAATTTCTTTTAAATATTTTGACAGATCTTTTTCATTCACTTCATTAACTTTATCTACTTTCTCATTTAACTTGCTTATTAAATCTACATCTGCAGTCGCTCTCTTTAATACATCATAATTTTTCACATTCGCCTTTGCTGCAGCAGATAGTCCCTGATATTTACTTTCTAATTCCGTTACTTTTGCCTTAAAAGATTCTAAACTTGTTACATTATATTTGTTGTCATTTATTAATAAAGTTTTAATTTCTTCAATCATTGAATCGGATGGTTCATTAGATATTGTTATCACATCAGACTCAACAGATTCTACCAAAGAAGTTCCTACCTTTGCCTGTACTTTGACCATTATATCTGTAATGCCATCTGTTAAAGCATTATTAGGAATTCTGTATGTGTCCTTAGTAGCTCCATCAATTATTGTGAAGGATTCACCAACTTTATAAAACCATTGATAGCTGTATGTAATTTGATTGCTTTGTAATTTTGCCCCAGCATCATCGGTTACAATTGCTCCTCCTACTTGTACTGATTCACCAGGTACTGCATAATTTGAACTACTATCTATTCTTGGCTTAGTTATTGAAAGTTTTAGTTCATTAATCGAACAGGGTTCACTCTTATACTTATCGCCATTTGTTGTAGTCGCTTCCACGAAAACTGCTTTGCCTGCTGCTTCTACTGGTACTGTAAATGACGCTGTTGTGGCACCAGAGATTGGTTTATTCGTTGAATCATTAGAGCCATCTACATAGTACCATTGATAACCTTTAACAATTGAGTTTGCTGGTAAGTTTTCGATAGAAGCTTTTAATGTTTCATTTACTGTATTTTTCCCTGTAACTGTAACTGTATCAGCTCCTGCCGCTCCTGCAACTGTTGGTACAAATAGAGCTGCTGGGATAGCTGCAGCTGTGAAAAGTAATTTTTTATTCAAATTTCCATACCTCCTCTATCATCTATTGAATTATATCGGCTACATTTTTAATAATTCTCTTCATTTTATAGATTAATTCTAAAAAGTGTATTTCCTCCTATTTCAATGCAAAAAATAATAATATTTTGATTTTATATAAATTTTTATACTACCTAAGTTTTTCAGTTCATATTTTTATTCAGCAAATGTCATTTATTTTAGCAAATTTCATATTTTTAGTCCCTTTAGTATAAAAACAAGCTCCTATGCGACAAGCAATAGACATCTTCAAACAAAGAGACTAGGGATTCTGGGATTTTGAAAAATGTGATTTATAAAACTGATTCAAATAACTAACCTGAACAAGGCATTTACGGAGCAAATTATATGTTTCTAGTTTCAGGAAATATATCATAATACAACTGTTTATTAGGATATTAACAAGAAAATAAGGGGATTGGTGGTACTACGGAGGATCTTTATAAACCTTTAGAGTGGCTACGTAAAATACGCAAACCAAGCAGAACTTTACAATGATGTTGAAAAGTATCTTCGTGCTCACGCTAAGCGCATTTAATGAATAAAATCAAAGAGGCATCTCAACTAATGATTTGGGATGCCTCTTTCTAAGTTTCAAAATATAATATTGATGCTCCATTCTATTGCTTATAAAGCATATAAGTTTTTTCATAACAATCGACGTAATGCACACGCTCTACTTCGCCTGATATTGAATAAAAAAATATCAATCGTTCATAAATCATCTCGGTTAAAAAAGCTGTTTTCGTAGAGTCATGACTAAATGGTATAAGCTTAAATTTATATAAAGCTCCATACATCTTAGGGACTGTTAGATAAAGTTCTTTATTTTTAATAGTAATGGTAAGTACTTTGTCTTCATTTTCTATTACATATTGTCCGACGATAGATTCTCTCTTTGTGAATGCTATCGGAACTCTAGGTGCCGGTGAAGATACATTTTTATCAAAAACGATTTTTGCAATCTCTCTACTTAAATGCATGACAGGTGAAACATTCATATTGCTTAAAAAGATAATCGTAACTTGGTCATCTACAAATCTAAGAAAATCACTTGAAAAACCGCTAATATCACCAAAATGATGCACACATTTTTTCTCCATTAATTCAGAGACCATCCAACCACACGCATAAGACCCAAGATTTGGAGTCAACATTTTCTCTGTTAATTCCTTATGAAGGATTTCGGAAGATTTTAAGGCCTGATCCCAAATAAATAGGTCCTCTGTTGTCGAATATAAACCATAGGAACCTAATGGAAATGACAAATCGGCATACGCTGCATGAATTGGCTCTTCCCAAAATGAATAGCCAGATGCTAAACCTGGAATCACCTTTACTCCATCATCACAGCCTGTATGATACATACCTAATGGATGGCATATATGCCGCTGTATGTAATCTGCATAAGACATGTCTGAAACTTTTTCAATAATGGCTGTTAACAACGCATACGCTGAATTTGAATAGCCAAATTTACTACCAGGTTGAAACTCTAATGCCCTACCTTTAAAGGAATCAATTAGCTGATCTAACGTTGATGGCAATCTCATTGTATGAAACCAAAAATCAGAAAAATTTGTATAATTAGGTATCCCAGAACTATTAGTTAAGCAATTATAAATTGTTATTTGTTGACCATTCGGATAATCATGTAGATATTTTCCTACGTAATCGTCTATATTCAATTTTTGCTTCTCATGCAATTGAAGTATAGCCATAGCTGTAAATGCTTTCGTGAGTGACCCTATACGAAATTTTGTTGTTGGCACATTTGGAACGCTATGCTCCCAATTCGCCATACCAAATCCTCTGTTTAAAAGAATATTCTCATTAGATGCAATTAAAATAGTACCATTCAAATAACCGTTTCGATTATAAGAATCTACCCAATTATTTAATCGTTCCTTTATTGGCATGTGAGTTTCTCCTTACTAGAATGATTTATCATACTTTATATTGATGGATTTTCCTTGCCTGATGAGTTGCCAAATCCGCATATCTTGTAGGGATTGGTAAACGGCTATCTTTTTCAATAAAATACATCGTTATATTAGTAGCCGTATCTAAATCAATCTCGTTACCACATGAAACAAATATCGGTTTAACATCCTTTCTACTTCTTAAAGCACGACCATATACTACCTCATCAATCACAATATCAGTAAACGCCCCAGCTATATTTTCTGGCATTATAAAATCTGTGTTCTCTATTTTATAATAAGTTTTGGCAACACCAATTGTCGGTTTTTCCAAGAAGAATGAGGCATGTGTAGCAATGCCCATATGACGACTATGCAAATAACCATTTCCATCAAACATATAAAGGTCTGGATTCGTTCTCAACTTTTTTACAGCCTCTAATACAAGAGGCAATTCACGAAAGGCTAAAAACCCAGAAATATATGGAATTGTAATTTCATTTATGTACTCAATTTGTTCAACGATCTTTTTGGAATTAAAATCAATAACTTGAATGCAACAAGCTCCATATTCTTTATTATTTTCAACCCAATAGGCAATATCTACTCCTGCAACGAGTTTAATTTGATTAGCTGAAAAATTGTTTTGTAGGGAAATACGCTTCCTTAATTCATTTTGTTGCGATGTATAATTTAGGATCATTTCTTCCATTTCCATGAAGATATCTTCTCCTCTATATATAAATATACTATCATGATACATAAATAACGGTATTTATCAAGGGATATATTGTAATCCAACACAAAAACCTCCAATCCATACACGTACTGTGAATTTTGCACAATACGAAAAGATTAGGAGGTACGAAAATAGCTCATGTCTTTCTTTCTATTCATCTCTTATCCTCTACTAGGAGTTGGCCTTTTATGATACGTATCGTAGTCATAGGAATGAGTAAAATTCCTTTCAATTACTTTAATTCGAATGGACATTCCTTCTCCTACATTGGTGTTGATAGAAAACTGACCATGAAAGGCCTGTACCCTATCTTGCATTCCCCTGATGCCCATTGACTCAGCAAGAATGATGTCATCCATTTCACATCCCACACCATCATCAGAATAAATAATTTCAAAGCCCTCTTCTGTTTCTAACAGATGAATTTCGACAGTGTTGGCATACGAATGTTTTAACGCATTGTTTAACAACTCTTGGAAGAGCCGATAAATCATCAAGTTTAAACGCTCATCCTCTAAATATAGACGATCAATTGTGTAAATTAAAACAAAATCAGCACGCTTATGAACTTTTTGAATAAGCTTCTCAAGCGCAGCATTTAAGCCTAATGTATCTAATAATGGCGGCTTTAAATTTTCACAGTAGCCTCTTAAATCATTTAAAGATGTAATCATGTGTTCATGAATCTTAGTAAGACCCGATTGAATATCCGTCTTTTTCTTCGCATGGATAAATACATCCATCTCTCTAGCAATATGGAGCTGCTCTTGTAAAACGGTATCATGAAGCTCTTGAGCTAATTGGTATTTTTCTTTTTCAAATCGTAGCCAAAGTAGCTTATTGAGCCACGGTAACTGACTTTTATCAGCCTCTTTCATATGCTTTAACTGTTCTAATAGATCTTCCACCATTTTCGTATTTTCTATAAAATTATTTACATATAAAAGCAATAATTCAAGCCATAATAATTCCTCATCCTTTAGATAAATAGATTTATTGTGGTCTACGACTAGTATTCTTTTATAATTCACATCTTGGTGGATAAAAGCAATATAAAAATGCTCTGTCTTCTTTATATCTCCCAATCGGAGTTGCTCAAGCTGTATTTCGTTCAATTGATTTTGAGTAAATTCTTTTGATGTGCTTGTGGAAGTAACTTGATGTCTTTGCAAATCGTAGGTTAATACGTAAACATGTTTAATCTCAAGGTGTAAAGCAATTTCTTGGACAAATCTCTCAAGCAAGTCTTCAATCTTTACGACCCTTCCAATACTATCAACTGTCGTATACAATCGATGGATATAATCCCCTTTTGTTGAAAAAAGAATTTTTCGCTTATGATAATCTATTTTCTCTTTAATATAGAAAAGTGCGATTAAAGAAAAGAACGTAAAAAAGAAAATTTTCGCCATGCTTGAAATAGATAAATCAGTTAGCCAATAAAGACCCATTAACAGCCAAATGGTAAAAACAAATGAAAAATTAAAATAATGACGTAAACGGGTAATAAAGTACTCCATATCAAATATACGTTCAGTAAGCTGTGTACATATAAAGCTGTATGGTATGAATATCAAGAATAAGGAAGCTATATCGGCCGAGAGTATTTGTTTATTGAAAAATATTTTTGGCAGCGCATATAGGAACAGAAATGGTAGAAACGGGATGATGATACTACTCAATAAGATTTTTAACTGTGGTGTTTTAAATTTAAAGTAACTTATTCCCAATATACCTAGAATTACAATTAGCAAAGTGAAAAATATACATAAAGTTAAACTAGAGAATATAGGATTGGTAAAAGGATATAATATACTACAAATACTTAAAAAAACAGCAATCAAAGGAAGTATATAAAATATTTTAATATTGTTAATAAATATCCATTTTAAATTCAAAAACAAAAAGTATTTCTTTAGAAAGTGAATTAATAGGACTAGGCACAATAGCATACTACTTCGGTTTACAATAGTACCGATATTATCCAATCTACCTGACACTCCTATACTAACATAAGCCAATGAGACAGTTAGAATAAAAAATATAAGTAAATTCACTAAAGGATTATCTTTTTGTTTAAAATATAAATATAGAGAAATTATTAGCGTTAAAAAATAGTAACAAGTTGGTGCTATTAGAACATAATAAAATTGTTGGGGAATATCTTGTGGCTTTATGTGTACATAAATTAAGTTACCATTGGGTTTCTTTATCGTTAAGTCATTTGCTGCTCGTAATACGAAGTCATACTTTATATTAGAAATATTATTGATCTCTGTTCCATCTACATTTAAAATAATATCTCCGGCTTCAATTTGTTGTTTAGTAGCCCAATCTCTGTAATATGAATCTACCACTAACCATTCTCCATTTTCTTCCTTAACCTCAATATTTATAAAAGACTTGCTATAAGTTACATAAAGTAAATAAAAACCAATTATTAAATAAATACTTATTACAAGCAAAAACCACTTACTTTTAATATTACTTAGTACCAAAGGCGAAGATCTACACGCAGCAGCTCTACATCAAAAGATTCTAGAATTGCCTTTTGTTCAAGTTCTGTAACGCCAAATAGAGAAGCTTTTTTTTCTTTTAACAAAGTTACCAACGACGGATTTTGCTCCAAATATTGAATCATGTTAATCATAAAATCTCCCCATTTCATTATTTTTTTTAGTTACACTTTCCGGAGTGCTATTGGCAATCATTACCAAGGGATTAATAACCAAAAATGTAACTACACCTCCATTATACTATCGTTTTACTTTTAATCAACAATATTTTCTACAATTCGCTAAATAAACAATAGATTACGTAGCACTTTCACACAATGTACCAATTTTTAAAATATTTATCTTTAACACTATTTTAAACTTCCATACCTAAATATCATTTCAAAATTTAAAATAAAAAAGCGTATTCCTTCTACTCTTTAAAAGTCGAAACACGCTAATGTTTTATAATTTATCTTTTTAAAGAAACTACTTTTAGTCCTTGTCCAATTTCCCCCAATGATTCGATTTGCCTTATCGCTTGATAGTAAGGGTATTCATTAACAAGTTCACAAGGAAGTGTTTTAGAACATTTTAGTAAATCAAAAGCAGATATCTTTATGTGCAAAACATTTTTTATTTTGACTAAATCTTTTAATCCGCCAATGGGTAAAGCTGTTAACACAATGCTACAAGTTTCAATAGGGTTATCTAACTCCCCTTCCTCTAACTCACTAACACAACCGCTATCAACCCAACTGTTAAATTCTACGGCAATAATAGTTGCATTTTGTGGATTCATATCTCCGCAATCCAAGACGAATATCTTACTCTCTTCATCATTTAGTTCCATTAAAAAGACATTGCCGCCACCATCATCGCCAATAGCAACGAAACCTTTTGCATACTCATTTACTTCCCAAGTTTCGTTTCTCTCCATAAGATCCTCAGTACCATAAATCAACACACCACCAGCAATGGAAAAGCCATTAGTGTTTTTTAGTAAGCTTCTATATGTAACAGGTAGTCTAATATTCATTTTATCTTCTAGACTACGAATTTCATTCTCACTTGCTGGGGCATTTTTAATTAAATCAGAAATATTATTTAAATTAAACATTGTTCACCACCTTGTAATCTATATCTGCTGGATTACTATTCCCTTCTCAAATTCAATTAAAGTTTTTTGAAAAATCAATGCTATCGTTTCTGTTGCTAATCTGTCTGGTGAATTTTTTTAACTTCTTTTAGATTCATATATATTTACCTTTTTATGTATATATTAAGTCTATTAATCTATTTAGCGGGCAGACACTCCCTATTAAACCACCGAAGCTCTTTTAACGTTAAATGGATCCACGTTCCCTTCTTCTAACATATCCTCAAATTTCTCTGCTCCATGTTTTGCAAAATAATCATATTCGGACTGCGAAATGAAAAATGCTAACAGCAGTTTTCCATCCCTTTCGTTAGAGTCTGTATGGGCCGTACTATATTCTTCTGGAAAAGCATACAGCTCAGTAAAATAGACAGCACTTTTATTATATTTATGAACAAAAGCAGCATCAATGTTCTCTATTCCACTTATTGCTAAGCCTCTCCCTATCTGCATTTGATTTTGGACACAGTAAAATAACGTATTTGCAAGAATATAGCCCGAACTATTAAACGCTCCATCAACTACCATAGAAATCTCAATATAATCGCCCGTTATTTCGGTAAATTTACTCAAACCAAGTGTGGTATAAACCAAGCATTCTTCAAAGACATTTTCATACTTCAAAATTTGGATACTTGGCATTTTTTCACTATCTTTATACACCTCCCGATCGATTGGCTTTCCTAAAAATTTAGTGTAATGATCGAAGTAAAGAGTTCCATAGTTAATCATCTAATTTCTCCTTTAGTTCCTTCTATATTATTTCCGCTTAAATTTCAACTAAAGACAGCACTTCAAAATTAGCGCAGTAAAATTTAATAATGTTGTTTTCATAATCTTCTACTAAATATTTATTATCTAATTCAAAACCATTGTTACTTAAATTATGAATTGTAAAGCCCATTAATTGGTTATAACTATTTCCGAATCCTATTAAATCAAGAGAAGAAACATCATTAAATTTCATCTTCAACGTATACTTACTTCTATCCATCTCTACTAAAAAAACTACTTCTAAATAGGAAACTTCATCATAATATGAATTGTATCCTATATAATAATTGAAACCTGTAATATAGTTAACATTCGTTGAACTGAAATTGGGAATCTTTTTTGGAATTACTGTTTCTTCATACCACTCTTTTGTCATTTGCATTGTTTACTCCTTTGACCATTGTTTATAATTAAAGATTCCCTATATCTTCAATAACAGCACTTTCATCCTGAATTCCGATTAGACCAAGTTGTAAATATCACCTATTTTAATTGATTTCTTCCGGTATTTTAAATAAACAAAGAGTAACTAATGCTTCAAAAATATTGTCGCCGAATTTATATAATGAGCTTGCATTTTTACCAAACACCTGTCCGATTGAGCGATAAACATAATTAAATAACCACGAAACGCTTCACCTACTACAACAAAAGGCTCATTTATCCGCGCCTCAAATTCCTCAAAGTCTACTTTTTCATAATAATTCCCTACTGTTTCTTCAGGGCTAAAATGAAATGTTTCTATACTTCCGTCAGGGTGTTTAAATTTATATGTCATCCCACCAAAAACGGTTAATACATCAATCACAGAATCACACACTAAGATATCCCATCAATTCCGAAAAATTACAGATTTAGTTACGTCAATCTTATTATTTGGATTCCAGCCTGCCTGTAGTAGTATGTTTCTCGTTTTTACCGACAAATTCTCCATAAGCACTCTTTACCAATTCCCTCTCTCAAATCATCATTATCTATTTCTTTAACAAATACCGACATCCACAATACGGTATGCTCAATTGGATCAGTTTCAATATATATACCATTTGAACTAACATAGACTTCTTCAAAATCATGATATTGAAAACTCGGCTCTATTTTGAGCACCTCATCAATATGCATCCCAATATGTATCTTGTTAAATAATAACCCTTTGTAATCTTTCAATGCCGTTATCTTAAAGAGCTTCCCATTCATCAAATTGAACCACAAGTCTACAGAATCTTTAATTTCGTATCTAATAAAAAACTTTGTAAACAACCTTGACTTCTCATCCATATTAACAATTAAATCGTAGAACTGGCTTATATGACTATAAAGCTTAATCCCTCCAAGTCCTACCCAAGGAACAATAGGTAAATTGTTATCAATAACTCTACTCACTTCCTTTACAGAAACTAGGATAAATTCTCTCAGTTTTGCTTTACTCTGGACAGCTTTGCATTTATAAATTTCCCTCGAATTAGAATTTCTTATTAATATATTTACAAGCCGCTTCGAGATCTTTAAATATCCATCCAATTTTATCTATGGGTTCTTTACTATCAATTCCTAATAATAATGTTCTAACTGCCTCTTCACAGCCCGTTCCAACAATAACAGCTAATGGTAATGCCTCATTAGGGTATTTATCTGCACTAATATTAAACACATAGTCTAGCATATCTCCCCATTCATAATTTAAATCTTGTAGATCAATAATAATGGCACCAGGATCCCATACTTCCATTGCTGCCTTTCCCATAGCATTCATATAAATAGCATCAGTATTTCCAGCAGATCCGAACCCGTATGTTCCAGAATACTTTATTACTAATATTTCCAATTCTTCTGAAACCCCAAAATAATAATCAACTCGAATATCACTTAGTTGAGAAAGTTCAACTTTCTTAAGATTTTTCATATAATTCCTTTCTATTAAAATTTTCAGAGCCCTCAATCAGCTATTGATTATTCTAATTCAAAGTTGGAGAGGTTTATCTCTTTTATGTAATACAAATAATTATTAGCAGAAGAAGAAACTTCAATGAAACTTTTATCAAGGCTATCAATATTTATCCATCTAAAAACTGAGGTAAGTTGTTTATCCATTCTTCAAAGCTTGTATTGTATTCCTCAATATTAAAAATCTTCACTAGAATTGTAATATACAGGTGATACTGGGCCGTATTTTGCATTTATACAAAAATAATCACCGTTACCAATCTCGAGGAATGGAATCATATTTGCATTCCAATTGCCATTATTAATCTCATAATCATACACAAACGTAATTAAATCATTCCCATTATTTTTTCCTGTTGATACGTTTAAAATGCCTGGTAATACATATTTAGAAATTAAGTTAAAAAAATATGTAAATTCATCCCCAAATCTGCAATTAAATCTTTTTTCTACTTTTTCCCAATCATTTAAGGAAGGTGGATCTAATTTATCCCATTCTCTATCCAACACTTGAGATAAAACCGCTTCCACTTCATCATATGTCATATTACATTACCTCCCTAAGGATGGTTTAATTTTTGGTAATTCACGCCATTCATAACCATTCTTTCTATTCAAATCTCGTAAAATTCTTCTACCGCAATGACTTCCATAGACGTACAATAAAATTCAATAAATTCGAATCCATCATTTTCACCATATCCACTATCATCATGTACATGATAACGCTGGCTGCTCACCAAACCTTGCTCTTTCATATCATGAACAATTAAATCCCTAGACAGTGGAAAAGTTGTTGCTTTTCTTATCGTTAAATCGTCAACATGATAATATCTAATCCTTATTTTGAAAGGTTCTTTTGTTTCTATAAAGGTAATATGAAAGGTAAGATCCAGTGTTCCAACATAGTTATCTTCAACATCATTTTCAACATTATATTCAATCTTTACGATTCTCTCATAAACCCAAGCACCGTCTAATCTCTGTTTAATTAGTTCTTTGTTTTTTAAATGCACTATGCTCTAACCTTCTTTTCATTTGGTAGTCTAAGATATAACCAAAACCAATCAAGCTCCTATTATCTGTGCTTTTTTGCAACCTCACTATCTGGTTTTATTTTCAAGACTTTTTCAGCCAGTATTTTAGCCTCTTGATCATTTAATAATTTATCAGGTATAGCATTAAAAAATAATAAAAATTCTTTAAGCTCTACATCATCTCCATCCCAGTCGATTGCCTTTTTAGCGTGATAAAATGCTGCCTGATAAGCCCCCTCTAAATGACATAATGGGTGAGATAAAATAATTGAAGCTATATAGTGAAGGAAAGCTGTTTCCCTACATTTTAATAAATCTAAAACAAAAGAATAATATATAATACTTTCTGATTTATAACACAACTCCAATATATAATCCTCAAATTCATCTTTAGTCAAACCATCCACTAAAGCTTTCGCTTCTATAAATTTTAACGAAAGAATGCAGTTTTCTAACCTAATTTTCATTGTAGTTTCACCTCTTATAAAGCTGAATCATTGTCTACATAAAATTTCATTAATTTATCTTCCATATATATTCCAGGAATATCTAACTTAACATATCCTTTCATTATGATACACTCTTTTTCCTACTTCCTTCTCTCTGCTAATTCCAATAATTAATAGTTCATGCATAAAAAAGAATGAATTTCTTCTACAGAAATATTTCACATAAAATTACGATACTTTAGTTTTCCTTATAAAATCCTGATAATTATCATTTAAAGTCTCATTAAGAAAGTTTTTTCAATAGACTTGTTGAAAGAACAGAACAATAATGTAAAGGATGATTATATGAAACAAAAGCTCTTACCCATATCTGCAAAAGAGCGGATTGAAACACTCGATGTATTAAGGGGGTTCGCATTATTAGGAATCATATTAGCCAATATTGTTTGGTTCCTTTACCCCGCCTATATGCAGGAAGATTTAAGTTTTAAAAATGAATGGACTTCTTTTTGGAATGACGCCGATTATACAGTTAAAACTATTCTTACTATGTTTGTCGATGGAAAATTTGTCATGCTCTTTTCCATGCTATTCGGTTTTGGCATGGTCATCATGCAGGAAAGAGCTGCCGCAAAGCAACTAAATTTTTGGGGAATTTATTCTAGACGACTTATTGCGTTATTTATTTTCGGTTGTATCCATGCCTATTTCATTTGGTTTGGAGATATTTTAACAGACTATGCAATTTTAGGATTATTACTCCTTCTCATGCATAAGTTAAAACCCAACGCTATGTTAATCATTAGCTTAACTTTATATAGCTTACTTTTGGGATCATTAACGTTTGGAGCTCTATCTTCCGATTCTACTACGACAATGTCAATGCCTATGTCAGAGGAAAGTCGTCAGCTCATGCAAGTTACGATCGATGCTCATCAAAATGGAAATATTCAAGAATTAATGGATGCTAATTTTATGGAAAGAACTTTTTATACAATGCGTAATGGGCTATATATTCTTTTTCTAGGCAACCCTATATTTTATTTATTTTCAAATCTTCCGTACTTACTAATGTTCTTATTCGGAGCAGCTGTTGCGAAGAAAAAATGGCTTCATCGTTTTGAAGAATACCGAAAAGAATTTTTCATTACATGGTTACTAACATTGATTTTTGGTGGGACATTAGGCTGGATCTTACCTTTCTTTTCAGAAAATTTTTCTGCTGTCCAATATATTAGTTCGCCACTCCTAACAATCTTTTATGCCATTAGCTTAATCTTTATTTATCAAACGGTGAAAGGGAAGAAAGTTTTACAGTGGTTAGCGTTCCCAGGAAGAATGGCATTCACAAACTATATCGGCCAATCTATTATATGTACATTTTTATTTGGACCATTTGCATTCGGCGTATACGGAAAACTCCACTTAACGACAGCTATTATCATTGCCATTGTCATTTTTGTTTTCCAAGTGATTTTTAGTAAGCTTTGGTTATCCAAATTCCGCTTCGGGCCACTAGAATATGTTTGGAGGTCATTCACTTATTTAGGTATTAACAAGGAATCTAAAAATGCATAACTTAGGTGCTGATCAACTGTGAGTTCTCGATAAATTAAGGATTCTTTTCGATAAACTGAACTAAGGGGCTGCCAGTTGACAGCCCCTCTGTTCCATCAAGCCTGTCTTTTTATTTCACTTAATGGGAATTAACAGGAATTTTCACTCATTTAAAGTATGTATAATTAGAAAGGTCATTTATAGTAGCAAGAAAGGATTGATAAATAATGCGCATTCATTAAAGCAGGCAATAGCTTTACAAGCAGTAGAGGAGTCAGTTACTTATACGGATAGTAAATTAGGTGGACAGCCTTATTGTAAGTTAGGTGATAACTTTCCTGTACATAGTAGTGGCACACCTTATATGTTTTTGGCACAGCTTAATTTTTCTCAGCTACCTTTCTTGGAAGATTATCCACAGCAAGGGCTTCTACAGTTTTTTGTGTTGGCAGATGAGGATTATGGCGTTTGCGAGGATGGTTATTATTGTCGGTATTATGCGGACTTTGAGCCCTCTCATGATATAGAGCCTTTTTCTGATGAGGAAATGGAGTATGAGCTATGTGAACCAATTATCTTTGGTGGCCCTTATGCATTTAAGGCATCATTACGAGAAGAGCTAGTACCATACACAGATCCTCGCTCCGTTCATTATGACTTACCAATGGAGAACTCTGCATATTCAAAGTATTTTGATCAAACAGATGGTAGTGGTACGAAAATAGGTGGCTATGCATTTATGGATAAAAATAGTTTTGATGAGAAGAATAATGGCAAGGCTGAGCTGCTGTTTCAATTAGATATGGAGGGTGATGCCCAAAAGACATATGCCATGATAGCAGACTCTGGCACATTACAATTTTTTATAGAGCGAGATAATCTAATCGCAAAGGATTTTTCTAAACTTTATTATTATCTTTACAGTTTGTAATAGAAATCGTATAACTAAGGCAGTGGCGCCTTCGCGTGTAAATATGCCTCAATCGTAAGAGTCAAAAATATTTGAAAGGATGACGTTTCCCATGAATTTCTTGCCTTCTGAAGAATTAGAACTCTTTTCACAAGAACTACAACACCTCCTGTCTCCAACCATTCTTTTCGACTTTTTGAATCAGATTCCCTTCCTCATCATAAGAGAATGTGGCCTCTCTTGTTTCAAGCAATCTACTTCCGGCACCATAGACACGATCTGTCTTTTCTTTTGTTTCATACAAATTCCTGACACCTTTGAATTAGCCTCTCTAGCAGCATGTAGTCTTCTATTATCTACTGAGAAAACATCGTTCACTCCGGCCCCTTGTTTTAATAATCTATCTTGAACTTTCGGTGGAAGATCTGTTAATTTCACAAGTCTTATTGGTTCTACCTGTTTTTAATAGTTTGGGTTATTCTTTAACTGTTCGATAAAACATTAGGGCTAGTCGAATCGCTAAAATTTGCACCAATATTGTTTAAGATAAAAAAGTAGCATAGATCCCTAAATATCAGGAGTTATACTACTCTAATTGATCTACAATAGCTTTCTTTATACAAGTTATTTGAAAAAATGATATCAATGTAAGACATTAAATACATTATTTTTTCAATTGCATATACTTCAAATTATTAGTATTCACATAATCTATTTTACCTAATCCTCCCCTCATTCCAATAACAAAATATTCTTTGTATACAACAAGTGAATTAGGTACAAATGCACTAAATGGCAAACCCTCGAAAATAATATTCTTTTTAAATAAATCATCTTCACTAGATATTTCAAATAAGTTTTCACTTGAAATTATATACAGGTGACTATTGTATATATAAAAAGCATTCGGGCACTCTTTTAAGTCAATACACTCCTTATAAGAAATGTAATCCCCATCATATACTAGCTGATATAAATATCCTATATTTTCATACATATGTTCTAATCCCTCTAGAAAAAATAAGTCTCCATTATATTCAAATATAGATTTTATATTACCTTTTTTTAATAATATTTCTGTACAATCAGGATAAATAACTTTTAAATCCCCTCCCCATTCTCCATAATCAGTACCAACTATTTTCAAACCTGAATACTCGTATTGTTTAAGTTGCTTTTCACGATACCTAGAGATAACTAGTTCTTTATTTTCTATTTCAACATAATAATGCTTTGAATTATTTATTATTTGTAACCATTCATGACTTCCTTCATTTGGAGTTTTGACACATTTAAAGTCTTCCCATAATGGCATAAGTTTTTTTACCTCCCCTGATAGACTATTTCTTAGTTAGTCATGTTTTGTCATTCACAAATAAAAAAGTAATAGTTACAACACGAACTATAAAATCTGAAAAATCCAAAAAAACCACAAAACCCTTTTACCTTTTCAGGCAAGACACAACTCCATTTTCCATTTTTTTGAGCCCATCACTTGGTGTACCTAAATATGAAGTATGGCCATTAGGTGCCATAGCATGTATCCGTTTATCTGCATCTGAAAATACATTACTATCATATTTTAGATTTTCTGCTCCATGCGTGTGATAATCTCCGACTATTGTAGCGTCTTTAGGGACTAAGTGTTTAGCAGATGCAGGTCTAAAACCAGCTTCTGTTCCCTGAATCGGTCTAGTAGGATAGAATTTCCCATTTTTTTCGTAAATTAATCCTCCGAATTCTAGATCCTTCTGGATTGATCTTCTATTAGCATTAGTTAAAACAGCTATTGCAGCTTCATCCTTTGTTTTATAAACCCCAAAAACTTTACTTCTTAAACCAAGTGAATCAATCCAACTATTAGTATCTTTTACATATCCATAAAGTGTAGGATTTCCACCCGCAAGTCCAATCGGGTCTATTTGAGTATAATTCCCTTGTTCTGGGTCGTAATACCGGAATCGATTATAATACAATCCTATTTCTACATCTTCATACTGTCCTTGATATCGGAATGGAACAAAGTCTTTCTCACCTGTAAATTCATTCTCTCTACCGTAGATATCAAGTTCTGCTGACCAAACCCTATTACCTTGTTCATCATATGCCTCTACAGGCGTTCCAAGATAATCACTAATAATACTGTAATTACCTTCATTCGTCATTTTAGCTGTAGGGATAAACCCATCATTAAACACCCATGTGACTAGATTATCTGGTATCTCAGACTTGTTCTGTGAAGAATATTCCACTAGATTTTCAAATATATCTGAATTATTCCGCAAGAAATACTCATGAAGGATAGTATTCCCATCCCATACGAAACTCATAGTTTTATCGTCTGAACTTTTCTCTATCCGTCTACCTAGCGAGTCATACTTGAAAGTAACTTCTGCTCTGTCTGGTTTGATGACCTTCGACATCATGCAATTGCCGTTATATTCGTATTTCCACGTATCACCGTTCTTCTCAACTTTCTGAATCAAATTACCTTCATCATCATAAGAGAATGTTGCTTCTCTAGTTTCAAGCAATCTGCTTCCTGCACCGTAGACACGATCTGTCTTTTCTTTTGTTTCATACAAATTCCCGACATCATCAACACTGCGGTGTAAGAAGTCAAATTGACCGCCTTGATTGGACCAAACGAGGTTACTGAATTCATCGTAACCATAGGTAACTTTTACACCTGTTAACTCATTTACCATGCTTCGTAAGCGATGATTGGCGTCCCAATTATATACTCTTCTTCGTGTATCGCGGTTTTGACTACTTACTCGATGGTGTGTTGGTCTACCCGTTACGTCATACTGCCATTTACTGATGACATCCCCTGGTAAGATTC
Organism: Lysinibacillus sp. NPDC056232; assembly: GCF_042267565.1. Lineage (NCBI taxonomy): Bacteria > Bacillati > Bacillota > Bacilli > Caryophanales > Bacillaceae > Lysinibacillus > Lysinibacillus sp. NPDC056232. The sequence goes on along the minus strand of NZ_JBHJTF010000012.1, from coordinate 10,354 downwards.
TCTCAATTTCTTGACCGAGTTCATTGTACTGCATGGATGCTGTCCATTGTTCTTGCTCTGAGCGAGAGGCTGTGATTTGTGACACATTGCCCATTTCATTACGAGCGACATCGATTTTTGCACCTAAGCTACTCGTAATTTGTGAACGATTGCCTATTTCATCATAGCCACTTGTAATCCAATGGTCATTTTGCCATTCCTTGATCACTTGTCCAGTTGGGTCTAGCTCTAGCTTTACGGCCACATGCTCATTTTCAGTCTCAATTAACGAACCATTTTTGTCATAGCCAAACGTTTCCCAAGTGTCATCATAATAATCAGCCCGAATGACATTTCCTAGATTATCATGTCGATATGCTGTCCAACGATCACCAGGTCGTTGAATTCTCTGAACCAACCCTGCCAGACTTCGCTCATACGTTCTTTCTATCTCATCAAAGCCGATTTCCTTAATGATATTCCCTTTCGTATCGCGTTCAAACTGATACGTTTCGCCTTTTTCATTGATGACAGCGGTTAACTGCTCCTCTGTATCATAGGCGAATTTAACTTTCTTTCCACCTTGTTCTCGAGATATCAAACTGCCAAACATGGTGTAATCAAAGGCTACTTGCGTATGGTTATCTTTAGCAAAAATTACATCATCATAGGCATTGTACTTTAATTGAACGTCGTTTCCATCTGATAGATTTGCACGTACAAGACGATTCAAACTATCGTAACGGAATTTCTCTGTGGTCCCTAGCGGATTTTTCCTGTCAAGCTTTCATTAATGATCTATAAATCTTTAATATAAAAAGGCTTAAAAATAATGGTTTTAGTTTCAGGTGTAAAAAAAGCTGTCTCAAAAGATACACAAAAAACATATGTAAAGAAAGTTCCCTTTACATATGTTTCGGAAGCTTATTAATAAGCCAATATTATTTTAAAAGCCTTTTTCTAAGTACATTGTGTAAAAAAAACACCTGGGTCATTCTGGTCATTATCTTTATTTAAAAACAAATATCCGATCGAGTCACTTAAGCTAAATATATTATGAAACCCTTCTGGAAAATCACCGCCATAAATTTGTATACAAAATTGATAATTATCTAAACCTAAGTCTTCTAATTGTAACAGAGATGGTTTTGACCCTATTAACGAACCACAGTAAATCTCTATATCATCAAAATCTTCTTCATCTAGTTCTTCCGAATACTCTAAATCCTCTATTTCCACCTCGTCTCCCAAAATGAACTCTTGTGCTGGTATTAGGAAATCTGATTCATTACGAATATCACCTACTTCGTGCAATAAAACTCTTGTAAATCCTTGTTTAATGTTTTTTAACTCTTCTTTATCTCCATGAAAAGTGATTAAATCTAAAAAGTAATCATCTTTTTTATACGTTGTAAAAACCGATAGGATACGTTCATTTGGTAAATTTAAATTTAGAGTTTTATTAAGAAAATTCGTGGGCAAACTTAATACGAGTGTTAATTTATCTCCATTTGGATTTAATGGCCAATCAATATTTTTAGGTAAGAAACTGTATCCCCCAATTCGTGGTACAACGGATTCATTTCCAACATTTTCAAAAATAATCTCAACTGACATATTGTCAACTCCATCCTCTACATTTTTTTCTTACAAGGTTTTTGTAAAACTTCTCAGATTCTTTCCTAAGTTCTCTTGCTCTACTTGCTGGTATTCCAGCTTTTCTTAATGCTCCCTGGGTAATATCTAACTCTCGCTTTATATTTTTATGAAATTCATTTTCTCCAAGATTATATAGCGTAGACCTGATTTGACGTTCATGCCAATGCGCTCCTCCGACTTGTGTATGATGTGGATTATCCAATGCTATAGATGGATTTCCTCCTAGTCTTCCGTTTTTCTTTGCCAATCCTTGTTGATATAAAAACTCATGCCTAATCAATTCATGTGCCTGTAAACCATCGCCTTTATCTTTTTTACCATTTAAGCTTCGATAAGTACCTAATTGAAACAACTTCGCTAAACCAAAAGGATCAACTTCAACTAATGGATTATTTACATACCCATAAAGTGTAGGATTATTCCCCGTAAGCCCAATTGGGTCAATCTGAGTATATATTCCCTCGCTTGCTGAGTAATAGCGGAATCGATTATAGTACAGTCCAGTCTCTTCATCAGCATATTGCCCTTGGTATCTGAACGGAATAAAGTCACGATCACCAGTGAATTCCTTTACTCGACCATAAACATCAAGTTCAGCTGACCAAACCGTATTACCTTCTTCATCAAAGGATTCGACAGGCGTTCCAAGATAATCACTAATAATACTGTAATTACCTTCATTCGTGATTTTAGCAGAAGGTATGAACCCATCATTAAACACCCATGTGACTAGATTATCTGGTATTTCGGAGTTAATCTGTGAAGAATGCTCCACTAGATCTTCAAATTTATCTAAATTATTATTATTATCCATAAAATACTCATGTAGGATAGTATTCCCATCCCAAACGAAACTTGTTGTTTTCTCGTCAGAACTCTTCTCAATTCGTCTACCTAAAGAGTCATACTTGAAAGTAACTTCTGCGTTGTTTGGTTTGATAACTTTTGCCATCATGCCATTGCCAAAGTACTCGTACTTCCACGTATCACCATTCTTTTCAATTTTCTGAATGAGATTCCCTTCACCATCATAAGAGAATGTTGCCTCTTTCGTTTCAAGTAATCTGCTTCCGGCACCATAGACACGATCTGTCTTTTCTTTCGTTTCATACAAATTACCGACATCATCGGCACTGCGGTGTAAGAAGTCAAATTGACCGCCTTGATTAGACCAAACGAGGTTACTGAATTCTTCGTAACCATAGGTAACTTTTACACCCGTTAACTCGTTTACCATGCTTCGTAAGCGGTTATTGACGTCCCAATTATACACACGTCTTCGTGTTTCGCGGTTTTGACTACTTATTCGGTGATGCATCGGCCTACCCGTAGTATCATATTGCCATTTGCTTATGACATTCCCTGGTAAGATTCTCTCAATCTCTTGACCAAGTTCATTGTACTGCATCGCAGCTGTCCAGTGTTCTTGCTCTGAGCGAGAAGCCGTGATTTGCGACACCTTTCCCATCTCATTACGAGCGACATCGATTTTTGCGCCTAAGCTACTCGTAATTTGTGAACGGTTGCCTAATTCATCGTAGCTACTTGCAATCCAATTGTCATTCTGCCACTCCTTAATCACTTGTCCAGATGGGTCCCGCTCCAGCTTTACGGTCACATGCTCATTTTCAGTCTCAATTAACGAACCATTTTTGTCATAGCCAAACGTTTCCCAAGTGTCATCATAATAATCAGCTCGAATGACATTTCCTAGACCATCATGTTGGTAGGCTGTCCAACGATCACCTGGACGATGAATTTTCTGAACCAATCCTGCCTGACTTCGCTCATACGTTCTTGTTATCTTATCAAAGCCAATTCCCTTGAGGATATTCCCTTTTGTATCGCGTTCAAATTGATACGTTTCGCCTTTTTCATTAATGACAGCGGTTAACTGCTCTTCTGTATCATAGGCGAATTCAACTTTCTTTCCACCTTGTTCTCGAGCCTTCAAGTTGCCAAGAATGGTGTAATCAAAGGCTACTTGCGTATGGTCATCTTTCGCAAAAACGATATCATCATAGGCATTATACCTTAACTGAACGTCGTTACCATCTGAAAGATTTGCCCGTACTAAGCGATTCAAGTTATCATATCGGAACTTCTCTATAGTCCCTAGCGGATTTGTCGTTGTTGTGCAATTACCACGGCGATCATATGTCCAGGCCGAACTTGTTCCGTCTGGCAATGTCACTTGACTCAGGTTCAGATCAGCGTCATAAGCTAAGCTTACCATATGGCCTTGTGCATTTGTCACTGTTTTAATTAAATTTTGCTCATTGTAGGAAAATTCAATCTTTGTGCCATCTTCTAAAACATTTGCCTGTAATGTCCCATCTCCATTGTAAATCCACTGACGACTGCCACCCTCTGCGTTAACTGCCTGAATCAGTCTATCTTTTTCATCATATTGAGCAGATAAGGTACTGCCATCTGCAAGAGTAATCGTCACTGGATTTGCCCACTCATCGTAGCTATATGAGGTCACACGACTATCTTCATCTACTTCTTGCAGTAATTCAAAGTCTCCGTTATATTGATAGCTAACTTCACTTCCATCTGGATGAACTATTTTCGTACAGATGTTATCGTCGTTAAAATAATAATAACTCTTATGGCCTAAGCTATTCGTAATTTCGTTATAGCCCTCGTGATAGGAAATCTCACCTGCAAGGACATTGCCATCTCCCCATGTTTTAATTACTCGTGCACCTGTAGTTGGGCCATCATAGCGCCAGAAGAAGCTATTTTTATTGCGATCTGTTTTTTGCATCATTAAGTGATTAACATATTTAATATGTGTACTTTGCCCTAACGCATCTTGGATTTCGATTAAATCTTGTCCATCATTGTAAACATAGCGAACTAAGACTTCACGGCTCATCTGGTTACGTAAGGCAACTTCTGTCATTCTGCCTACCTCATCAGTCGTAACCTCGAGCACTCTACCAACACTGTCTGTTACTTGAGATAGGAACCCTTTAAGGTTATACGCAAATTGAATATGATGCTCTTGCTCATTTTTTACTTCTTTTAATCGGTATGTTGTTTCTGTTGTTTGTTCAAATACATAAATTAATCGTGTATCATGCTCAAATAAATGATACTCCTCGCCTGTATTTGTTAAAGTCATTCTTTCTCGTTTGTTAAAATAAGGTAAGTTTATTGGTAAAATTGGAAACCCTATCGCACGACCATCCGTTACAACTATCCCAATCAAGTCTTCTTCTTCAAAAATCTCTAAGGCTAGATCGTATGTAAAGTGCATACCATGACCTGACAAGCCTATCCGACTACTATCACTGTACCATGCGCGTTCCCATGAAAGGGGGATTGGCCCAGGTAGTTCAAAATCGACGCCTTCATAAACCATTCGCCCTGTAATTAAATCAACGGGTTCAAAACCCCATTTACAGAATTTTTCACTTAAACCTTGTGTACAATTAAATTTCTTTAATACCCCATGATTAAATTTTGTTAGCCCAGCTTTGGCCATAGCTTTCATTCCGTCTACTGCCTTCGATGCAGCGAGCAATTCATCCATCGACGAAATGACTTTATCTGCGGCCGTCTTCACAGCCTTAGATGCTTTGTTAGCTAGTTCCGCTAGTCCCTTTACTGCATCTAAGGTTTTAGATACTTTCGGATAAGCTGCCTTCATCCCTTTTGCTACTGCTTTTGATGCATCCATTACCTTATCAGCAGTTTTTACAAGTTTTGACGCTTTATTGACCTTGTAAGCTGTCTTTGCTGCATCACCAACTACTGGGACCGCACCTACTATGTTCATGGCTGCATCCATGTAATTCCCTCTTGCCAAGCTAATTCCTGCATTCGCAATATCTGCAAATGTACCGATGACAGGAATAAATCCAGCAACATCCAATGCTGCACTTACGCCATCTACTAAACTACTAAACCAGCCTTTCTTCTCTTTCTTCTCTTCTGCCTTTTGCGGGAAGATTAAGTCAACTTTCGTCGTAGCTTCAATCGCTTCTTCATTTAATTTCGGTGGTTGGCTCTTCTTCTCTATACCTTCTTGATCAATGAGCGTACTAATTAATTGTGTGTCAGCGGCCATAATCACATGACTTTGCTCCTTCGCTGATATCGCAATCCATTCTTCCGCCTCTACGGCTAGCTCTTTCATCCCACTAATTTCGAGTGTTTCATCCGCCGCTAGCATGATGGTACTGTTACTTTGAAATGTTACACCATCTCCATCATCCATCTTTAAGTCCAATACGCCATCTACTGCACTAAAAGTAATATCTCCAACACCTAATGTCACATCTTTCCCAACATTAGTCGCCAATGACTTAACGGTAGTGTCCGCCATTTTCTTCGTCTGCTTTTGTCCACCCTCTGGTGTGGCAGGATTAACACGCACCGAACTGATTACGATGGCTTCTTCTTCAACTGCACTTGGAAAATGCAATTGAGCACGCGCACCTATTTGAGGCATTAAATACATAACACCATTGGCATCTGCTGAATAAGCAAACCAATGCGCTTTTCCTTGATCCTGACTTTTATCTATATCTAAATGAATTTTAACGGTGTTTTGCGTAACATCAATGATCTTTCCTGTAAACGCTGCACCAATGAGATCTAAATTACGTACTAACCGCTGACGAATACTTTTCTCTGGTTGGGCAGTATATTGGAACTTCAACACGCCATCATCAAGATGGGTTTCCCTAGCCGTTACGATATAGGAATTCCCCTTGAATTGCACCAACGTGCCCAACTCATGGGCCTCCGTGCTTTCAAACTCACAAAAAGTATAATCTGCCTCACTCACATCCGTACCATCGTTTTCAGTAATCAGCCGGTACGCATCAACGTCCATTCGTACTATAGAAGGCAGATGGTCGATCGTTATGCTTTTCCTACTTTGAGGTGTACCAAGCCAAAATCGAGCACCTTTTCCTTTTAAATCAGGAAAAACAACAGCGTGCAAACGGGAGGCCATTCTTTTAATGAATTCCCAATCTGTTTCTAAGTATTGAATCGCAATACTACCAATGGCTTGACCGTTAGAAGCTTGGTCGATGTAATCCCCATTAGGATAGGCGCTCACGATGTTTTTTATTAACTGCACGTACGTCATGTTCGCATCTTGAAAAGAACGTGAGCGCTTTGCAATATCCATATTCGCTGTAAATGATACAGCCTCAACGGAGACATAGTGCACCCCTTGTGATGCCTGCAACTCCGCATTTTCAATTCTTCCTGAGAACAATATGGCACTGTCTCGTCCAAATTTCACAATAACTTCATCTGTATGATTGACGCGCTGAATATACTTTTGCGCTTGCTCTTCAGCGATCATTCCCGTAAAGTGCAATCTCGCATGGTCATTGCCCTTATGTTTAATAGTTAGCTTTTCTAAATGAATAAGTGGATATGGCCATTCGAGCACAAGATCCTCATACGTACTAACCATGTGTACTTCCTTTTCTTCTAGCGATTTCATTACTTACCTCCTTTCAATCAACCTCGTCTTTTAAAAACCTTGTAAGTTAAATTCCAACATGCCTTAAGCAATGGGGTTCCAAATATTCATCTCTTTTTTCACACAATTAACCGAGCCCATCGTCATTTCTCGCCTACCTAAAACAAAAACATTAAATTATAAATCTTGTTATCTAGTACTGGCGTTATGAAATCAAATAACCAATTTGTACACCGTTAATTTCATTAATGCCAATATCCAACATTTTCGCAGTTGGCTGTGTTTTTTGAAATATATTCATCATGGACTGTGTGAAATCTTTTACTTCTGCTTTTATCTGTTGTTCCGTGATTTTCAACACGACGTAGATTTTTCGTTTGTATAGATATAATCGTATCTACGACTAGATGGATATTTTTTATTCATTATTCAGGTTCCAAACACGTCAAATGTTGAAGGTATACATCCGGATTTAAATCCTCATAAAAACTCATTTCTGTAAACTCATATGTAATAATTGGGGTTCGATGTTCTTTATTCGTTTCTTCTCTTTTTCATGTTTCGTCATCTCGATAACTCTTCATCCATGAAATTCATTATGTTCTATCCTTTCATTCTTTTTATCTAATAAACTTGTATTTTTTGCATTCCTATTAAATACTATCGCTCATTTTGTTATTGAATTTATTAATTCAGTAATATCCCTAAATTAATTACATATGGAATTAAAACCATTAATTGGTTATTTTCTTCATAAATATGCTAATAAACCATAGATAAAAAGTCAACATCCATACGAACTATTATTCAGAATAGACAAAAAATCCTGTATATTAGATAAATTTGAATTTTAGTAGTTAGATATACTGTGGGAGAAATGGATAAAGTGAAACTTTAATCCTTTGGTACATGAAATGTAATTAGCGTCAAACTAAGATTGCATTCGTGTTGGAGAGAAGAGTTATAGTTGTAAAAATATGTTTCTACGATGGTGAAGGTATGCTACTGTTAATGGTAATAAAATTTAAAGTATGTATATAAATGTAAAAACCATTATGTACAATTTTACTTGTTTAAGTATGAATAAAATCACTCGCTTGCCGAGTTTAAAGTGATCAAATAACTAGCTTTCACTTTGTTAACACTCGCATTTATACATAATTTAATAATTGTTACTGTATCGTTCCGAAATAAGTAACGATACAGTAACTTCAAAACAAGAAAAAACACATGTACATGGAATAATACCATATACATGTGTTTTCATATTTTTACTATAAAGATACGCCTCGAATTTCAAGTAATGTTGAATTCATTCTACCCCTCCATTTAAACTAATGACATTTCACAGTGTTTTTCCAACTTCCCTCTTCCATTCTTCTACCTATATCAGAAAGAACGCTTCCTACATCTAACCCTTTCTTTTCTGCCTTCCTTAAAATTTGATAAATATATTTATCGTTTTGAGGACTATGAATATGTTTTCCTGCGTGATAATTTCCAAGTGTTCTTGCTGTATCTCTCCCTGGATGAACTGATAAGCTTCTTTGAGATCGTGCTGTTCCCAATAGTCTTGCTCCATTTTTAGCTATATCAGGATTTAAACCATGTCTTTCTAATAAGTCCCGCGAAAGTTCCCCATATTTAACACCATTTAACTTAGCATTACTTTTTAAAGGAACTTTATGGTGAGCAGTCTTACCAGGAGTTATTGGTCTTCCATCCGCTCGCATTGCCTTTTCTAACCAATAAGTTTGCGATAACCCCATAGGATCTATCCATGTATTAGGATCACCAAAGCGTCGGATTTTCACCAGCCAATCCAACGGATCGACTTGCGTATATATCCCCTCATCTGGTGAAAAATAACGAAATCTATTATAATATAACCCAGTTTCTATATCGTGATATTGCCCTGGATACCTAAATGGAATAAAGTCAATTGCGAATTCTTCTTTACAAGAATAGCCACTTATTTTTTTATTATCAGCGAACACTTTTACTCGACCATAAATACCGAGCTCTGCTGACCAAACTTTATCCCCATTTTCATTATAGGCTTCTATAGGTGTACCAACGTAATCATTTCGGAGAAGCTCATTTTCACGTTCTAGCTGTTCTTCACGAGATATTGTGTTTGGTTGCCTTCCTTCAAAAATTTACTGTTCCAGTTCGCTATTAACGCTGGATTATTCATGTTAAATTAAATCGCTGTATCTTGATAAGAAGCACCTGTTTGTTTAATAAACTGTAATACATTGCGCTTGAATTGAACAGAGTAAGCCTGTTTTGTTACTTTTCTACGTAATTCAACTTCTCCAAATTCTTTATAGGTACGTACCCAACGCTCAATTTGTGACTTATTTGGAATTTCATATTTTTTCGCTAATAATTTATAACCTAATGGACCTTTCAAATATTCATTAACCACATTTATTTTGAATTCTTCACTGTATTTCACCATATAAAAAACACCCCTAAAGTTAGATTTTTGACTCTAACTTTAGGGGTTCAGGACCATGACGTCCTCTTTACATATGTTTTTGTATCTATAAATAATCTTTTAACGCCAAGTAAATATACAGAATAGGCTGTAGTACTGAACTGTTTCAACTTCGTACTGTAAGGTAATGTATCAAATTCCTTTTTTAGAGAAAGTTGATTATAAATACTAATCTTAAATCACAGTGAATTGTCTATTAAATAATACTCCACATTTCGATGAATTCCGCTTGTTTGGGTACTTCCCTCTTTAACAAACATTACTCCCTTTATCTTTCCACTTTATATTCCCTAATCAAAAAAGTAGTATCATTCAATCATTCGATTCTCAGGGTCAACTACAAAATTATATTCATCGATACTCTTTGTAAAATCAAAATGTGGTAGCTTTTCAGTAGCACTAAAATTTAAAATATAGCCAAACTCTATATTTGATTTCAAATTATTCCCACAGTAACCTGTTATTCTAACTGAGTAATAGTTCTTTGACATCTGGACACTATTACAATTGTCGTAGCTTTCATCTTTTATCTCTTCATAGTTTAAGTAATAATTTTTATCCCAATCAATTATAGCAGAAATATCTGATATAATAATATTTCCGCTAGTAACATGTAGAGGAAATGGATTTGTTATAAAGATGTGATTTTCTTTAGGGATCAAAGAATTATCCTGATTAGAGTTAATTAATATTTGATAGTGATCATCAAGTTCAGGAATTTCGTATATTGGAATAATGCAACCTTTAGATATCTG
>NZ_JBHJTF010000011.1:0-120948 GCF_042267565.1 Lysinibacillus sp. NPDC056232 | reverse complement strand
CAACGGAGTTTGACGCCATGTTTTATAGTACCATCCTTTTTGAAATTGTTAGGATTGGTACTTCTACGACTTCTATCCAACTTGCGTAATAAACGCCTTTTTTGTTTCTCCAATAAAGGTACTTCTGGAGCAAGTTGTTGGATGAAAACGGTTTCTTCTGAAACAATCGCAATGGTAGAAGGACCAATGTCAATACCTACTCGTTTTTGTTTTTGATAGGAATGCCGAAAGGCTCCTGTAGAGGGAATTCTCTTTGCAGGAGGAATCCCATCCATCACAAGTTGTACGTAAAAAGTATGTTTTCCACGAATCACTTTTTTGACTAGACGACAATATTTAATGGCATGAAGAGCAAGGGATTCTTTTACAAACAAATCTTGTTTGCGAATACGAACAGGAAGGGTTAATCCATTCCAATAGACAATATTCTCTTTAAATCGAATGCCCGCTTTATTAGATTTCCCTTCTACAGAATGAAGCATTCCGTAACGTTTAAAGTGTGCTTTGCTCCCTTTAAATAGAACATCTTGAACCGCTTTCCAGACAGTAGAGGCGATTTTCTGAGAAGTATTGCTATCTATATGTTTTTTATAGTTATGCTGATGCTTTTTAATATACGCATGCAGTTGATATTCACTTAATCCAAAAGATTGACGAATGTTATCTAATTCTTTTGCGGTCTGCTTCAATTCTTTTGAATCATTCGATTTTTTCGCCTTTTGGTAGTAACGTAATTGTTTTCGATAGTGTTTGGATTCTTGCATTAAAGTATATTGTTTTACTGCATAAGACAAAGTTGTATTATAGAGTGTACGGGCAATTTCAAAACGTTTTAGTAGAATATCCTTTTGCCATGTATCTATAAGTAACTTGAGTTCTATAACAAAACAATCTTTCTTCCCTTTCGTCATTACCCGTCACTCCTTTCTTTTTTTGATTATTCACAATATACAACATAAACATATGTTCTATAAAGAAAAAAGCACTTCATTCCTCCCACCTCTGAAGAAGTGGGCTTCCTGAAGCTCAATTCTGTGAAGTAAAAAAGGGCCACTCGAACCAAAGTGACCCTAAACCACAAACTAGGAGGGCAAAGCTAAGTTAGCTTTACACTACTATTAATATGATTCAGTAGCTATGTTTGTATAGTGAAATGCCTGTGAATTAGATTAAAAAATAAAATCTATAGGGGAAGTTTCAAAATTTTGTATTCATCACTTTTTTCTACATGATCTCCTTATTACTTTTAAGGCGATATAAGTAATAAGCATAGCAGATAAAATAAAGTGCTATGAGACTAAAAAAAGAAACCTCGTTCATATAACCAAACATCGCTAATGCTGGAAGACTGAAGCCGAATAAATTAATCATCAAATCAAATGCTTTTGATTTGGCGTTTTGCCTTAATTCAATATTTCTTTCATCCTTTTCCTCAATAAGCTGTTCCTTTGTTTTATTCTTTTCATCTACCAATTCAGTGATGCCTGAACCTAGTAGCATGACTCCGCAAAATCCAACTCCTATTGGTACTAAATCCATTCGAATAAAAGGTATGTTTAAAAGTTCTGCACCAACAACACCTAAAATGATACCCGCAATTATAAGTAATGCACCAACAATAATCATTGACCATAATAGCTTATTTTTCATTATTCGCTTTCTCCTCATAAATAAAGATTTCTTCAATAGTCATTCCGAAGAACCGTGCAATTTTAAAAGCCAGAATAATAGATGGATTATATCTTCCATTTTCAAGGGAGCCGATTGTTTGTCTGGATACTTCTAATGCAGCAGCAAGTTCTTCTTGCTTAATACCATGCTTTTTTCGTATTTCTTCCAATCTATTATTCATGTTTAACCTCTCTCTTCGGGAAATGCATCTTCCATAATTGCAATAAAATAGTTTGTTCATGTAAAGTTTACTTTCCTTTTTTGAATCTACAAACGAATTTTTTGAACTCAAAATGTCTCATTTTTACATGTTCTTTTCGTATTTGAATTCCCATGCTACCTCGTTGTTAAGAAGGGCCAAGACAGTGTCTATTTATATATTCATAGGTTTTCTGATATATTAGTACAATAGAAAAAATTACATATGGAGGGAATTTAATGAATAGTAGGTGTTAATGACATCAAGAGACACAAAAAAGTGATTTCGAAATTTTAATATACTAAGGAGATGTTGCAAATTGAAAGGGAATACTAACATAGCAAGTAATGTTTATAATAATGAGAATGATAGATATCCTGAATTCGAGAAAAATATAAAAAGCTATTTTGATGAAGCGAGTAGTAGTAAAAAGTTATTTAAAGCAAATGTTCAAGGTCTGTTCGATTTGTATTTAGATAATTTACCAATAGAAGCTAGACAACATTATACTTGTAGCGCTTGTAGCCATTTTATTGAGCGATTTGGTGGTCTTGTAACGATTGATGAAAATGGCATTATGGCATCAGCTATATGGGATGAGGATATCGCTCCTCCATTTTTTAAAGCTGCTGTTTTAGCAATGAAAGCAAAAGTTTTAAACTCAAAAGTCATGGGTGTATTTATTTCAAACTCACCAGTATTAGGACAGCCATGTACTGGAAAGTGGAATCATTTATCTGTTGTAGTTCCTGAAGAAATGGTGAACCACTCTAGATTAAAAACTTCGGGACAAGTGATGGCGGAGAAGCTAGAAGAATTCAAAATGCTAACGAATGCATTATTTGATTATACTATCGAGACAGTTGAACAAGCAGTAGTTTTATTACAATCAGAAGCATTATACCGTTCAGATAGAGTATTAGGGATTGCAGAATGGTTTAAAACATTGCATGAAAAACGAAATAGTATAGGAAACATCAATCAGAAAACAAATATTGTTTGGTTAGCTGTTGCGACTGCTCCTTCTGGATTCTGTCATATAAGAAGTTCTATGATCGGTACATTATTAGATGACATAGTTTCAGGTATGTCAGTTGAATCGGTTGCTCGTCGTTTTGCCGAGAAGATGAATCCAGCGAATTACATGCGGTCACAAGCTACTCCAACGCAAAATGCTATTGTAGAAGCAGAAAAAATTGTTGAAAAATTAGGAATTGCCAATTCTTTGCGAAGAAGATATGCCACTTTTGAAGAGATTCCGTCACCTTTGTGGGAAAATCAATCTGAGCAAAAAGTTGTTGAACAAAAGAATGGCATTTTTGCAAATATTATTCCTAAAGAAAAAACTACATCTCCATTATCTCTTCCTAGCACGGTGATGACGTGGGAAAAATTCCAACGAACAATACTACCAACTGCTGAAAATATGGAAGTATTGATCGATAATTCTAGTCGTTTTATGGCATTAGTTACTGCGTCCGATGAAACAGCGCCAAATATTTTACAATGGGACAATACATTTAGTTGGTATTATCACGGAGGAATAGATGGCGAAATTAAAAGGAGAGTAGAAAGTGCTGGTGGAAGATATGAGAATAATGAAATACGGGCTTCATTAATATGGGAAGGCTTTACCGACTTAGATCTACATTGCATAACACCAAAAGGGGAGCACATCTACTATGGAGATAAAAGTGATAGATTTGGTGGATTTTTAGATATTGATATGAATGGTGGACATCATAGAAATCCATCCCCTGTAGAAAATATCAGGTGGAGTGAAAATGCTCCGGGTGGTCATTATAGATTTTATGTTCATAATTATTGTGAAAGAGGAAATGGAAGCACGCCGTTCAAAGTTGAACTAGAAGTAAACGGGAAAACATACTCATTTATCGGTGTAGCTGGTGGGGGAGGTTATGTAACTGATGTATTTGAATTTGATTATGTCAAAGGGCATCAGCCGAATATCAGCAGTCATTCATACGCTAGTGATGATTCATGGAGTGTTCAAGTAAATAATTTTGTGAAGGTAAATGGTATTACAACTTCGCCAAATTTATGGGGTGAAGAGCCGTTCTCTCATTCTGGAAGTCATATTTTCTTTCTATTGGATGGCGTAAAGGACACTTCGGAAGGAAAAGGCAGAGGATTCTTTAATGAAACGCTTAAAGCTGACTTAAGACAAATCAGAAAAACGCTAGAAGCCTATACGGCTAGTACACCAATTGAAGGTGCCGATCATGCAACTGCATGCGGTGTAGGATATTCGAAAGATCATGAATGGGATCTAACGGTTAAAGTAACAACAAATAATTCTAATAGAGTCATTAAAATTGATAGATGGGATTAAAAGAGGGAGGAATTTAATTCTCTTTTTCAAAGACGTTTGAAGTAAGTAAAAAATAGCCTCCTGGTCAAAAATTTTGACTGGGAGAGCTACTTTATTGGATTTTCATTGGCAAGTTCATCATTACCGATCGTGCTCAATCATTAACTGCTCCTTTTAAGAACTGCTTCTTTATTTACAGCGCGTACGTAACCAAAAGACGCATTATAGAAGGAGAACTGTTTTTTATATTGGCTGTTTTCGAAAATCAACTAACGGTGCAGGATAGTCGAAGAAATGAATGGTTTTTTTATGGTAATATTGTATTGCTGGATAGGAGTGGAACTATTGATTATCGATACATTGTCCGTAGTGATTTTTGTGATTGTTTGGGGAATACCAGTTTTTATGGTTGTTAGAGGTTATTTAAAAATGAATACTGACAATAAAAAATCTGCAATTAATGATTTTTGGTCACGCCATTTTATTTTTACAATTGGATTTATGGTAATAGGGCTTTTCTTTACACATTTAGGTACGTTATTTGCCGTAAGCATAATTAGAATAATTGGTATTGTTTTAATGATTTTAGGCGGATTCTTTTCAGTGTTAACTACGTGGAAGGAAAGTAAAATCAGGAGTATGTTAATACTTATTGTATTATCAATAATAATTTCCGTAAATGTTATATAATTCAATTACCATTGAGCTAACGGGTGTTCTAGTTGAAGAAGATAGCCAAACTAGAAGCAACAATCTTTGAGAAAACAGCCTTTATGGTTATTGAAATGAATGGCTTCTGTAAAACTCTAATTCCTATAAAAATATAATTACACCAAAAAGTTAAAAAATATTCCTTGCTAAAAAGGTTTCACTTGTGATGTTCATCAACAAACTTCAAAAAAAATAATAACGCCGAGAAAGCCTATTAAATACTTCATGAACCAGCCTCCTAACTAATCAAAGGCGTACAGGTGAATGATTGCTAATCTTTAGGGCAAGAAAGTTTGCTACTTAAAGCTTCTTGTAATATTAATTGAGAAATCTCATGGTCATTGATCATATAAGGTACTTCTTCCTGCTCAACCCAAATGCGCGAAATCGTTTCATGCTCTCGAAGAAATGGGAGACAGTCTTGAACTTCCATGCTATAAAACATTTGATAACCGATTAACGGGTACTGTCCATCAGCATTGAATAAAGGATTCGCTTCGTGACTGACTTCAATTGCTCCTATATAGTGGATATGACCCTTAACATAGCCTTCTTCAAATGCCTCTCTATGAAATGCTTCTTCAGGTGTTTCTCCTTTTTCTATATAACCTCCAGGAAAGTTAAATCCTCTCCCATCTATATGAACTAACAAAATGAACTAACAAAACATGCCCTTGATAAAAACAAACTCCATGTACACTTGTTACTTTGCTGTAATCGATAATACTTTTATTAGGTAACCACGTCAGTTTAAGATAATGTCCGTTCCAGTCTACGTAAGTTTGGTTGCTCATATGTTTCCCTCCTTTTTATCAACTGAAAAACCATTATATTTCCATTTTAGTTAATTAAAATATATCTTTTAACGAAAGGGGAATTCAAGTTTTTTTGGGATAATTTGAAATGATAATTTTTTTAATAATACATTTTTGACATACATTAATAATCTGTCAAATTTAGGGGGAATCAGGGAATAAACCGCAGGTGAGTGATGCTGGGGAATTACCAACTAAACAAAAATACAAAAACAGTCACATTTAACTAAGTGTGGCTTTTTCTTATGCATCTAATAGCTATGAATAGAAGCAATGGAGGCAAACTTAATGCCAGCTGATGAAGGTGCAGCCATGTTTGTCATTAACTTTACGCAACGAAAGAGGTGGTACTATGCAATTAACAGATGGTACATGGACTTTTGATTCAGACGTGATCGATGAAGCAGCGAAAAAAATACAACGAGATGAGCAAGAGCGAGAGATGTTAAATGCTTTTGCTCGCTATGCCTACCTTCGATACAAACAGATTCGAGATTGTGTAAACCCTCGTAAATGTAAATACATGAGGATTGATCAAGTGCGTGAACAATTAAAATCACCAGCTAAACTACGAAAAGTGAGCAGTCTATTTACTATTTCAGAAGAAGAAGTGCTTTACATCGTAGATTTTGTGAAAAAGTATTTGAAGTATGTCAAATAAATAAAAATCTCCTGGTCGAAAATGTCAACCGGGAGATTTTTATTAGATAGTTTTACACCCTGAACGCCAGATGAACGAATTAAATTTACCGTGTTACGGCAGATTGGTATCCTGAACTTGAACACTTGCGGGTACTTTTATTTTCTAAAAGAGGAATAAATTTGAAAAACGCCTTTTCCGCAAGGTTATCATTTCTCATCTTTCCACACTATATAGTATTATAAAGTTTAGAATTAAGGAGTGTGAGAATATGAGATTCATTAAATTCCTTCTGGTTATTGTCATTGTTCTCGGTGCTATTGGTTATGGGGTTTATCATTTTGGCGTGAAGTATGCATCTGAAAAGGTCGCTGATACAATTTCATCAGAATTAGAGGAAAGTGGACAATTGGATGAAATTAAAAATACGATTGAAAGCGACCCTCAATTAAAATCTTTTGTGGAAGAGGCTAAAACTGCAGATAGCAGCAAGTTGCCGTTTACAACAAAAGAAGAAGCGACAAAAGTGATCATTCAAAAAGTTGGGATTTCGGAGCTTAATAATATAAGAACAAAAGTACAAAATGGTTCAATGACGAAAGAACAGGTCATTCAAGAAATGGAAGGTAAATTAACAGACGAAGAAATTTTGGCACTAAAAGTAATCGTTTATAAAGAATTATATAAATAAAATGTTGACAGACCATAAAAAGTAAAAACCAGGACTTGCTATTGTAGCGTGTCCTATTTTTTTTGCTTTCTAAAGAGATTTTAATCAAAATGTTTGTCCCTTATTTTGTGAAAAATCTGTATATAAATGAGAGAGGAATCTTATTTTTTAACTCAACTCAAAGAATTTACAAGGAGGGGCATCATGGCTATATTTAGGGTTCACAAAAAGGAGAATTTTGTAGTGTTAGACAAAGGATTTTTGAATGACAGCCGTTTAAGCTGGAAAGTAAAAGGTTTGCTTGCTTATATGTTGTCATTGCCAGATGATTGGTCATTTAGTATTTCTAATTTAGCCACTCATAGCAAATGCAGTCGTGAATCCACGGCTAACACTATTAAGGAGTTAACGAAAGCGGGCCACAAGATGCAGGGAAGAACAAACTTTGGGGAATTCGGGAAATTGGAACTGTTTGTGTTCGAAACACCACGAGCTGAACCGTATAGTGAAAAGCCGAGAACGGTTAATCCGTCACTACTAAGTAATAATAAATCACTAAATAATAATTTACTAAATAATAATAATGATGATGAAAGGAGCCATTCCTCAGGTGAAAACCTTCCAAAACTACAAACGGCATTCCAGTTTTATGAGCAAAATGGCTTTGGCTCTCTAGTCGCTCATGTCACAAAAAAATCGATCATTGGATTGATGATCTGTCAGAAGACCTTGTTATGCATGCTATGAAGTTAGCAGTAGAAAACAATGTCCTTCGTTGGAATTACGTAGAAAAGATTCTACAAGATTGGACGAATAAGAAAGTTACATCCATTGAGGAAGTAGAAGCGGATAGTCTTCAATTTGCAGCACAAAAGCAACAACGACAACAGCGTACTTATCGATCCAATCATCAAAAATATAAAGAGATTATCCCTGACTGGTTCCATTAACGACGTCAATATGACAGTGATATAGAAGATGGACAAGCTATTGAATTTGAAGCTGAACGTCAAAAAATCTTGAAAACATTAAAGAACATAACAGGGGGTGCAAGATAAATAATAGGAACCAAGTTTATTGCTGTAAGATGACAATTTTGTCAGCTAACTGTCATGTCTCGAAATTTAAGGTAGTGAAGTGATAATCTATACTCTTTAATAACGATACGATTTCGTTAGAAAAGAGGAGGCAGAAGAAATGAAGATGATGAAATTCATGGCAATGACAATATTACTTGCTACTTTCTTAGTTGGTTGTGGTGAAAAGGGAGCCTTGATAGAAAAAGACTACTATGTTCAAATTAACGAGGAAGAACAAACGCCAAATAGTAATGGTTATTTTGTATATGCTTTAGAGGGGTATGATAAGGATGGAAATGAAAAGGTGGTAAGTTTTTTTGCTGAAAAACCTTTTGAAAAAGGAACAATCGTCCGTGTCCCTAGAAGCTTAGATGGATACACTGGTGAACCCCAAGTAATGAATGGGGATGAGTTACCGAAAAATATTAAGGAGAAATTCAATCAGAGCTAGATCCAAGTTTTTAAGCGTCATGTGAAATGAAGACAATGATAAAAGGAGGGACCTGTCTCATATCGTTTTGAGCAGGTCCTCTGATATATCAATGAATACCTTAAATTGCATAATATGGTACTATAAAAGGGAAGTTTACTATATGAAAAGGGGCATACTTATGAGCGTACATTTCAACTTTATGGATTTCCCCGAATTAGCAACGGAACGTTTTATATTACGAAAAGCACAGGAAAGTGATTGTTTTGATCTTTTGGAGCTTTATTCAGATGAAAGTGTTGTGAAATACATACCATTGGATCCTTTTAACTCAGTGGAGGATTCAAAAAATGAAATGAGTTGGTATGAAAAAATTTTCGAAGATCAGAGTGGCTTACGATGGCTTATCGAAGAACCTACAACCAAAAAAGTAATTGGAACATGTGGTTTTTTAAACTATGAAAAAGCCCATAATCGTATAGAAATTGGTTATGATTTAATTCCTTCTTACTGGAGAAAAGGCATAATGAAAGAGACATTAAGTAGTATCATCGATTTTGCTTTTACAGAGATGAACATTAATAAAATAGAAGCAAAAGTCGACCCTGAAAATGAATCATCCATTAGATTATTGGAAAAATTAAATTTTTATCAAGAAGGTACGTTAAGAGAGCATGAATTTGAAAAAGGAAAGTATGTGGATTTAGTTATTTTATCTATTTTGAAAAGGGAATATAAGTAATCGATAGCTCTGTTAATCTAATAAAGTGTTGCTTTTTTACAGAAAACCTCAAGTATGTTGTACATATTTGAGGTTAAAATTTGACAGCAGTATTTTTAAAATAACGCAAGTTAATGGAAATGGAGAGCTCACATTATGTTGAAATTTATCGGCTCTGGAAGTGCATTTAATACGAAGTTAGGTAATAATTCAGCGTATTATAAAGTAGGAAATCAAATGTTGCTAATTGATTGTGGTAGCAATATTTTCCACCGTATTAAGGAAAATAATGTACTGGAAGGTATCGAGCACATCCATGTATTGATCACTCATACGCATGCTGATCACGTAGGAAGCCTTGCTGATTTTATATTTTATAGCTATTATTGCCATGGCGAAATGGCAAAACCGAATGTTTCTGTTTATTCCGTTTATGATGTGAAAATTGAAGAATTGTTGGCCATTAATGGTATTATCCCGGAAGTTCATTGCATTACAAAAAAAATTAGCTCAGATATACAGTACAAACTAAATTTCTGTAAAGTACTATTCGAAAGATCTAGCCATGTTCAAGAGATTCCTTCTTATTCCATTGAATTATATATAGATGATAAACTTATTTATTTTACGGGAGATACAAATAGCCTAAAAGCATCTTTACGAACTCCAATTGAATCGACGAAGGTTTACGATTATATTTACGTCGATACTTGTAAAGCTGATTATGAAGGCAATGTGCACTTGTCATTACGTAAACTGAGTGAGTTAGTAAGTCCTAATGTACGTTCAATATTTTGGTGTATGCATTTAGATGAAAGCTTCGATCGTCATGAAGCTGAAATGTTAGGGTTCAATGTTGTGACGAACGAATTTTAAGAAAAAAGGGGAGCGATTGATGGATATTGATTTATTAGTAAATAAGCCAGAGTATATAGAAGATGTTGCAGAAATGGTCTACAAAGAATTTGTTGTAGCAACTCGCAGTAAAAAAACATATGAAGAAGTTGTCGATTTTTTTAAAAGGACATATGTAAATGAATTTCCAATTACTTTTATAGCGAATGTAGATGGTCAATGTGTAGGAACCGTATCTGTATTTGAAAATGATTGGAAAGAAAGGCCTCAATATAAACCTTGGTTAGCATCTTTATTTGTTGAACCTTCCTATCGAAGTCAAAAAATAGGTTTTTATTTAATCAAAGCTTTGCTAGAACATATGAAAAAAATAGGTTATACAAAAGTATTCTTAAAAACAGAAAATGCTTCAGTTTATTATGAAAAAAGAGGCTGGGAGCGTATTGAAACAGTTTTAGATGAACAAGGCGACCCTATCGATATTTTTAAATATACTCTATTGGATGCTGAGTACAATTATTAATGGTTAAAAATGGTTTATAGAAAGGGGGGAAGAATGGGGTTCTTTATTGTCATTATGGGCTTCATCATTTTAGTGGTAGTGATGAACATCTTAAAAAAAGAATCACCTACTAATGATCGTTCAGCAAGAAGTCATTCCCATGATTCGAATACGCATACTATTGATCATAATGCAATAAGTACATTTGTATCCGTAGAAGATTCAAATACACACAATTGCTCAGACAGTGTTGCTAGTTTCGCTGATACTTCAAGTTGTAATGATAGTGGTTCGTCTTCCGATTAAGCTGTTGAAATAATGAGCCTTCACAGTTGGGGGGAGGCAATAATATTCATAACCACTAGATAATTTACTTCACTACATAAAAAGCTGTAGCGTATGACGACGCTACAGCTCAGAATTGGTCTTGCCCTTATAATGGCTAAGCCTAACAGCATTATAACACATCGTACGATAAATCAAAGTTCTAATGAGAATTTATTTCAATGAATTGAATAGAACGCTGGATAGTTGACATAAATGTGTTTTAGATAGCTATTCTTTAATGGTTTCAGCAAATGTTTTTCGACCAGGATTCACTTTATTTACGGTAATATTTATTTTACTAAGTGTATCTTCAGTTAAAGGTATTTTGCCATCTTTCTGTATTTTTTTCCATGTCTTCACATCTTTTCGATATAGATGCTCTGATAAACGGAAAACATCAACATCTATTTTTAAGCCCCCTGCATATGATTTTTTAATATCTTTTTTCACTTCCTTAATAATCCCTTTTCTTATTTCATCGGTGCTTACCTTACCTTCGAAACCATTGATAATCGCATTTAATTTTATATCAGCTTCAAATGTTACTTTATTATTTTTTACAATTGGTTTTATTTCTGTACTTAATTTTTCTAAATCAACGGTTAAGTGGTCGTTTTCTTTATTGTCTAATTTAATAGTTACGTCTCCCCGAGTTTTTTTATCATACATCCATTGTATACCTCTTGCATCCCCATCATTTAGATAGCCTTTAAATCCATTCTTTGAAACTATACCGAAACCTGTTAATGCAGTTTCCGTTGTTGGCCCATCGGTCGTCTCCCAGTTTTTGTTGATTGCAACAGATGGAATATTCACTTCATGACTCGGCTCATTTAAGTCGATAATTAGTTTTCGCAAATCAACGGGCTCTACAAAAGTTTGTAGCTCTTTTGTATGCATTGGGTTGCTAAGTTTGGAAGCAGTTAGTGATTTATTTAATAACGGTGTGACTAAAAGAATATCTTTAATAGGCTCCTTTGTACAAAAAGTCAATATTTGATATCTCGTTTCCCGATGACGTAAAAAGCTGTCAATGACTGGAATCGCATTCTCATTTTTCAAAGCATCCTCTGTGAAAAGAAGAAAAGTCATATGTCCCCAGAAGACTTTTTGGTCGATCGAGCGATATAATTTGAAAAAGGCTTCTTCCATCGTTTTCCCTTTTGCAAATCCAATCTCTGACGGTGCAGCTTGAGGAGTAGGCGCTTCAGATTTAGCGACATTAGCAAAATTGATAATTTGCATATATATTTCATATTGACCATCTTTATAATCGATACCAATTCCGTCCACATAGTACATTCTCTGTGGTTCAGTAACATCCCAACATCCTGAAAGCAATAGTACAGCTAATAAGCTTACTATTAACGTAATTTTTTTTCTCATTTTTTAATCCCTACTTTTAGAAATTCTTGTGTAATTTTGTGGAATAAAGGGGTTTTGTTTATAGTTTGGACAAAAAATTAGAGGATTATAAGTAGTAAAAAACTAGGAGAGCTACATTTAGCTATTTAAACAAAAGACCAGGACTCAACTTTGAGACCTGGCATATTTCTGAAAAAAGCGACGAGGGATGAAGAATATCCCTTGATCACTTTTATATTCCTTTATTATCGCGAAATTCTATAATGGTTCCTTCAGGTGCTTTTAACTTACAAAGCTGACCATTTTTAACTTTATAAATAATTTGACCATTATGAACGTTCATTTCCTAACATTTAGCTTTCATTCTTACAAGTATAAATTACGCCAAAATGGATAATTTATATATCGGAGGTGATATTTTTGCCAAAAGAAAAGCGAGCTAAAAGTGAAGAAGACCAAGTAGAATTTGGAGCAGATTTGAGCCCTGACGATTTAGATGTGCGTGAAGAAAATGATCTAACGAAAGAGCAAATGAACAATGCAAATCATGAAAAGCAACAAAACGAAAACACTTCCTCAAAACGTAATAAATAATAAGGAAAAACTCAGTTTTATTTTCTACCACAATCTTTAGATTGTGGTCATTTGATTTTCATATACATATAAGGGAAAGCCTTTTTATTAAAGATATATCCATTATAATAGAGTAAGATATTGGATATTCGGTTTGGATTTAATGGATAATTATGAAATTAACTAAAATGAGAAAGGACAAATAAAATGACGACAAAATTTAAAATTGAACACCCGCTTATTCCAAATGACTTGCCTCAAGGAACTTTTGAAGACATTTTTTATGATGAAGAACCTTATCTATCGAATCAATTGATTACGAAAATAAATAGAGAGAATGATAGTATTGAACGTTTAATTGTATCTAAAGTTTTGTTTCAAAAAGTATCTTTGATTAACTCGAACTTCAACAAAATTGATATGACGGATGTAATCTTTGAAAACTGCGATTTATCTAACTCAAAATTTAACGAAGGTATTATACATCGGGTTACATTTAAAAACTGCAAACTGTTAGGTGTTGATTTCTCGGAGGCCCATTTAGGGAACGTCTCTTTTGAAGGTTGTGTAATGAATTTATGTAACTTTGGCGTAGCAAGATTAAAACAGATTTGTTTTGATCAGTCTTCATTACGTGGGACAAGCTATTACGATTGCCAATTTAAGAAAGTGAAATTTGAACGCTGTAATATTGATGAAGTTGATTTTAGAGATACGCCTCTAAATAATGTGGATATTAGTACGTGTAAATTTGAACGATTAAATGTAACTATAAAAAATTTAAGTGGCTGTGTAATTTCCACTGAACAAGCAATTGGCTTTGCTGAATTGTTAGGTTTAAAGGTTAAAAAATGATACTGACCAGTTACTCAATAAAAATTGAGCTTGGCTTTTTTCTATGAGATTAATCTGAGTTTGTCGTATCGAAGTTTTTATAGTCAACATGATTCCTAGTGAATTTCAGAGCCACCATAGTGCGGAAAAGCGAATATTAAAAGGGCGATGTTATCATCGCTCTTGAAAAGTAAATTTCTACTCAAAATATAGTAGGTAGTAATTGAATTGATAGGGAAGTGAGGGGAAGGTGATTATTTATCTGATTAATAACAAAAAAATATATTATTCGGAATATATGGTATAATCAAGGTGAAATGAAGAATTATATTTGTCAGTATATAAGGACAAATTGGACTATTTTAGATGAATTGATTAAAAGTGATAATTATAATGTTTAAGGATAATAGTACTGAAATTGCTGGATGTATCTCTTCAATGATGTAGAACAATGGTATTTCATTTCTGCATTGGAACATTATCTTCTAGAGAAAATTGAACGACCTAAACGTTTTTTTTTAGGAAAATGCATAAACGCTTAATTTTTACCGTTTTTTATTTTGAAAAAGTTTTATTAACTCTATAAAAAGGGGATTAAATATGAGTGAATTTATTGAAAATAAAACAGGGGGAAAATTAGATATAGGTGGTATTGAACTATACTATGAATTGTTAGGGGAACATCACGATGGTCCAACACTTGTTTTCGAATCAGGGTATGGAGTTACTTTAGAAAACTGGAATTCGATTAAAGATGAAGTATCAAAGTTCTCAAGAATGTTTATTTATGACAGAGCAGGAATCGGAAAAAGTGAAATGGATGACAGACCTCGACATAGTAGACAAAGTGTCGATAACTTACGTATATTACTTAAAAAAGCAGGTGTAAAGCCTCCGTATGTATTAGTAGGTCACTCAATTGGAGGATTAAATGTAAGATTATTTGCAAGTAAATATCCAGAGGAAGTCGCAGGAGTAGTTCTCTTAGATTCATCTCATGAAGATCAAAATAAAATATTACCTCCCTTATTTACAAAAGAAGTTCAGGAAGCGTATTATAATCAATTTACTATAGAAGGATCTCTTAATGAGATTGAAGAAAGTTTTGAGCAAGTTCGTACTTCTAAATCTTTTGGAAATATCCCATTGATTGTCGTGACAGGAGGTTTGCAGCCTTTTCATACAAAGGAATCAATGGCTGCTTGGATGAGACTTCAGAAAGAGCTTGCAAACTTGTCAACAATTAAGCAACATATTGTCGTTGAAGATGCTGGGCATGCGATACATTTTGATAAGCCAGAAGTTGTTATTGATACAATAAGAGATATTTTAAGTATTGTAGTAAAGACTGATAATAGATAATACTTTTCATTGTGCTACCCTGCATCTGGAATGTCGATTTTATAGGTTATAGCAACTAATATTTATTTAAATATATTTCATTAGCATTTTACCTTAGCATATCATAAATTGATTGCAGTAATTGATATAAAAATATTACCAAGCTTATTTATATTCTTCATTTCCTGCAAACTATCAGTATTTTATTGCTGTTTGTGATTTTTCATCTTATAAAGTCATCGAAATAAAGAAATTGTAGGAAAAATAATAGAAGACATCTTACGGCTAAAAATATCGAACCTATTAGATGTGGGAAAGGTACATGAAGCGGAGCTAATGGCCGGGTTGTTTATTTTTTGAAGGAAACGATTAAAAAGGGTCACTATCAAATGACCCTAAACAAAACTATTTGGAACTAGTGAACTTATGGGGTTTTTCAGCCTTAATTGAAGCTACTTCTCCGCAATTTTGACACAGAGTAAAAATAAGTGGAGAACCATTAGAAAAAACTTTGTCAACTGGTCTTAAAACGGCATAACCATCAAGTTTACCTTCAGAAAATGAATCATTACCACAAGCCTTACAAATTAATTTATTGTTTTCCATGATATCACCTCAGTATGTAATATGTGTAAATTATAACATAAAAAAGGACAGTGTGTTATAGACGCTACAGCTAGGCAAGAATGCGGATACAGAATAATTTCTAAACAAATCATCTATGGCGGTAATAGGATTCTGTGAAACTTATTTAAACTCGAGCCGTAGTATTAATAAAGAAAGGAGGGTTAAATTTGAAAAAACACCTATTATTTGTAGGGTTTTTCGTGGTAGCATTTTTAGTTTTGCAAGTGCTATCAGGTATACTATTAACAATGTTTTATACACCTAGCAACCAATGGGGAGAGGCTTCGGCCTTACCATCGCAAGTGATGTTTGGAAATACTGTCTCTATTGCGCCACTTGTTATATCTTTAATCGCGTTGGTAATTGCTTTTGGTAGTGTTAAGCTAATCAATAAAAAGGCTGTGCACTAATAAAGTGTACCCTTTATGAATGAAATATTGAAGACCAGACCATTAGGTATATTTCAAATAGCTTTTTTAGAGTAAGCCTTTCACATATCTGTGAAGGGTTTTTTCTGACAGCTGAAATGAACGAATACTAAGTTTTTCAGTATTAATTGCATATGTTTCAACGAAATTACACCACGCAAAGTGCAAAATAGGTCTAGTATTGATCATTTTATTTTATTTGAATTATTTACATAAAAGGAAGTTGGAAGTGGCAAAGATTCATTAAATAATGCGGCGATTTTTATTTTATTTCCTCGCTATTAGAAAATAGAAGCGTATTCGGAAAAAGTTCGAATACGCTTTATTAAGGGTCATTAGGTTTATGGTAAAGATTTTTCTTACGATAGTTAATTAGCTATTACCAAATTTGAAAATTATCATTGTATTTATGGCCTTTATACTTTAACTTTCATAAGTGGGAGATGACGGTCAGGAAACATAATAGATGGGGTAGTGCCTGTTTTCTTTGCTCCCATTTTTAAATAAAAACCTTCTGCATTAGGTTCACTTTCAAGGGTAAACTCGCTTATTCCTAACTCTTTTGCTTTATTCAATAAATGGTCCCATATTATTCTCCCGAATCCTTTACCGATATAATCAGGCGCTATAAATAATGCATCTAATTTCATTTCATTAATAGTAAAGCTATAAAATGCTACGATTTTGTTGTCGCTCTCCATGACGAAAACTTGATTTTTTTCTATGTACTCTTTTGTTACTGTCAAATCACCTATACATTGTTGCAGAAAATCTTCTGTATATCCCCAGTAGGCTTTTGACTTATAGGCTAAATGGCTTAATAAATGACAGTCTTGAACTTTTGCACTCCTAATGATCACGATAATCTCTCCGATAAATTCTTTTTATTTACTACTTTTCTTGAATGCAAACATAGATCATGACAGAAAGATATTATGCACTAGGGTATACTTATTGATCGATTCTACTTTTTATAAAGTTAGAAGATAACATTAAAGCAATTCCTTTAAAAATGTATAGTAGTGCTACAGATTTATTCGGAATTAATGAACTGTAATCAAATGTACCGAGCGATGTTTCAAGTCCACTTATACATAAAAAGCCTATCCAATAAATGAATTTCCCGATTGAAGAAGATGTTTTCATGGCATCGCAAATCCCAATACTTGGATTGGTGATTAGTGAAAATATAACATAATTAGGATATTATTAAACCTATGGATATATTCAATTTCTGACAATAGGAGGGTCGTGTCAGAAAGACAATAAGCAATGGAAATTCCAGCGGTTTGTAACTATGCTTTAAATTTCAAGTCTAGGAGGTTTGAGATTTAGTGAAAAAAATGGTTGTATTAATGGTTTTGTTGCTTCTTGTAGGGTGCAGTGAAGGAATAAAAACTGAAGTCAAAACTTTTGAATTTGCGGGTGAAATTCGAAAAATAATTGTCATTGGACGAGGTGCAAACATTGAGTTCAATAAACGAGAAATTGAAAATACTGTTGAAATCAACGTTATGAAAGATGCAATGCAAAATGCCATTATTTTATCAGGACGTCATACAGATGAAGGTCCATTATATGAGCTTGAAGTAATATACGAGAATGGCTCAAAAGATAAGATCGATTTATGGATTTACGCTAACACAAATACAGGAAGGTTTTATTTAAACGATATGTATTCTTTGAATGAAGGAGCCATTCCAGCGTTCATTAAACTTTTTGATTCTTATAAAGAAGTTAGATGATTTATTGAACAGTATGAAGAAAGAAACTTAATAAAAGCTCACTCGATGGAAGTGACCCTGTTTCGAGAGATTAATTGAATTTTTCCGGTTTAGCTACTTTAATCGAAGCTACTTCACCACAATTTTTGCAAAATGAAAAAATGAGTGGAGAACCAGAAGCGATTAAAGATCCTATAGGCCTAATATTACCGTCTGTCGTAAAACGACCATGACCAAGTTGTCCAGTTGCAAAAGAGTTGTCACCACAAGCCTTGCAGATCAATTCATTTTTTTCCACAAATATCACCTCGTTATACTTTATGGTACTGTAACATAAAAATCCTAAGCGTCGTCATAAGCTCCAATTCGTACAATATAGTATGATTCGGTTCACCAGGAGTATCAATTTCTAGAATCACTTTTACTACTATAACCCATCTATGATATGCAGAAGACAAGATTTATGTTCAAATACGGAGCAGCGGGTTACTTTGTAATTTTGGAGTACTTTAATTTATGATTTTTATATGGTTTTTACCCACAAATGGTAAAATACGGCACGCTATAATTGCTGGAGTTTAGCATCAAAAATTAATCAATCGACAGTGAGGCGATTTTTTAATTGTTTAAGTTACACACCAATTTATAAATAGGGGAGAAATTGTGAATCGTAATCTCAAATTATTAATAGCATCCTTTGTAACATTTATTTTATTAGCAGTTTATCCAATAAGTTCAATGGCTGCTACCTCATCTTTACCGGATAAAGAAACACCTATTTATCTAAAAATGGATAAGTATTTTATTCTCTATACAAAACCGAGTTCTCCATTTCTTAATCAACAAGGGCGATTGTTAGTTCCTCTTCGTTCTATACAGGATTTAATGGGTGGGGAAGTTTCTTATAATCATCATTCTAAAACAGCTACTGTAAAAATCTTAAATAATTCATTTGATGTAACTATTAATTCTAAGATTGCTTATGTAAATAAGAAAGAAGTTAAAATGGATACAATCCCAGTCTTAAAAAAAGATGCTATGTTTTTGCCTATACGCTTATTTTTAGATCATACAGACATCGAATATAAGTATATTAATGATCTTAAATTACTTCATATAAAAGATAAAAGGGTCTTAGTAGGAAAACCGTTCGATTTTTTTGATGAAAATGATTACACAAATGGTTATATCGATGGTAGTTTCCACTTAAGTGCTTTTAAAATCGTGAATTCAGGACTTAGCATTAAGGCACAAAATTTAACTGGAGAAACGGTTCCCGAAGGAAAAACGGATATTCAACCACTAGTCCAAATGAATTCAGGTTGGATTTCAGTAGATTCATATATTAGACCAGGAAATAAAAAAATTCCCGAAATTAAAAAGGGCCAGTCTTTCTGGATTAATAAGGATGTAGAAGTTAATGATGCTGCTTATATCATATCAGTAGGAAGAAAAGCTCCTTAAATCCTTGAAAATCACTAAGTAGCTTCTTTCTAATGGAGAATACGCATTCGATAACTCTAAAGAAATAAGAAAGGGATTCCTGATTTTTGGGAGTCCCTTCTTAACTCTGATCGAATTGGATTAAGGATAAAATTGAGAACAATGGGAAAAGTAAATACAAAGATTTTAGGTTGATCCAGACATCAATGTACCCTATCAAAATTAAACCTACAATAAATAAAGTAAATGAAATTATTTTATTTTCAAACGTTTTAGATAGATACATATGAATAGGGGCTACAAAAACAGTAGTAAATAGATAGATTGCTAAAAAGACCATTACAAACATTCTTAGATTCTCAAACATTGTAAAATGGATTAACTCCGACTATTAAGTTTCCTCAATGAATTGAATACTTAACGCAGGCTAATGCCATTATTAGCGGAAATAAAAGTATCTTTGCTTTATCACTTTTTTTCATGTAAGCTACCTCGCTTCGATCAATTTGCCTTTTACGTCAAAAAGAAGAAAGAAGAATACTATTTCTCTTTATATTCTCTGGAAGGTTTTGAAGAAGGCATACGCAAAAAGATGAAAGTTAACATCCAAAAAATGCAACCTAATAAAATATGGATGCCACTTTCATGAAGTTTTATTCCACCATCACTAAGTAAAACCCCTGTAAAAAAACCTAAAATAATTACAGTCATTACATCAAGAAGTTTCATTTGAATCCCACCTTTGGCGTAATTTAGTTTCATCTTAACAAATTAGAAAGTTTTATGAAAAAATTAATACATCTACATTTTATCTTTAATGATTATGACCGATCTATGTCATGAATATTCCTTGACAAGAATATTCTTATTGGAGTATATTTTGGGTATCAGGAATAATAATACCTGTGCTGTTGTAGAAGTTTTTTACCGGCACCATCATTTTACGAGGTGAGTGACATGTCAGGGAAAAATCCAGGCGTAAACATAACGACGTTGAGCGCTTTGTCTGAACCAAATCGTATGAATATCGTCGAACTCCTACGCCAGGGTCCTCTAACCGTGGGTGAGATTGCCGACCAACTGGGATTGAGGCAGCCCCAAACTTCAAAGCATCTAAAAGTACTGAGCGACAATGGGATTGTGGAAGTGCAGGCTGAAGCAAATCGTCGAATCTACAAGCTCCGGCCCGAGCCATTCCAAGCACTGGATTCTTGGATACAGTCCTTCCAGAGTGTAATGCAAGAAAGATTTGATGATTTAGATGAGTATTTGAAGGAATTGCAGAAAAAAGAAAAATCATAAAACCATTTCATCATCAAGGAGGAAATACAATGTCAAACAATCCAATGGTATCAAGAGTAGAAAACGATCGCGAACTTATACTGGAGCGCGTTTTCGATGCACCACGAGATTTATTATTCAAGATGTTTAAAGAGCCAGAGCATCTGAAACGTTGGTGGGGGCCGAGAGGATGGGAAATTCCAGTCTGCACCGTTGATTTTCGTCCGGGAGGCGTTTGGCACTACTGTATGAAGTGCGTTGATGAAAATCTAGGTGACTTTTTTGGTATGGAAGCATGGGGGAAAGGGATTTATAAGGAGATTATAGAGCCTGAGAAAATCAGCTATACCGATTACTTTTCGGATGCTGAAGGCAATTTGAATGACTCTATGCCGTCGACTCAGATGACATTGGAATTCATCGATTTGGGTGGGAAGACTAAGGTGATAAACCGTGCAGAATATGTGTCTGCAGAGGCACTTAAGACCGTAATGGATATGGGCATGCTACAAGGCATCACAGAGACATGGGACCGTTTGAGTGAGTTTGTGGAGTCGCTGAAGTAATCGTAAAGGTAAGTAAAATTTAATGAGCTAGTAATTACTTTTTTAAGGAGTGTAAAAATTAATGATTAGTAAAATCGGTCAAATTATGTTGTACGTTAATAACCAAGATGAAGCAAAAGAGTTTTGGACAGAGAAAGTTGGATTTAGTGTAATTTCAGAGGAAGATAACGGTCAAGGAATGAGATGGATTGAGATCGCTCCAACTAAAGACGCTGAGACAAGTATTATTCTTCATAATAAAGAATTAATTGCGAAAATGTCACCTGAGTTAAATCTTGGTGCACCTTCTTTAATGTTTTCCTCAAAAGATTTCGATCAATTATATAATGACTTATTAAACAAAAACGTTACTGTCGGAGAAATTGTAAATATGCCTTCAGGTAGAGTATTTAATTTTGCGGATAGTGAAAATAATTACTATGCAGTAATGGACACTAAATAGATTTATTTACGATGGCGATGCTTGAATAAAAGCATCGCCTTTTGCGTGTTTGATTTGCGGCGGTCAAAAGATGGATATACAGAAACTAGATAGCATTGGAGGCTTAAAACACTTGCTATTTCTTTTCATACTTTTTACTATCCCATGCCCAAGTCACGAAAGCATAAAAGATTACAAACAATAAGGCAAAGAAAAAATTTTCAAGTAAGGCCCAATTACCATTTCTGAAATAATTCCAAATCGTTTTAAATAAAAACATTATTAAAAAACAAATGATATATATGTATTTTCTTACAAATGGCATTTACATCACCTTTGCACACACTATATGTAAATAATAACATAGAAAAGTCGCAGCGTTTACAGACATTACAGCGCAGAAAATGTTTTTTGCAATTCGATGTTCTATTGTAACATATAGGGGGGTGAACTACAGCGTATTTCCATTTCAGAGAATTGTTGTATCTAAAATAGACCCATTTGTTTTACAATAGTTATGAGGTGTTATTCTCCTTTTGGAATGTTTTGGTTGTTTAGCTGTTCGTATTATACCCGGTGCTTCTTCTTTTATTTGGAAAAACTTAATACTAAAAGAGTTGGAAATATAGAATTATCTCAAATTACCAAAAGTAAACAAATATGAAGGAGGGACTTTCGGTGGGAAATTATGCATGTCCGAAATGCAATAGTGAAGAAATTAAAAAAGGTGTAATGGGAGCAACTGTTGGACAAGTTTTTATGTATGCCGAAAAAAATGTTAGAAAGAAACCTTCACCTATATCAGCAGAATATTGTCGAAACTGTGGATACATTCTTTCTTTTTACGTTGATGAACCTGAAAATTTAGAATAGTCATCATGATCCTTTTTATTGCATTATTCTACTTTTTTTATGTTTGGGTTGTTTAGTCACTACCATTATACTAATTTAGAAGAGATGTCTCTTATTTGGAATCACTACATACTAAAGGTATTTGCATTATGAAATAAACTCTAAAAAATTCAATTTAAAAGAGGAGAGGAAAGTTTTGCTGAAAATTTTACAAATTGTTTTTTCAATCATAGCATTCTCACTCTCGGCTTATGGACTTATCACACAGGATTACCAGCTGAATTATTTAATGATATTATTCTTAGGATTATTTATGTTAACTTTAGGAATAAAAGAATTTCAGAGGGAGAGGAAAGTTTACGGTTGGTTTCTAATCGGATTATTTTTATTTTCGGTATTTGTGTCAATTCAAAGTTTTATGTACACGCCTAGTTAAATGTGTTATGTGTGTAAAAGTGAACTAACTTAAAAATAAATATATCGCGGGAACTAAGCCTTCATCAAATAGGATGAGGCTTTTTATTTCTATATAATGAATTAATATGAATCGAAAAGAATTTACAAAAATGGCCACTCGTTAAAGAGTAGCCTTCCTTTATGATATCCCTAGTAACTTTTTTTATTAAAATAGTATATTCTCTTCTCTTTGTACTGTACCAGAAATTAACCAAAGTAAATGATTTTCATTAAATTTTGTTCCAGATGACCATAAATTGTGCTGCTTCAGATTCAAGCGCAATTAGATGATCCTCAGTAGAGGGTTCATCTGAAATTAATCGTCCTTTTTGGACATTTAAAATGGCCGGTTTTATATCAGGAGAATGCTCAATGGTGAAATCAGATTGATTTAGTAGTGTCAAAGAGGAGCGGCATTTATTTTTATCAATTCGTTCGTCCTTCCCTTTAAAATATAACTTGATTAAGTGTGGAACACCATCAATCTTTAATCCAAGTTCTGGAGATGAACGAACCGTTAAATAGTCGCTATACCAATTGGACTTGCCTGGGTCAAACCATTCAATTTCTTTATTTTTAATAAATTTTAAATGTGCTTTGACTGCTTCCAAGTAATTCTTTTGTTTTGCTTGAGAAGCATTGTTAGCAAGAGCAAGCAGGTAATCGTTACTAAATTCCTTCTCATGAAATTTTCGAATACCATCTCGTAAAGGTTTCCAGTAATCAAAAGCAGGATTGTATTCATCTTGATATTTTATTTGTCTAACCATTGAGGTTTTACCGGTAACGCCTTTGAAAGTAAAGTCTGTAAATTGTGTAAGACCGATAGATACTTTTTTTGAAGACATTCATAACAGCTCCTTTTACAAATTAACATCTATGAAAACCACTTTATTCACAACAATTCAAAGCGATAAAAAGAAGAAAGCCTAAAATATGCAACTGGATTATGTCTCTAGACAAAAAAAGGAATATGGCTACATACTAGATCGCTAAACACTGATCGAGTAGCAGCTGCCAAGAAGTGTGAAATGGAGACTTTCTATGGTGGGTTTCATGAAAATAATCAAGCAGCTATCGGTGCAGTGGAGGTTAAATTGATCATGGAAGATTATAGTAGCGGTTGAACGAGTATATGACATGATTCGTAGTTTAGAAGCATGTTAGTCAGAAAATTGATGACATGGAAGTAGGTAAGGGTTATTAGTGGCCTGCAACAGTTAAAGTTATCGTGAATGATTGGTATAAGTGGTGGATCCAGAGGTTGGCCGAGATCAAAAATATTAAGTGATATGTGGGATAATCGAAATAGCATGGGTGTACCAAAAATTATTACGTGTTGGCAATGAAAAAGTTGTCTAATCTTACGAGGGATTGAACAGCAGATTATATATACAAATTAATAATAGCCTGGCGGATACTTGAATTAAACAAAAAGCTGCCTAACAGTTACCTGTTAAACAGCACATGGATATTGTAAATATAAAACAAAAAACAGGAAAAATCAACAAAAACTTAGATGTTTATTATTGCTTTTGTTAAACGATTTGCAAAGCTTAACTGGAAAGGAATATTCTCACCAGTAAAATGTCAGTCACTGCACCGACAATCGTAAACAATGCATAGCAGTCAACAATTTCAAGAACAATGTAACCAACAAAGTGGCGGTGCGGACGTCGAAATTTGGCGTGAATAAATGATTGAAGTTCCATTTTTGGGAATGATAGAATAAGTGTTATAGAGTGCGTAAAAACAAATGAGTATTTTAAGAAGATAACCATCAAAATGTCTGAAGAGACTAGGTACTCCCATACGTTTATCAAGCAAGATGAAAATATTAATTAATAGGTCACTTTTTGACTAACTTTTCATTTTGGCAAAATTAAAATTAAAACCAGACACGAAGTGAGCTAAGGATGGAAAAAATCTATTAAATTGGAGGTTATATTCTATGCCATTATTCAAGTACGGAGTGTTAAAAGGTAAAGTTGTTGACGTGAGACCTGTGGATTCATTTGACAAAACCCCTCATTACGAAGTGCATATTCGCGCAACAAAGAAGGACAAAAGCGAAGAGAATTATAGGATTGCGATCAATGTTGCCTCTAAGATAAAGCCTTCAGAAGTCCTGTATTTTGTTAGTGAAGATTTTAACTCGAAGCAGATAACAATTATTCCAAATTACGAAGAAGGATTTACAGAGGTCACTAGTGAAAATCGTGAAATTGCATTAGATTATATTCGCGGTGGCTTATTCGATCCCTCAAAAATGATTCCTCTCCCTGCAACAGAAAATGGACCAGACAATGACTTAAATGAGAAAGTGAATAAATATATGCAAGAGGCTATGACAAAAAAAGCTACAGTTTATGCTTATGGAGAAAAATTCAAAAATGAAAATGTAAAAGATAAATATTTCGGTTTTTCTCCAGGCAGAGGCATTCATGATATTCATATGAATCAAGGAAATAGTCGAGATTTTAGAAAAGACGACGGGATATGGCAAGATGGTGGTGTACTCATTCATTTTGAGGAAGAGAATAGATGGGTTGGTATATTCCTTGCATTCCAATCTCAGTCTTGGTGTACAGATGACCATGGACATGCTACTAAGCCAGTTAGTGTATGTAATCATACCAATAGAAAATCAGTAATAGAAATTTAATAGTTACAAAATGAATGGTGAAGAACTAGCTATCTGGATAGATTTATATTGCAGAGATGGGCGATGATGATTTAGCAATGTTGAATCAAATTATGAACAAAATTAATAGTATTCATTTAGTAAGCCCAGAAACTCAAATTGAATTTTGAGACTGGGCTTTTTATATTTGCACAATGGTTATTAGTGACTACGATTCAAAATGGAATAGAAAAGAGATAGGAGAGAATAACCCCTATCCCGATAGAAAATTACTTAATTAAACTACAAAGGTTTCCAAGAAAACTACACATAGGAGTTATCTCTACGTTACTAGCTGATGCTGATGCAGGAGCTACTACTGAAACAGTGAGTAATGATACAAGCAATAATTTTGATAATTTCTTTTTCATTAAACACACCACCTTGTTGTTTTATTATTCATATTTTAAGATTATATATCAGTTTTGTATATGTGTTTTTTGAAATTGATTGTTTCGTATGATTTATTCGACAAGAACTCTAATGATAGGCGTTAGGACAACAATGAAATCATTAACTGATAGATTTGGGTCAACAGATTATATGAATACAAGTAAGGATGTAAAAGCCTCTGGTTAAATCCACAAATTATCGATATGTGTCATCTACAAGTTTCAGTTTAGGAGTGCAAACATGAACGTACTCACATTTGAAATACCAGGAGTCATTCAGCCTAAAACTGCATCAAAAATTTGTTGCAAAAGTTGATGTATCGATATCGTCTCATTAGCTTATCTCAGGATTGTTTCCAAAGTCTGAGGCACAAATACAGCAAGAACAAATCGAAGCGTTGAAACATGTGATTGTAGAATTATCTCTATTGGTTGGGGTGTTATGGAATAGGTTCAATGTTACTAGTGGGCTAGTTATCGCATGGGTAGGGTTGATAGAAAAAGGAACAAATATCAGCAATTTAAAAGAGGTTGTGTTGTATAAATGGAGAAGCAACATAACGAAAACAAGTAAACGCAGCAAAAGCTAGCGTTTTTTTTATGCCTTCCACAGATAATTGTGGAGGGATTTTATTTTGCAATTAATAAAATGAGGATGAGGAACATGAGTATGATTGAATGGTTACAACGTTTTTTAAAATCAGATAGTTCAAAGTTAAATGTATAGTTTAGGCTAAATTTAGGTGCCAATACAATTGATTTCACAATAGGTTTGCTCAAAACTAGGTTAAATAAAAAGGTAAAGTTTCTGTAGTAGTGGAATCGCTAGTAAATTAGTATTATTGATCATACTTGTTTATAAAATTCCAGTTGCACTTCTTATGCTAGAACCGTTAGGAATTAGCGTATTGTTATTGGTTATTAATTGAGCGAAATAAATTGAATTCTGAATCGTTTTAAATTGACGGATGATAAAAATATAGATCCAGGTATTGATTTTTTCAAAAATACGACAAGAGGGGAGATGAGAAAATGACTTATATTATAGAAAAACGCTTAATGTCAGGATTGCCGAACGTAGCTTTAACTGCGATTAAATATGTTATTGCTCATGAATCTGGCAATCCGAATAATTATGGACCGGATGCTTTGGAAAATGAACTAGCTTTTATGAATCAAAATAAAGCGACTGCCTTTACTTCACACTGGGTAGGCGGTGGTGGACGGATCGTACAAGTCGCGCCAGTTAATCGTGTGCAATATGGCTGTGGTCCTATAGGTAATCCACTTAGCTATGCACAAGTAGAGTTGGCTCGAACAAATGACAAGGAGCAATTTAAAAAGGATTATGCCGCTTACATTTGGTTACTAAGAGAACTTGCAAAAGAGGCTGGAATACCTATTGTACTAGATAGTAGTGGCAATGGTATTAAGACGCATCGTTGGGTCGCAGATACTTTAGGTGGTACAACTCATAATGATCCATTTCCGTATTTACAAACTATGGGAATCACAGATGAACAATTCAAGCTAGATATTAAAAATGGTTTAGATAAACAACTACAAACAGAAAAGGATGATGTCATTATGCAATTTACAAACGAAACTACAAAAGCAGCAGTACGTGATTACATCAAACAATCTGTCGATAAAAAGCTGATTGATAAGTCATGGCTAGATAAATTTGACCAAGGCACTTTGACAGGCGGCGATTTTGAAGGACTAAAAATCATCATTGCACAACGTAGTAACTAACAGCAAAGCCTAGGTACTCAATAATTTTGAGCCTAGGCTTTTTATTTTTTTGCACAATATTTATTAAAAAAAGTTTAAATTAATAATCATACTTTTTAATGGGATTTGACAAGGAGCAAACATCTAGCAATAGGGGCAATTTGAGATGCTATCCGTTATCTCAAATGCTCGTACATCTTAAATGAACGTAGTACGCAAGGAAGTTAAACAGCGTAGAAGCAAGGCTCATCAATCAGCAGCACCACCAAATGAAAAGGGTGTAACACCTCACCTCACCTCACCTCACAAATAAAAATAGCACTGCTCAGAGCAGTGCGTTTCAAAGGTCTAGTTGCATAAAAAGCACCATAAATGATTTACAGTACTTATTTAGATCACTGATTATATCCCTAAAACAGAAATGAACTTAGTTGATGAACTTTTTTGTTCAATCCAAGATTGAAATTCAGTAATCATTGAAATAAGTTGTTTACTATTAGTATCATAGTTTTCTCTAAACTCTCTCTCAGAATAGTTGTAAGGAAAGCCTATCACATCTTTTAATGAACTAGGATTAGGATTACTATCTAAAAATTGTTTCATACTTTTCAGTTCTATATTAATTAGACTCCATGTGTCTATTTCTATTTCATTGAAAGCAAAGTAATCAAATTTCTTGTAGCATTTCTCTAAAGCAGGCAAAATGTATCCAAAGTTTTCTTCTGTCAAGAAAATAGAAGAAGTATTCCAACATTCACCTTTATATTGATCAGGTAGAACCTCTATATAACAAGAACCTTCAAGTGAATGAATATCGTAAATTATTTCAATCATTTAATCTTTTCCTTTCCATCTATTAAATTCCACAAAAAGAAAGTGTTTCTTCTAAATATATACTATAAAAAACGTTACGCAAGGGAGAAGCTGAACAATTTGAGTATAAAACGAAAGAATAGCGACATGAAAAAGGAAATAGACATATTCGTCTATTTCCTGTTCCATAGTTTTTAATTTAGCTTTATGTTTAGTTTTTGGAATCGAGTGAAACTGCTCGTATCGACACATTCTACATGAGCAATGAACTTTACCTTTGCTCAATCTGCCGCGTACAGGCATGAAGTCACTTTCTCTTAACATAACGTCTTTTAAAATGGCCCATTTCTTTCGAATAATTCGCTCTCTCTGATGGCGAATATAGGCTTTTGAACGATTTTTCATAAATATCAGCTCCCTTGAGAAACCCAAGCTTGCATGGAGGTCAAGGGATTTAACGGCACTCCCTACAAGCTTGGCATGTAGCTGATAGATTGGATTAATTGATTCATAGTATCATTCCTTTTTAAGAAAAAGCCGCAACGTCGTCACACGCTACAGCTCGAATTGGTTTATACCCTTTGATGGTGTTCACGACATCATTATATCACACGGTAGGAGGCAAACCTATGTTGAAAAGGCAAAACAAGGTAACGAGAGAAAATGTATTGCAGTGGATTGAAGAATACAGCTGGATGATTGAGTCAATTGAAGAAGTGAGGCAGGGTTGATAACAATAGCTACATTGGTCATTACTTATTCCTTACTAAAGGTATAGATAATGTTAAAGTAGAACAAATAATGCTGTTTGCTACGTGCGATTTACTATGATATGAAATATAGTGATGAATTAGGTAAACAAGTATGGAATATAGTAGAGCAATTCAATCTTGAAAGTTTAGTTTTTTACGGTGTATATAGGGACGTTGTACGGGGATTTATAACTGAGTAAAATTTTAAACATTATGCATTCAACAATCATCTGTGGAATGCTTTTATTATTCGCTATGAGAGCAATCGAGATGGGCAACAGTATATGTTACTGAATCTCGATACGATTTATAGTTAAATTTATTGTCTAAATTTAGAGGGAAACCTTTCCTTTTGTCGAATTTGTAGATGAAAGGAGAGGATTACTGTGCAAGAAGTAAAAAGTAGTCAAGAAACCATCATTGCAGAAATCAGAGCGTACCAAGAATTTATCGATGAATGGGAACAAGAATTATTGAAGGTACAAGCTGATTTGGATAAATGCAAAGAACGAGTTTTGCTGTTAAATGAATTAAAACAACGTGTTACTCCTGGCTCAAGAACTGAAACCGTAAAGACGAATATTAATCTGGTCGTGGATGAAGTAGTAGAGCTTACTAAAAAAGAATCTCACTTAAGTGGGAATATTAAAACTTATCAAGAGTTTGTATTTGAATTAAATAAAATGCTTTAATATCAGGCCTTCCACAGATTTGATTGTGGAGGGCTTTTATTATGCAAGAAAAAGGAGTGTATAATATGGGAGGCATGAATTCATTGTGGTGATGGTGGTGGAAACAACGATCCTAACGCACTAAAGAAAGGTAACCGTATTTCTATTGGAGTCGAAATCTGCTACAGCAAAAGCTGTGGAGCTCGCTATGTTGCTACAGAACAAAATGCTACCCAATATATCGCTAAGCTATTAAAGCAGTTTGGTTGAGGCATTGAGCGAGTGAAGAAGCACCAGGACTGGAACGGAAAATACTGTCTGTCCAAGAACAACTTTTTAAAGCGTAAAAAAGATGCAGTGGAATAAAACTTATTACTGCACAACGTGGAAATATTAAAAATAGTTCGCTACCTAAAGTATTTTATCAAAAATATACAAATGACCAAAATGCTTAATTGCTGTCTTGGTCGATTTTTTTATTGTTTTTTGATGCCCATAAAGATAAGAACATAAAGAAAAGAGTTAATGTGGTTTTTGATATGTTTGCTACCAAATTCACTTTGCCGAATTTAGTAATCATATGCAGCGAAAGTTAAAAATAAACCAAAGAAACCTACAATAACAAAGATAATATTTCGAATTTATATCGCATCCTTTAAGTGACTTCTAAAAAATATTATTCTAATCTCATTTGTGTTTTATTCATTAGCTTACCGCTTTGAAAAGTAATAGAAGCACTAGAAAACGATGTTTTGCCAGCATAAGTATATATTTTGAAATCACCAGATTCAGAAATTAATTCTCCTATTGGCTACACAGAAGAAACAGGCAATAACAACTAAATAGACGTTTGCGGAAACGTCAATACTGCAAAGCCACATCTATATGTTGTGGTTTTTTTTGCCTTGAGAGGTTGAGCATGAAATTGAAAGAGGAAAATTTAAAAGGATCACCCGGAGGATAGTGACCCTTAATAATGATTTGGAGGTGTAAGGTTAAATTAGTATTACCTTACACTAGTTATGAGCATTATATGCGGCATTGGTGGTATTGGGTATTAATAACATCTATTCATAAAACTAGTTCCGACAATAATCAGAAGAATGAATAGAACAACGACTAAAGCGAATGGGTTTCGTTCGCGACGTTCTTCGCGACACTCTTCGCGAAATTCTCCGCAGTATCCCATAAAATATCCCTCCTTTCTATAATCTATAATATGTATAGTTTTCAAAAGGGGTTGCGATATTTATCTTAGGATACGTTAGAAAAATGTTTAAAAATAAATATGTTAAAAATAGGTATACACTATCAAGAAAAAATAATAGATGTTAGCTAAGTCATATCCAATCGGGTATGGCTTTTTATTATGCATTTAACTATGAATTGTGGAGGGATGAACAATGGAACTTACAAAAGAAGAAAAGATTGTATTAATATCAATGGTTACTGATTGTTTAGGTGTTGAAGCACTTATCGAACTATGTTGAAAAGAAACTATTAGCAAGCTTGATGTACTGTCAATTGATATGGTAGGTAATACAACACCAAATAAGATGAATGAGATTGGCCCAAGTGTAGTAAAGAAATTAGTTAATAGTATCTTAGATGATGAACTACCAACACGATTGGAAGGTAGTGAGTAAGATTGGTTAAAGAAGCACGTAAACAAGAACTGATACAGCATATCCTTGATGGTGAGCTTATGAAGTTCTATAAATCAAACGAGTGGATGCAGTTACGACAAGAAGCTTTGAAGCGTGATAACTATGAATGTCAGTTATGTAAACAGCTGGTCGCTATCACAAAGCCGAAAATGTTCATCATATAAAAGTAGTAAAGACTCATCCACATCTGTCATTGACTCTAAATAATTTACAATGCTTATGCATTAAATGCCACAACGAAGTACATGACCGTTTGGAATCAACACGTAAATATAAATATGCAAATGAAGAGAGGTGGTAGAGATGCAACTTACTGATGGCACATGGACATATGATACAGATGTTATCAATGTTGCAGCTACAAAGGAGTATCGTTATTGGTATGAGCGAGACATGCTCAACGCCTTTATTCGTTACGCTTACTATCGATACAAACAGATAAGAGATTGTGTCAATGCTCGCAAGTGTAAGCACATGACGATTGATAAAGTCCGTGAGCAATTAAATTCAACTTATAAACTACAATTCACGTGTTGTTATCAGTTTCGGCTGAAGAAATTTGGTACATGTTGATAGAGTTGTATTTTTGTATCAACGCAGAATTGTAACTGGGTGTGTTGAATTATGAGGTCACTAGTTGAATTTAATGATTTAACTTCTTTAGAAGAAAAAATTAAGGCGTTACCAGGTCGAGCTGAGATAGCCATTAACCAGGGGCTACACACGGATGCTATTGAGATTTACACAAAAGAAATGTCCTATCTTTACCCGTTTCAAATATTGCTAATAAGCGGCACGCTAAAGAAAGTAATTGGTCAACAAGTGAGGGGCATAATTTAGGGTTTGTTGTAAAAACAAAGGGAGGAGCTGCCAATAAAAAAAGGTAGTTTTGGTTACTTGGTTTTCCCTGATGAAGGTCGAGGAGCATCGAATCCCTGGGCACAGCATTTTAGTGATCGTTCATTACAGAAATCAACGCCTAAAATTTTAGAGAAATTACATGGCGCATTAGAAGAATTAATAGAGGAGGGCTTATAATGCTAAAACAAGTAATTGAGCAATTTGATGCGTGGAATATCAAAAACGCATCGATTCAATTTATGAAAGAAAACAAACAAGAACCAGGTACAAAATTTGGTTGTATGGGTACGATTGCATCTGAACCTGAGACAACCGTTACACTAAAGCTAAATGTAACAGTTAGTGCCCATGTATCTGTACAGGTTTTACGAGATTATTTCGGTTTATCTAATGAGGATTTAAAGCCTGGTATCTATAGTTATGGCTCCAATTCATTAGGTAAAGACTTTGTATTTACAGCTGATGTGGTCGATGGATTTGAGGATTTCAAAAATTAATCGCATTCCCTAAAGCATCTAATGCGGGTGGTTTTACCATCAACATTGATACGTCCCAAGAAGAGTTAGCGATGCTTGAACTAGCATTTAGTGCAGTTGCTGATGCACATGGCCAATTCTACTATGAGGCGATTACAGCTGAGTTAGAAGATCCAGAAATTGCGGAAATTTGGCATACAAACTTCACACGAAAATTAGTTGGAAAAACTGAACCAGATACACCTTAATGAGCGCCTATTGTAGCTTTGTAGAAAAGATTGATTGTTTATAATAAAGATTGATAACAATTATCTCTTTAGTTAGAAGTGATTTTCAATTAGATATTTATGTTGAATTTGAAAGATTGTGAAGAAATGTACTTAAACTCCCATGAAAGAACTTAATCATCTTTCATTTTCTGTGGTGAAGAGCTGATTTTTGCGCTTCATGGATGGCTAACGGGCAGGATAGTTGAACAAGGAATTCAATCTATGTTTGTAGAAATAGTAATATTAACAATGTTTGGTATTAATCTTATAGTATTTTAACAGCTAATTATTTCAATGGGGAGGGGAATTTTTGCAAACTTTTTTTAGATATAACTGGATGGTAAGAGAAGACTGGTATCGTTGGTGTGAAGAGTTAAGTGAAGAAGAACTTCTGCGGAACCGCACGGGTGGAATGGGAAGTATATTGCATACACTTTTCCATATTGTTGATGTTGAATGGAGCTGGATACGTCTCTTACAAGGTAAAACTGACTTTTGGGAGAGTTTCGATAGCTATAAAAGCTTGAACAAGGTTCGACAATTGGATGCTGAATTTCATTTAGAAGTGGAAAACTTTGTTAACAACTGGGATGCTAGTATGGAAAATCAATTATTTTACGATACATTGCCAGATGGAAGAATTGTGACGGATACTTGGGGTGAAATCATGCGACATGCCATTGCTCACGAAATTCACCATATAGGACAATTATCAATTTGGGCAAGGGAATTAGGAAAAAAACCTGTTTCTGCAAACCTTATAGGTCGGGGTCTTTCCTCACATTCAAATAAATAATACAAATAGAAATTAATTAAGAAATCGCCTTTTCCATGTTAAGCTGCAGGTGAGTTTTGTGGAGGAATATGAGTTTGTGAA
The DNA here is from genome assembly GCF_042267565.1 of Lysinibacillus sp. NPDC056232. NCBI lineage: Bacteria > Bacillati > Bacillota > Bacilli > Caryophanales > Bacillaceae > Lysinibacillus > Lysinibacillus sp. NPDC056232. Next base: position 86,890 of record NZ_JBHJTF010000011.1, on the reverse strand, counting down.
GAATTGTACTTAAACTCCCATGAAAGAACTTAATCATCTTTCATTTTCTGTGGTGAAGAGCTGATTTTTGCGCTTCATGGATGGCTAACGGGTGCTTTCCTTAAAGATGGGATTCCACAGAGATCCCATCTTTTTCTTATTCAACTAACGATGCAGGATTTGGAATAAAGGTTTATATAAAATGGGGGAATACATTTGCGAAATCGAGGTTCAGTAGTTTTGATTAAAGATAAAAAGGTAGGACTGATTAAGAGGGTTCGAGAAGGTTCAGTTTATTATGTGTTTCCTGGTGGAGGAATAGAAGATGGAGAGACACCTGAAGAAGGAGCTAAAAGAGAAGCGTTAGAGGAATTAGGTGTTACGGTTAAAGTTGGTAAGTGCATTGCAACAATCGAATTTAATGGAACTCAATACTTTTTTCTTGCTGAGATAATGGATGGCGATTTCGGTACAGGGAAAGGTGAAGAGTACACAGATAAGAAAAGACAACGTGGAACATATCTACCGATGTGCGTAGATATAAACCAGTTATCTTCTATTGACGTTAAACCAAAAGAATTAGCTATAAAAATACAATTGTTATTCAATTAACGGGTGCTTTAGTTGAATAAGAGCTACTAAAAAATCGTCAAATTTATTATGAAAACTTAATACTAAATTACCAAAAAAAAAGCATGTTGATTAATCTTTATTTATAATATGCTTTCTTTTCATTTACTATAAAAAATGTTTTTAGAATTACTTTTAATCAAACTTTATTCCAAACCAACGCCTCCGAATTGGAGGTGTTTTTATTTTTGAATAGATGGAGGAGAATCACATGAAAATTCAAAAGGTCGAGTTAAAAGAAGTAGAAGTTGTAGAAGTTGACGGTGAATTTGAAAAGCGATTTATTAACACGAAAGTACACCCAGCCTTTTTAACGAACTTTTTTGATGATGTAGATGGTAAGCCTGTACAAATCAGTGAGGATGGCAATGTACATGTTGTGTATTAATTAATTTGCTGAACATTTTCAGGAACGAATCTATTAAAGGGTCACCATGCTGGGAGGGCGACCCTTAAATCGGAAAAATGTTAATACTCTCTATGCATGAAAGTAGCGCCGATAATAATTAGAAGTATAAATAGAACAACAATTAAGGCAAATGATGAACCATTACGATTACCGCCACCGTAATAGCAACCTTCATTTATGCCACCAACATTTCCATAGTATCCCATAAAGTATCCCTCCTTTCTACAATATATAATATGTTAGCTGTAGAGAAGGAGTGGGGTGTTAAACCATTCAGCTACAGGTATTAAAAAATATTTTTTTGTGAGATAAGACAATAAAAAAGGGTCACTTGGGATAGGAGTGACCCTTAGTAACAAAATTCGGAGGTGTAAGGCTAAATTAGCTTTACATTACTATTAATATGACGTGGTAGCTATGTTTGTATAGTTTATAGCCTGAAAAATAGATTTATGTATTTTGTGGTCTTTCGAAAATTAGTTCATGGTAAGTACCTAACCCAGGCGCAGAAGTGAAATCAGGAGTTAAGATTTGAATAAATCTCCAACCTTCTTTTGCGTGATTTTTAATTACTTCTCGATAATCTTCGGTAGGTCTGCCTGTTATTTTTTTAAACTCAATTTTAACAAACTTATATTCGTACATTAGAAACAACTCCTTTTTAACCAGATTATAACATAAAAAAGCCGCAGCGTTTGCACACGCTACAGCTAAGAATTGGTTTATGCCCTTCTATTTAGGCTAGTCAGATAACAGCATTATACCACATAGGAGGGCAAACCTATGTTAAAAGGGTAAACGACAGTTAAAAAAGAGAATTTACATCAGTGGATTGAGAATTATCGTTGGATGGTTAAAACGATTGAGAAAGCTAGGCAGCCAGTAGCAAATGTCGACAACAACAGTTACATTGGGGCTAAAACAGCTATGTATGGCATTGAGGCAACACTACCTAAAGCAAGTGGTGGTACGAATGATCTAGTCTTTATTGAAGTACAACGTCGTGTGTATTTAAGTAATAAACGCATTCGCTATTAACTTTCCGTCTTTTACTAATTTCCCCAGCCTAACTTTCGATATTTCCAATACCTCAGATGCGATGCTTCTGCTGCAGATAGCAATTCTTCATTCAAAAATTCTAGAAGTTCCTCAGTTGAACCAAATTTGTATTCCATTTACTCACCTCGCTTTAACATAAATAGAGTAAGTCTTATGATGTGAATTAAGATTGCGATTCCGTACAGCGCAATTAATACATAATCTAAAGTTGATGTATTCTAATTATTATGATTGTACTGGGAATTAATAAAGCAATATTTGTATAACCAAATCTTCTAAGCACTTTTTATACGTGATATTATTTGGAGCAGGAGGGGTTAACCTCCTTTGAGTAACTTATTTTTTATTTACTGGTACAACTACTGTTACTTTTTCTCCAACAAATCTGTTATCTTTTGAAGTACTATCAAATACAAATTTTAATTCTTTGACACCTTCTAAACCTTCTTCTCCTAAATCAAAAATAACCTCACCTTTTTGAATTACTTTACCAATAAATTCAGATTCAAAATGGGAAATCATTACATTTGAATCAATTTGACGCTTTGTATCAGTGATCATTTTAGATGTGCTTGGGTGGAAATCAACAGTATCGTCGGATAAATTTTCTCCTGTTATAGATAGGATAAGTACATTTGTTTCAGCAGCAGTTTCAATTAGTTCAGGATTTTCTGCAACTAGTTTAGCTGTTTTCATTCCATCGATTGAAAATTCAACATCAGCACTTTTATGTTTTTCAGTTGGTGCTTCAAATAGATCAGTGATTGTATATGTACCTGCAAAATCATTTTTCACTACCTCACCAACATTTGCTTCTGTTAAATTATCTGCTTTATTTGCTTTGCTTTCTTCTTTGATTTCAATGTTTGTAGAACCTTTTACAGCTGTTTCAAGTGAAGCGGCATACTTAGCAAATTCATGATCTTCCATATCACCATTCATTTGTAATAAAAACATGCCACTTTGATGAGTGTGAGAATAAAACATAGGACCTGAATTTCCTAATTCATCATAATAACTCTTTGCTTTTTTTAGACTTTCTTCATTATCGAATAAAAATAATCGACCACCTGAATCATCACCAAGAGAAGGAATTAAAATGCGTTTACCTTCTTTTCGGATGTTTCCAAATTCATCTTTTGGTAAATCTGAAACTTCTCCTAGTTCTAGACCATTATCTTTAAAATGTTTCATTACGTCATCTACTGTTTTCGCTAGAACTTTTTGTGGTTCTTCAGTTTTAGTATCATTCTCTTTTTGTGGCTCTTCCTTAGCTTTGTCTTCTCCACAACCAGCCAAACCTAAACTTAATACTAATGCTGCACTAAAAATTAATTTTTTCTTCATATGTAAAATCCTCCCTTGATATTACCATTCTAGGTAATATTGAGTAAAAAGTACATAAAAAAAACAGACAACTGTGATTAGTTATCTTATTCTCCAAAAAGACACGGCCGTATTATTTGCATTTATTCTTAGCTAAAAGTGAAAAAAGGTGAAATCGAAACATTATTAACTATGACTCAAAACCTTGCGATAAGAACCTTTCCGAATACATATGAAAGAGGGTAAAAGCATGAACGCTCACGATATATATAAGCGTTCATGTTTTTTGATTCCTAGGTATATCAAGGTTTGTAAGGGTGATTTTAAAAAATTGGGATATTCATTTGGCTATTTCGCAGAGGGGTATAACAAGGGGCAAAGAGGTGACAAAAACAATTGTCAAATCTTGATATATTTACAGATAAAGAAACAGGAAATTACTACTGAATAATGACGTATGCAGCCTTCACTTGAAAGAAGTGAGGGCTATTTTTATTCTTACATTAGTTCACTGTACGTGTGTTTCTAAAAATAAACGAAAGCCTCCTTTCATAGAACCATTATCATTGTAGTAGTCTCATTTATTATATGTAAATTTATATGGAAATAATTAAATTTATAGGTATAATTTATTATGTTCATTATTATTATCGTTACTTTAGGAGGTGTTTTAGAATGGTTTTTAAATTGGTATTAAATCATATTTTTAAAGCTGAAACCGAAGAAGAAAAATTGAAAGCTTCCGTTATTTATGGTTGGTCTTTAATAGCTGTCGCTGTAATATCCTTTTTCCTGATAAGCGTTGTAAATAACTCTGTCGCTGAATTATTTGCTTTAATATTGTTAGTAGTAATCATACTATTCATAACTAGATATAACTCTGTAAAACCTTTGTTGGGTGCAGCTTCTGCTGGTATAAGCGTTGTTGCATTTACAGCAGTATTGGAATCAGTTTTTTCTAGACGAAATGATAGTTCTGCAACAATGGGCGCTATTTTTGGCGTAATATTAGTTCTTGGATTAATTATTACTAAAAATTGTATCATGTCATTATATTATTTATCCCGTGAAACTTATAGATTCTATAATTACAAAACAAAATGTACAAGCCTAGAAGAAACAATTTAATTTACAAATATTTGAGAAGCCACATCTAACAAGGTGTGGCTTTTTATTATGTACCCCAATCCAATTACGCAGTTTATCATTTCCAGTCTCATCGAGTAGGGCAGTGAAATTAGCATGCATTTTTTGTGAAGCGTTTTCACGCATGCATCCTGTTACATGAAGGTAAATTCTAGTTGTCGTGTCTGAGTTTTAATGGTCGACACGATTCATAATGTAATTGGTCCACCTCAGCTTCAGCAAGAAAGTTAATGTGAGACCACCAGATAAAGTAGTTTTACACTTCGGTTCAGGACGTTTCGACTTTGAGGAGAAATACGTTCAAACGAAACTACCAAGCATCATAGAAGTGAAATTAGGAGGTAAAAAAACACAACGATGTGATAAGTGTGAATACTGTCGGGAAAAAAAGAAGTTAGAAGTTACATTCGAAATTGAGGATCTACTAGATTAGGCGGTGGAATTGGATGAACAATGTGCCGACAAACGTTCGTTTTATTGCCTGCTTGGACTTTTCGACAGGCGAAGGATAATGAAAAATCAGTCGCTTGGTGCTGGAATATAAGACTAAGCTTGTCATTTCTTGCGCTTACCCGGGAAATTATTTCTTATTTCCTAACCTGAGTATCTCCTTTCCGAAAAAAGCCACTCATTTGAGTGGGCTAAATTATTGCTTCAACCTTTCTGTTATGATGGCTACCGGGAAATAATACATGCCGAGTTCATTTGATTGTTTTTCAGATATATTCATAGATACTGTCCCAATATCAACATATTCTATCGTTAATGTTTTCCAACCTTCTTCTTCTAGTAACGCATCGGATGCTTGACTGTACATAGACACAGCAATATCTTCTGGTGGTAAATTGAATTTGTTTGGCGCTAAGTCTATTATTGCTTTAATCTCGCCATTTTTGACGGTTAAACTAATTAATTTATCGTTCTCACCCATACCGGAATACTCAAGTATTCTTTTTGCTTCATCTGCGGAAATTTTTTTCTCTGTTATGTCTCTAGTTACCTCTTTTGTTTTCTGTTCAGAAAGAGCCTTTTCCTCAGCTACTTTAGCTTTTCGGTCTTCCTCTTTATTAGCTTGTTCAGCCTCTTTTTCTTTCGTTTTATCTGATTCTTCCTGAGCCTTATCTGTTTCTTCAGCTTTTTCTTCACCACAAGCTGAAAGTAATAGTGCAGACATGGCTCCTATGTAGATTAATTTTTTCATTGTGTAACCCCCGCTATATTTCCATTATAGGAAATATAGCGTGAAAAGCACACTGTAAAAAAACAGACAACTGTGATTAGTTATCTTATTCTCCAAGAAGAGCCGGCCATAACCTTCCATTTGCACTAATATATATAAGTAGAGGGGGATGGAAAGTAGATTAATATTTGATTTTTTTTAAAAGTCTGCTACCATAAAAATAGAAACGTTAGTTCTTATTTTAGGAGGCACTTTATGAAAAAAATGTTTTTATCTTCTTCGTTTTATGATACTAGTCATTTTTTGAAAGATTTCGTCGGCGACAACATTGAAGGAAAAAGAGTTACTTTTATTCCAACTGCAAGTTTAGTTGAAGAGGAAGTACATTATGTAGATTCTGCAAAAACAGCCTTTGAAGAGTTGGGAATGATTGTAGAAATATTCGAAATATCAAAAGTTGATAAATATGAAGCAGAAGAAATATTGAGGAAAAATGATTTTATTTATGTATCTGGAGGCAATACATTTTTCTTACTTCAAGAGTTGAAAAGGTCAGAGATAGATCAATTAATTATTGAACAAGTTGGTTCTGGTAAGCTATATATAGGTGAGTCCGCTGGTTCAATAATAATGGCACCTAATATTGAATATGTAAAATATATGGATGAAATGAGTAAAGCGCCGCATTTAGAAACAACTATGGGTTTAAATCTGATTTCATCATATCCTGTTCCTCATTTTGGACATGAATACTTTTGTAGTATGGTTGACGAGATAATTACTAATTATAACAATAAAATTTCACTGACTCCGATATCTAATTCTCAAGTAATTTTAGTTCGAGATGATGATATTGAAATTGTTTAAGTATCTAAAAGAAATGTAGGATATAAAGAAGTCACACTTTCCGAGGAGGGCACTGAAAAAGTCTATATCTTCTCACATTGCGAGGTATTCAACGATTAAATCATTGAATACCTCGCTTTTTTCATTTGGCACTGTGACTCTACTGTTGTAAAAAAAGATTACAAAAGCAGTACTAAATAAAAAATGATGCTGCCTTATTCAAATCATACTAATTACTTTGTTGTAATAAATACAGCGTCATCAAAAGTAATATCTGCACCTAGTGCTTCACTTACAAAACGTACAGGTACCATAGTTGTTCCTTTATAAATTTCAGCTGCATGATTTAAATTAATTGTAGTTGTAACGCCGTTTGAAGTAACGTAAGCGTTTTTATTTCCAACGCCAATCACAACTTTTTTAATATCTTTGTATGCAGTTACTTTTTTTGTTGCATTGTCATAAGTAACAGTTGCGCCAAGTGATACAAAAATAGCTTTCATAGGAACTAAAGTTGTTTCATTTTTAATATAAGCACTTGGGTTGTAATATTGCTTAACATTATTATATACATCTACAGTTTTAAGCACAGTTTGTGGTGTACTGTGATATGTTGGTTTTTAGTAATTTGTATTGTATCTAAAATTAATTCATTTTCTAGAAAATTTTCTGAGCACCCAATTATCACATCATCGTGAAATAGATACTGTAATGCCCTTCACCCATGAAATGCACGTTGTTTGAAAAAAAAATAATAATTGCCTAAAGCGATTCTATGATTTTTACTATAGTACGATATCCAATAAATTAGTAACTTCTGTAAGAATATCTGACCATTCTTCGGCGTTGGGGTCAATCACTTTAAAGTGCTCAGCGGATGGGATCTCCACCATTTTTACCTGATCCCCAGAAGCATCTGCTACACGTTTGTAATTATAACTAATTCCGATTGGCACATTGATGTCGAGAGAACCGTGAATAAGAACTTGTGGAACCTGAAGGGGTAATAACTGAATTGGAGAAGCTTGCGCATAACGCTCTGGAACCTCTTTGGATGACCCACCTACCAAATCAGATACAGGATAGTTATTTGCTAAACCGAATTCTGATAGACGTAAATGATGAACATCATCCATGAGTGCAAGATCGTTAACCCCTGCTAAGCTTATCGATCCTTTAAGAGAAAGTGGTTGATCAGTAGTTCTTAAAACACTACTTTCTGGTAGTTTTTTACGACCGGCTAACCATAAAGCTAGATGCCCTCCTGCAGAATGTCCAATAGCAATAACCCTGCTTAAATCAAGATGATTTTCTTCTGCTATTTGTTGTAAAAAATCGGCTGCATTTGCAACATCAATAAATGTACCAGGCCATCCTCCACCCTCATCTCCAACTCGACGAAATTCAATGTTCCAAGTAGCTATTCCCCTTGACGCCAAATCTTTTGCTACAGGTTCTATAGCATCAAGGTTCCAAATGTTTTTCCAAAATCCACCATGAATTACAATTGCAACTGGATAAGGACCCTCTCCTTCAGGGAGACGAAGATCTCCAAACTGCAACTGATTTTTTCCGTAAGCGAATCGTTTATTTTTTATACTCATAAGAGGACCTCCATGTTTTTCTCGACTTTTTCATTCTTGACCCAAACGAGGTTAGGGCCACCTAAAAAATAAAATAAAGCTAATAGTCATAGGCAATGTTTTAGCCTAGGCTTTTTTCGTTCATTTATCATATGATTGATATTTTGCATAAAACTTCTTAGCTGCTTTTTTTCGTCTTTCAATATCTTCTTTTAAGAATAAATGATCCCGAGTTAATTCTTTTATTGGAACTAACTTTTCCCGCTGTTGCTAAAGCTAACCCCGCAATTACAACACCTGTTCTTCGTTTGCCATTATTAATCCCTCCCAAAAATATAGAATTTGGCTCAATATTTTTTCTTTTCCCTATTTTTAGAGGAGTAAACATAATTTTTATATTCAGTGCCCTCGTAATATACAGACAGCATCTTTTAAAGCCGCTAAACACATTAAAAGGAGTTAATTCATTTTTGAGATTCTGATTTAAGAACCATGTTACAAATACATTCTATCTGGATTAAATGAACAAACACAACAAACAGAAATGGATGATGATATTCTGAAATTTACTAATGGTGCCCCAAAGGATGCAGTACGTGATTACATCAAACAATCTGTGGATAAAGGAAAAATTGATAAATCATGTTTATATAAATTTGATGATGGTACATTGAAGGCGGACTAAAAATCATCATTTCACAGCGTAGTAATTAAGAGCAAAGCCCAGGTACTCAAATTAAATTTTGAGCCTGGTCTTTTTGTGTTTATTCATCATATGGTCTAAACTTTTTGCGTAGCGTTTCGAGCTCATAACAGAGGAATGGCCTGCTGAGCCTCCTTTACCATTAGAGCAATTAGAGTTAGAGGAAGGTAAGGTGTATGAAGCTGAACTAATTTGGAAACGGGATGGCTATCGTGCTGATTTAGGTAGGTACTTTATTAGAGCAACTTATGGTTGCTACGTAAATAAGGAAGATTGCTATTTTTACGCTGATCTTGAGCTGAACCAACCAATAGGAAGGTTTCCTCTTCATTGGTTTACAAATATACATGAGCATGGAGTAGAAGTGATAAAGAATTGCCACAAGAACAATGGCAACAGATGGACTTGTTTAATATATAAGTGCTAACAGGAGGTTTAAAATGGTTTATAAAAATACTTCATACGCCAATCGAGGAGCGACTTTTGAACGTTTAATTATTATGGCAAACAACAAATATCGCAACTCAGGTATAGCGGATATACGAAAAGTACCTACGCCAATACAAATTACTAAAGACAATGGACGTTTTGTCGAAGGGCGAAAAGAAAAAGCAGAATGGGTTGATTTTGCCGGAGTATATGAAGGACGATCTATTACCTTCGATGCGAAGGAAATAAGCAATGCTAGTTTCCCTCTTGATAATTTATCGAATCACCAATATGAACTACTAGAATCATGGCATAAAAATAACGCATTTTCGTTTCTCCTTGTGAGTTTTCGTAAATATAACAAAACCTATCTTCTGCCTTTTGAGGTGCTACAAATGAGCTGGGAAGCGGTAAAAATGGCGGTCGAAAATCAATACCATACAAGACCTTTGAAAATGAGTGTATTGAGGTTAAGTCGAAGAATGGATATACGCTGCATTATTTGGATACGTTAGTGGTATGACGCATGAATACAGTTCGCAAGGAAGTTAAACAGCGTAGAGCTAGGCTAATCAATCAGCAGGACCACATAGCTTTTCTCGAGTGCAAAGCATGTCCGAAACGTAGAGCTTATGATCCTACTAAAAAGTGTGGGAGATGCAAGACTTATAGGCAACTACGGAGCATTGGGAAAGAGCTTGAGCAGATCAGTCGTTTACGTAGGCGGGGTAAGTGAAGATTTGAAAGAAATTGTTCATAAAAGGAGTTGTTAAATTTGAAAAAGTATAAATGTATAAAATCATTTGATATAGAAATCTATGATGAACATGGTGCATCTACTGAAACTTATAAAACTATAAAAATCGGTTCTGAATGGTATGTAGATGACGTCCCATACAATATGATTGCTGGAGCTGATGCACTTCATTTAGTGTAATTAACAGTCGACCCAAATACTTTAAGTTGGATTGAAGTTTATGAGGAAACGATTCAAGAATATTTTAAAAAAGTAGAGCCTTTTGCTATGGACTATTGGCATATGTTTGACCAAAAAGAGCCGCTAGAAACATAAGAGGAACATAGGGAAACTGAATGGTTAAAAGATGATATGTCTAATCTTTAGTTAATGCACAGTTTGAAAAAGTTATTCTCTTTGCCAGACACTGTAGCGACGGCGTTGCTCAGTATGATGCAATCTAAAATTAGAATCACAAAACCAAGGATTATTTTGATACCTACTGTTGTAGTAAACAATTTAATCATAAACACCACTCCCTTTTCGATAATTTTCGCTACAATGGAACCCTGGACAACAGTCTCTGGGAGGAGAGCCTGGCAAAAAGAACAAGTAAGGTAAACCTTAGCGTCGTCACACGCTACGGTAAACTAATGAACAATATGGGTTTTTAGAGCGATTAAAACATCGCTCTAAAAAACTCAGAATAACCTAAATTCATTGGCACAGCCCAAATGTAAAAACCAACTAGAGCCACGCAGACTAAAAGGTATTTATAAATTTTGTTGGGTAGTAGTTTATCGAATATTAACGAAAAAACAACGATACATCCAATTTCAACAACCATAAGTATTATTACTGGCAGTATGATAAATAGCACACTTAATCCACCAGATGCAAAAGCCTTTAATAAGTCCATGTAATTACCTCATTATATATTATATGTAAATTATAAAATAGAAAAAGCCGCAGCGTTTGCAGACGCTACAGCTCTTTAAGAGATGTTAAACCTTAATGCAAATTAATAATCATTTCTAATTATGGTTTATATTGATCGTCCTCAAATACCTGTTTTATATTTAGAAATATTCTTTTCTTTTTCAAAAATAGAAGTATGCTGTTCGTATTTTTTTGGATTAAATAGCTTTTCAAGCTGTTGTAACAACATATCGTGAGAAATATCATTTAAATTTTCGGACTCTTTCATGTTTTCTTGGGTTTGTTTAACCTCCCTAATAAGTAATCTAACTAATTTTTTTCCAATTGTTTTCACAATATATGTCCGTATATAACCATCTTCATATCTGATTTCAAGTTTAGGTTTGTTATTTTTTTCGTTTTCGTCTTCGTCTTTATGTATATCTTCAATTCCAAATAAATCTAAGAGACTTTCTGTTTTTATATTTTTATTTACCTCTGTTTTCAAATAATTTAATGTATTACCGGTTTGAATTTTCATTCATTATTCTCCTTAGAATTTAGTATTTTTATACCTTATTATAACCTTTAAAGTTAATAAATGGAGGTTTTATTATGAAAATTCGTTCAGTACTTTTAACATCGTTTGCTGATGCACAAGCATTAAGTAGCATTAAAGATCACACTGTTAAATTGCCCGAAATACAGGAGCTTTAACAAATTCGAAATTACTTAGAATAAAAGAAAAAGCCGCAGCGTCGATACACGCTACAGCTAAGAATTGGTTTATGCCCTTCTATTTAAGCTAGTCAGATTACAGCATTATAACACATAGGAGGGCAAAACTATGTTAAAAGAGAGAGCAATAGTTATTACACTAGATGCTTTAGATGCAATAATTACGGACTACCACTGGATGGTTAATGCTATCAAAGAAATGCGTGCTGAAATGGTCGTTGGGGCAAAAACGGCTCAGTATAGTTACTCCTGGCTCAAGAACTGAAATCGTAAAGGCAAATATTGATATGGTTGTGAATGAAGTAGTAGAGCTTACTAAAAATGAATCTCGCTTAAGTGAAAATATTAAAACCTATCAAGAGTTTGTAATTGAATTAAATAAAATGCTTTAATATCAGGCCTTCCACAGATTATTGTAGAGGGCTTTTATTATGCAGAAAAGGAGTGTGCAATATGGGAGGTATGAATTTGGAGTATTTAGAAGTAGCGCATTTATATTTATTTGGTGGGGTGAAATTTGTCGAATTGTTATTAGTGCTAATGGTATTGGACATTTTAACAGGCATCTTTAAGGCGGTTAAAAATACGAATTTATGGAGTCGAAAATCTTTATTGGTTACGCAAGAAAATTATTAATTTTTATTGTTATTATCACAGCAAATATTATCGATCAAGTACTGTCATTAAATGGAACACTTACATTTGCGGCAGTGCTTTTTTATATAGCTAACGAAGCCTTATCAATTATTGAAAACATGGCTCAACTAGGTGTATTAGTTCCACGACAATTAGCTGAAAAGTTAAAAGTCATAGAAAATCAATCAGAAGAAAGTTTTACAAATGAAGTATTAAATGAATTAACAGGAAAAGACGTTGATAAAGAATTGAAAGCGAAAGAGGAAGGTGATAACAAATGAGATACTTATTTAAAAAGAATTTATTGCCTGCAACTAAGTATCCTATCAAGTCGCCTTACACTATGACGCGACAATTCGTCACAGTACACAATACGGCTAACGATGCATCTGCTGAAAATGAAATCCGATATATGTTATCTAACAGCAATCAAGTATCCTACCATGTTGCTGTGGACGATAAAGAAGAATATGTTGCTTACCTTTTTGTTTACATTTATTGCAATAATATTATCCACAATGATATTTTACATTTCAGCTGCAAAAGATTACCTGGGTAAAATCAACACTATCATTCAGGAAATGGACAATATAAAAAAAACAATATATAAGAATAAAGAGGGGTTAACAGATGAAATTACCTTTATTGAAAAATTAAATAATATAAATATCAAAATGGATGAAATACAAGCTATATATACTATGGAAAATTACTTTTTTCTTAGTTTAGCAGCCATTATTATTATTGGATGTGTTTTATTCATTTATAATTTCTCTAGTACACATAGTAAACATTCTATATGTACTAAAGTAGAATTGGTATTAAGACAAAAATAAGTTCTACCAGCCCACTGGAGGACAACAAATGATAGCAGCGAAGCCTGTTGTCACTTGTTGTTCTCCTTTTTTACTCCATTCGAAGGGGTGATGCATATGAGAACGATACAGTTGGACCTTGTAGCAAAGGGGTTATGCAAGAAGGTAAAAGGGTGTGCATAAAAAGACTTCAGCCGCCAAAAAGCAAAATGAGCAGACTTGAAGTTGATGAATTGACGGGCATGAGGTGTAACACATACAAACGAGTGAATGGGAAAGTTAGACAAAAGGTGAGGAGGTATGCTTATGAATTACGTACAACCAATACGTGATCCAGAGAAAGTGAATGCAATGATCAATTATTTAAAGAACAGGAAAGAGCGTGATTACATGCTCTTTCTTATCGGCATATCTGTAGGATTGCGAATTTCTGATATGCTGACATTGCAGAAAGAAGATGTTCTTTATGATCATATGGATATTGTTGAAAAGAAAACGAAAAAGCGTAAACGGGTAAAGATTCTACCATATATAAGGAAAGAAGTTCAGACTTATATCAAGTCGTTGCATGAGGGTGAGTATCTATTTAAAAGTCGCCAAGGTGATAACAGACCAATTGACCGCTCAACTGCCTATCGAATATTACGTGAAGCTGCAGAAGCTTGTGGCATTCGAGAAATAGGTACACACACGCTAAGGAAAACATTTGGCTACCATTTTTATTTAGACACAAAAGATGTAGTAACGTTACAAGAATTGTTCAATCATTCAAGTACTACGTTACGTTATATCGGAATCAACCAAGATGGATTGGATAAAGCGATGGATAAATTTAAACCGAGCTGGCTGAAATAGTACACGAATATATTTTTTTCTATAAAGCACACCATAAAAAAGTGAAGCGTGCACCAATCTATTTATTGAAGTGCTGTAGAGGGGGCGATAGGCAATATGACTATAGATGAAGCAAGAGAGCAGATAAATAGGTTAGAGGACTATATTGAAATGGTTGAAGGCTATGTTCCAGAAACGTTTGAACAACATGCTATTAAGCTTTATGTCTTGCACGAACATGTAGCGAGAGTGGCTAAAATGCTGAACGAGTTGGGCTTTCGAATTGGCAAACGAAAAGTTATTGGAACAGATGTATCAGATATAAGCCAAGCCAACAGATGAATTACATGAACTGGCAGTGAAGTTATTTAAACAAAACAAGAAGATGGTTAAGGGGCGAGTTTAAATGGAGATCATGAAGAACTATGCGGATTTATTACGCATTATAGATATAATAAAAGCAGAAATTCAAATGTTAGAGGTAGATAAAGAATATTGGATTGGTAATAATGAGCATTTGCCATTCTTCTCAATAGGTGCGGATAAGTATGGTCTTGATGTTGCTTCACAACGAACAGATCGTTTGAATGGTCGTATTGCTTCACTTGAAGAAAAATTAGAACATTATCAAGCGATTGAAAAAGAGATGCGCGAAAACGTGGAGAAGCTAGAAGGATTAGAATATAAAATTGTTAAATTGCGTTTTATTGATGGCATGACATATCAAGAGATTGCGGATAATTTGGATTATTCGTATGGGTATATTCGTAAGGTGGTATCACAAGGTAACAAAGAGGTAACAACAACACTTGTCAAACCGTGATATATTTACAGATGAAGAAACAGGCAATGACAACTAAATAAAACGAATGTGAGCTTTCATTTGAGGGAGTGTAGGCTTTTTGTTATGCTTCAAAGTTGAGAAGTTTTCTGTTATTTTCCATTCGTTTCCCCTCAATCATTTATAACTCGTCCATTCATTTAATATACTACGTATAGCAAGGTTTCCCTTCCATTTCTCATGAACTATGTTAAATAATTGTTTATATAGTTCAATAGGTCTTTTTATTGAACTATAAAACCTTATCAGCGGTTCGCCCTTGTGTTTGATTACTTAAAACCAAATTTAAAAAATTCAAATAGGGGTAACCCTGATGGTTACCCCTTTAAGGATTTATATCCATTGAACTCTTGATCGAATGTATAATATTGGTTATTTTTGTACATTGAAAAGATCATCAAATTGGTGGTCACTTTGTTGAATTAAAACGCCCTTTAGCTACCCATAAGGCAACCAAAATCAAGCAACTAAGATTACTTCACACTGAAATTCGATTGAATATCTTTCTTCAGCCTTTCTTTGAACGCTTTCTCATTTGCATCTGTTGGAACGTCCTGTGCATCGCCACCATCAAGATTGAACTTACCGTTGTTCATATTGATGACACTATAGTCACCCATGCCGTTGTTCTTCAGGAACACTATGTAGCGCTTGCCTTGCTTCATCTCGCGGTATCCATCTGCTGCAACTTTTGTTTGTTGTTTGTCGGCTTCCGTGATGATACTAACCGGTTCAATCACTTGCATTTGTGAGCCGATGTTTATTCCTTCAGGCTGCTTAATTATGCGCTCGACGTTTAGATTCGTTAGCGTATAGAAGTCTTGGAGCGTGCCGTCTTCGAACTCCGTCGAGTGATGTTCACGGTTAGCAAAGTCATCTATAGGGGATGCAACGAGAACAATATCAGCGTCTTGATGGAGCTTGTCCGCCGTATCATATTCAACATAACGAGCGTGAATATCAACCGTACGAATGCTATCTGGTGCTGGTGCGATGACAGTATTAGAAGCTGTGCCTTTCAAAACGCTATTATCCGTCGATATCGAATAGAAGATTGCTGATGCCGCGATTACCGATGCTGTACAAATACCGATTACTTTTGCCCTTTTCATATTTTTTCCTCCTAAGATTTGAATGATAGAATGAATTATTTGCCCCATTTAGAAACAAGATCGTTTTTATCGTATGTCGTTGGTGCAAAGTTTGTAATAGCACTTTTCGTCATAACGCTGCTAACACCAGATGGTGAGTGGGCTAAGCTAAGAGTGTGGCCAATTTCATGCGTTGTAACCGAAGATACGATTTCAGTTCGTGTTAGTCTCAATGCTTTGATTTGGTTGTCATAAGCAGATACCGTACTATATGCCCATTTGTCTGATGTATCTGCAAGGATGAAGTTTACACCGTCTGCTGCATATTTATATGGCGGAGCATAACCAAGCAATCCAGCTGTACTCGTTGTTCCAACGTAATACTTGTCAGGTAGTCCGGAAGACGATGAAACCCAATTGATTTGAACTTTCGATGAAAGCGCGTTCCAATTGGCCTTTCCTTCATCAAATATGGTTTGATAGCCGAGCGAATACACTGAGTCCGTATAATAAGCATTCTTTATTGCAGTCGTTTTGCCACCAGTGAATGTCGTAGCCGATGCCGATCCTGAGAATGTGAGGAAGAATGCTGCTATCGAAAGGATTCCTACTTTTAAAACTTTCCGTACTTTCATATTGTTTCATACCACCTTTTTGATATTTTGGTAGTTACCTATTGATTATAGAAATTAATAGGTAACTATTCCAGAATAAGGTATATAAAGAGGATTGTCACTGGTAAATAATTGGATATTTATTACTTCGTAATTGTCTTTTCGATTTCAAGTTTGGTAGATTGAAATTTTATTTAAAGCATAAAAATCATTCTTTGAAATCGATAAATGTCAAAACCATCAAAAAAGAACGCCTAGAGTGTCACTTATAAAGACATTGTTACGCAAACATACTGAGCTTAGTGGATTACTTCACGTTGAATTTTGATTGAACATCTTTCTTCAGCCTTTCTTTGAACGCTTTCTCATTTGTGTTTGTTGGAATGTCCTGTGCATCGCCGCCATCAAGGTTAAACTTTCCGTTGTTCATATTGATAATGCTATAGCCGCCCATGCCGTTATTCTTCAGGAATATGATATAACGCCTGCCTTGCTTCATCTCGCGGTATCCATCTGCTGTAACTTTTGTTTGTTGTTTGTCGGCTTCCGTGATGATACTAACCGGTTCAATCACTTGCATTTGTGAGCCGATATTTATTCCTTCAGGCTGCTTAATTATGCGCTCGACGTTTAGATTCGTTAGCGTATAGAAGTCTTGGAGCGTGCCGTCTTCGAACTTCGTTGAGTGATGTTCACGGTTAGCAAAGTCATCTATAGGGGATGCAACGAGAACAATATCGGCACCTAGGCTGAGTTTGTCAGCTGTTTCATACACAAAATACTTAGCTTGAATATCAATCGTATCAATGCTGTCTGTTGCTGATTCGGTGATAGCAACCGTATTTTGATCAGAATCATGTGTTGTACTATTTTTAACAAAATTATTATTAACTAAAGATAATATTCCAATAGATACAAGTAAACCAGCAGCTACAACGATACCTTTTACATTTTTTCTACTTCTTTGCCTTTCGTTCTTCGCTTTTAAAATGCCCATTTCACTCCTCTTATGAAGTTCTTTTGGGATATTAATTTTCTCTACTTCTTGTTTTATTTTATTATTCATTAACACCATCTCCTTCAAAGTATTTATTTCTAAGTTTCTTTATAGCTCTATATAAAACCGATTTTGCGGTTCCTAATGGCATATCTAAAAGCTCGGCAATTTCTTTAAAGGTATAATTTTGATAAAACCTTAAAAGTACAACACTTTTTTCTTCCACCTCCAAACCATCTATCAAGTCTTGTAAAGATAAAGTAAGAAGAATATCTTCTTCTTCTTCGGTTTCTATAAACTCTTCGTATTCTGATCTTATTAGCACTACTTTACTATTTTTTTTAATTAAATTTATTGCACAGTTCATCGTAATTTTTATCAGCCAGGATTTAAAATATTCTGGTTTTTTCAATGTATCTATCTTTTTAAATGATTGATATGCTACTTCTTGAACTACGTCTAAAGCATCTTCTTTTTTTTTGACATATACATAAGCCATTCGATAAATATCTACTTCATATTGCTGAAAAAGCGTTAAAAAGGCTTCGTCATCCCCTTTTTGAGCTTTTTTCACTAATCGTATAATAGTAGTTCCCCCTCTCTTTTTTGTCCTACATATATTAGACAACGGAAAGTTCAATTTGGCTTAAATATTTTGATTTTTTTATAAATAAATAATCGCCCCAAATAGGGACAATTTAATGAGTATCAATTTATCATCTGAAGAAGAGGTTTTTTGAATGAATGTATGTTTGGATAAAGCTAGTATGGATTATGTGCCACAACCCCCTAAACTATGAGTAAGTATAAGAGCAGCTTTGACATTCCAATTAAAGCTGATTACTAAAAATAAAAAGCAACCAAAGCAACAAAAAAGCAACCAAAATTCCGAAAGCAAGTGAATAGCGGTGGAATCGAATCATTATACAATGGTGAAAAACCTTGCTATAATAACCTTTGCGAATACATATGAAAGAGGGTAAAAGCATGAACGCTTACGATGAATATATGAAACAGGTAGTGAAGCCGATGCGCGAGGAGTTAGTGGAGGCTGGATTTACGGAGCTTACGACGGCTGATGCGGTGAATGAGTTTATGGCGGAGGCGAAGGGGACTTCGTTGGTTGTGATTAACTCGGTTTGTGGTTGTGCGGCTGGGTTGGCGCGTCCGGCTGCTCGTGAGGCAGTGGAGGCGGTGAAGCCTGATCATCTTGTGACTGTTTTTGCGGGTCAGGATCCTGAAGCGACTGTTGCGATGCGTGGCTTTTTTGAGGATGTGCCACCAAGTTCACCATCGATGGCGATTTTAAAGGATGGGCAATTGGCATACTTTATTCCACGTGAACAAATTGAAGGATTCCCTGTGGAGCAAATTGTTACACATTTAACAGGTGTTTTAGAACAAACATGCGAGAAGTAAAGACCATTGTTACGACAGCGGGCAGACCAGACGATTTATCGTTGGCGCTCGCTGCTTTTGCGTGTGAACAATTAGATGCTTCGTTTGAGCCAAGAAAAAAGCGTTCTGTTCGGAAGATTTCACAGGAATTGCATGCACATGTGATCGTTGCTGGGAAGAATCGTTTTGAGTATTATGCTTTTGGTGCGAATGAGCCGTTTTTCTTCCATCCGAATTCAGCGGCATTTCGCCTAAAGCGTGTTGCCCGTGGGGAAGCGGAGCCGTTTTTAGAAGCGGCACAGTTTGAAAAAGGAGATTCGGTGCTTGATTGTACATTGGGACTTGCTGCGGATGCTATGTTGGCGGCTTATACTGTTGGCGAAGCGGGGCGAGTTGTTGGGCTAGAAGCGAATCCGAATGTAGCATTTATTGTTGAGCAGGGGATGAAAACCTACGATACGACAGAGCTACCGTTAACTGCATGTATGCGCCATATAGAAGTGGTGCAGGCTGAGGCGATTAGTTATTTAAAAACTTTGCCTGACAATTCGTTTGATGTCGTCTATATGGATCCGATGTTTGAAGAAGTTATTGAAGAAGCCAATAATTTTGAAGCATTACGCTTAGCTGGGGAACATGTGACATTAACGGAAGAATGGGTAAATGAGGCAAAACGAGTGGCAAGAAAACGGGTAGTGTTAAAGGCTCATTTTCGTTCAGAATGGTTTGCCAACTATCATTTTCAGCAATTAACAAGAACAACTGCGAAGTTTCATTATGGTGTTCTGGATGTTGAATGAAGTAAATATTGTGTTTTCAAGAGGTTTGTTCATTGTGAACGGGCCTCTATTTTTTTATCCAAAATTCAAAATATGGTAATATGAAACAGTATTGGATAGTTTATTAATTGAGTGATATCTATTCCTTTTTAAAGAGAAGAATAGAATTGATTCCAAGACAAACGAAATTTCATAACAAGGAGCACTAATAATGAATCGAAAAGAAATTGCCCAGGAGACATTGCGAATTCAGGAGCAAGGCTATTATAAATATGGCAATGAGCAAATAGATTTTGCGGAAGCACAGAAATTTTCGGAGAAGAATAGTGAGTTGATTGACCCGAAACAGGGGGAAGACATTGTCAAAGAATATCTTAATCTTCCTAAACTGCAACAACAACCTGTATATTCCATGGGAAATGAAGCAACGGTAAAAGCAATTATTGACTTTGCTGCAACAGGAAAAGAGAAAATTGGGGTGTTAAACTTTGCGAGTGCAAAAAATCCTGGTGGTGGATTTTTAAAGGGGGCTATGGCTCAGGAGGAAAGTTTGGCAGCTTCCAGCGGGTTATATAAAACGCAGCTTTGTAACGAGGGCTATTATAAGGCAAATCGTTCGAATCGATCGATGATGTATACGAATTATGCAATCTACTCTCCAGATGTAGTCTTTTTCCGTGATGAGCGCTTTGCTCTGATGAAACAGCCAGTGACTGCCTCGGTGCTAACATTACCTGCTGTGAACTACGGACAGGCTTTGGCGAAGGGAGAAGATAGTCAGGAAGCAGAACGTGTAATGAAAGATCGAATGCGATTAGCATTAGCGCTATTCGCATATAAAGGAGACAAGCATTTAATTTTAGGAGCATATGGCTGTGGTGTCTTTCGAAATGATCCACAAAAAATTGCTGCATGGTGGCGTGAGCTTTTAGAGGATGAAGGCTTTGGACAACTGTTCACAGAGATTAGGTTTGCCGTATTAGACACTTCTAAAAATCACAGCTGCATTAGTGCATTTACTAATATAGTAGAATAATTTAATAAGCAAAAGAAGGATATGGCGATCTGAAAAAAGAAATAAGAACATCATTTGAACTTGATTTATTAAAAAAGGCACAGTCAATGGAACTTACGCCCCCCCTAGTCCGTGGGGTCATGAAACAGTAATCCCAGCATCTGGCGTAATTGCGTGTGGATGGGATCAAGATGAAAACGTTGTTCTGATTAGCGGTTCAGGATACAGCATGACAGAGCCAATTACTGGTTCTCGCATACATAGAGATTATGATGCTAATACGACCTATGACAGTATAAGTGAAGAAAATTTGTTTTTTACTATACCTTTTACTAAGGAAAAGATTATGATATTTGGCTTGGATGCTGGCGACTGTATTCATGTGTAAAATGATGGATGGCATGTTGAAGTCATTTATCCTTGGTGGCCACGAGCAACTGTCATGAAGTGAAGAAAGCAATCCCGTATGATGAAGAAAGAACGGATAGGGACACAACTTTGAAAGCTGTACAGGACTTTATTGCTCCGAAATATCAAATCCGTTGGTACATGGATTCACTTGGCGGAGATACGTTGGCTTTTTGTTTGCTACCAACTGAAAAGTGGTTGCGGTTAGAGAAAGAACATGGGGAAGAAAAAGTTACCTATTATTTTGCGCCTCTATTACATGACTCGGTTATGTTTGAAATGGATATCGACGAAATTTCAGATTTGTTGGAAAAGAGAAAGCAAGATGTTAATTAAGGAAAGGTGATTTTGCACATGACAGCAGACAAAATTCCTCGTTAAGCTCGTGGTCCTCCACGGCCCATTATATAGCTCAATTAAATAATAAGGAGAGACAAATATGATTGGTCCGAAAAAGGTAACGAGAGAAGAAAGAATGGAAATTGCTTATGCCATTGCCAACCAAGTTTTAGAAAGATTTGGTTCGAAGGTACAAGCAATTGGGATTTACGGTTCATTAGCCCGAAAAACAGATGGGCCTTTTTCAGATATAGAAATTAAATGTATTTTAAACACTTTAGATGAAAGTTTTACCTATGAGTGGACAGCAGGGCGATGGAAGGCAGAAGTGAACTTTGACAGCGCAGAAGATATTATCGAAGAAGCGACTACAGTTGACGAAGAATGGCCGCTGACGCATGGGCAATTTTTCAACATTTTACCTATTTATGACCCGAAGGATTTTTTCTCTGAATTAAAAGCAAAAGCTAACTCAGTAGATAGCTCGATATTTAAAAAAGCGATCTGTCGGACTTTAGTAGAAGAAATGTACGAGTATATTGGCAAAATGAGAAATATTGAAGTACAAGGTCCTCAAACATTTTTACCGATTTTGGCGATGGAAATTGCTACAGCAGGTGCAATGATTTTGGGATTGCACAATAAACAATTTTTCACAACTTCTGCTCAAGTATTACCGGAAGCATTGTCGTTTAAAGATAAGCCCGATGGATTTGATGTTCTATGTGAGTTGGTGATGTCCGGAAATCTCTCTGACCCACAACAAATTATTGCGATCTGCGAGACCTATTGGGGTTCTTTACTAAAATGGTCTGCTCAACATGGATATCAAATTGAATGTTCAACTGTTATACCGTGGTAACTTAAAATAAAATGTTTACTTTTTAAAAACTCTATAGTATAATATAAATCGTGCTATTATAGGTAGCATATTTACGTAATCTGGAATTCTGCTTTTTGTTTTTGTAGATACTTATTCACACTGGCGCATGCTTTGGGGCTGCAAGGACGCAAAAGAAGGTTGGGTTTGCGTTGCTTAAGTTAGAAAGCACACAGTGGAATTTTACCGCGGTGATGAAACATATACGTTTCAATATAATATTATTCCCCAGATGATTGGGTTGAGACTTTACAATTTACGAAACATGTTACCTATTAAATACTAAAGGGGTGGCTTCGCAATAGCGAGGCTGCCCCTTGTCCAATTTACTGGGAAGATCGAATAATTTTTGAAGCGACGGATAGAAAAGTCGAACAGACATATAGAAGAGCTTTCAGAAGTAGACAGACTATGTCTACTCTTTTTTATGTAATGAATTCCCAGTTATCGCACCTGTTATAGTTCTTTTTGATTATTTTTTCAAATAAATGTTCCAATAAATTTGAACTTGTGTAACAATGTTTATTAATATTCTTGCTTTAAATTTACTTGTAGTTTGTTTTCGATATTGACATAGTTCAAATGATACAACGATATCGCTAGCAATGAATATTCGTTCGTAACATGTTAATTTTATATGGTTATAATTCAGAATATTCCCGCTATTGTGCATTTTAAAAGGTACTACCTAAAAGATGACGAGCTAAAATTATAGGAGAAAATTGTGGAGGAATAGCTATGGTGTTAAAGCAGACATTATTGATGTTATGCAATCATCTTATATTGGAACAACTATTTGAGAATACAGCTAAGTTTTCCGATAAAGGTGTATGAAAAGCTTTTGAATAAATTAATGATACATCTTCAAACTTTAGGGGTGACTACAAATGAATAAAGTTGGTTTTTTGACGATCGGACAATCACCACGTATAGACATTACACCAACGTTTACAGAACTATTGAATAAAGATATTAAAATTGTGGAAAGAGGAGCATTGGATTCCTTAAAAGAAGTGGAATTACTAACAGTTTTAGCGAGAAATGAAAAGAACACATCTATTTCGCGATTACGGGATGGCAGATCCATAATAATTGATAAAAGAAAACTACTACCATTGTTACAAATAGAATTATCAAAGTTAGAACAAGTGGTGGATATGGTTATCGTATTAAGCACAGATGATTTTCCGATTTTAACATGTGAAAAGCCCATTATTTATCCGAATCGAATCGTCACACAAATGATTAGTGCAATGGCCGATCAACCGAAGATGGGTTTAATTATTCCGCTAGAAGAACAGAGAGATTCTATGCTTGAAAAATGGAAAGATATTTCGGATGATATCACAATTGCTGTTGCTTCACCATATGATTATGGCAACTTTGAAGAAGCAGCTCATTATCTTCGAGATTACCGAGTGGATCTGATTGTTTTGGATTGTATGGGATACAATGAAGAACATAGGGAGCTAGTACGAAAAGAGAGTGGTATTTTAACAATTTTACCGCGTACATTAGTAGCGGGAATCGTGCTTGAATACTTATGAAGTAAGAACAAGAAGTTCTAGACTGTATATAAATTTAGTCTATAGTCTATATCATTTTGTGAAAATCTGTTCCATTCATAATAAAGAAAGTGCCCTATGAGCGGCAGAATAGGTCATAACAAAGTAGAAAAGTCCGCTAGTTCGCGGACTTTCTTCATAAAAGTAATTGTATTAGTTCGTGAAGCATAAAGATGATAAGTAACCTAACATTATTAAAAGACCAATACCCATTGCGATTTCCATGTTTTGTACCTCCTTTTAAAAAAACGACACATTTATCCTGCATACTGCGAGTAAATGCCCGATTAGTTTGGGGCAACAGGATGATGGTCATACAAGCGTTTTCCCAGGATGTGAAGTTTTTACTTTATACATAAATATTGTACAATGAATTATAAAATTATGAAACCTTTTATAGGGCTTAAGCGTATATATTAGTAATAGAATTACCAATTTGTACATAAAGAGAAGGTGTTAATTAATGAAGAAATGGATTCAAAAAAGTATCGTCATTATGGTTGCGTTTTTAACATTTGGATTAATTACGCCAACACATGAGATATGGGAAGCATTTGATCATAATCCATCAAATCGTGCTTCTATCGGGCCATCACCTGGGACGAGCACTGCAGAAGCGGCTGCTCTTCCGATAGAACAAACAGAAATACAGGAAGACCCGGTTGACTACAATGCATTGCTCGTTGATGCGGCGAAAGAGCAATCTTATGTGAAATTCGGCACAAAAATTGGCCCGAAAATTAGCAATGAATTTGACGCTATTATCTTCCCTAAAATGGAGGAAGCTATTGCGATGACAGTAGCAGGCTTAGACGATGCATCATTAGCATCGTTGACAATTTCAGAAAAGCCAAGTGGAAACTATGGCGAGAAAATTTTTAATATAACTAGCAATGAAACAGGCATGGATTTAATTCGCTTCCATGTCCGCACAGAAAAAAGACCGCAGGATGGCTATTATTACAACTTCCACTACCACAGTGTCGAGGACGACTTTATGGCACACAATAATTTAGGGGATATTTATTGGGAGAAAAACACACCACCGAAATGGTTGTCCTAAAAAATTACGAAACACTCGTTTAAAATACGAGTGTTTTTTTGTTCGTAAACACTGGTATATCAACGTTTGTGGTGTGTTGTTAAGTTGTTGTATTCAGATAACATTATAATAGGGAAGAGCATAAAAAAGTATATACCCCAGAATGTACCCAAATTTATCATTTTTTGATTTCTTCAGATTCTTCAAATGAACTCAAATTGATAATAACATCCATAAGATTAGGTGCGTGTACCTCATCTTTCTCAATAGTTTTATTGTATTGTTTCAATATAGCTCTCTGCCGCTACATTTAAACCAAAAATAAAGTGGAGTCCTTCTATATCCGTCTATACATTGTTTTTTTCATTTTAATAAAATATACAGAAAGTAATATTTTTTATTAGGGGGTGATTCTATGTCAAACCAAACATCAACATGTCAAAATAGAAAGTATGCGATTACCACAGGACCATTTCTCGTTCCGTTGGATGCTGCAGTTGGACGGCCTAATAATCGACTTGTGATTCTTATTAAAAATCCTACAAGCCAACCACTAGAGGCTGATGTTGTGATTGAATATTGCCCTTCTCTCGAGCTTTCTAATGAGGGAATAACACTTCCTTTTATAACGAATGAGCATGAAAAACCTTTTCTAGAAGGTCTTCCTTCAACGGTAATACCTCCAAGAAG
This sequence comes from Lysinibacillus sp. NPDC056232, assembly GCF_042267565.1. Classification (NCBI taxonomy): domain Bacteria; kingdom Bacillati; phylum Bacillota; class Bacilli; order Caryophanales; family Bacillaceae; genus Lysinibacillus; species Lysinibacillus sp. NPDC056232. The sequence goes on along the minus strand of NZ_JBHJTF010000011.1, from coordinate 61,264 downwards.
TTGTACTCGATTGGAGTTTGATATTAGCTCTCATGTAAATGGTATCCTTCATGTTAAATCTACAGGCGACTATCTTGTAGGAGAACGCCCACTACGTGGAAAACTTGAAATCGAAGTGGTTGGGGGATCAGGGCTTTCCAGTCCAACGAATCCTGGCCTTGCTGTTGCTGATCCTTCCATGGTATTCCATTACGGCGATATGAAAGTTATCCTTTAGAGAAATTAGATTAAATTATAAAATCTTAAAACGAGTACAAGTACAAAAAAGCACCGTACTCGTTTTATTTTTGGATAGATAGAATTTTACGTAAATTGTTCCTTTGGGGCTTTTAGCTCATGTTTATCCCGTAGGAGTAAGCCGAAAAAATTATAAACAGCTTTCTGCAAACAAAATAGCTTCTGTCTACAGTTAGAGCCTATCCCTAATGGAGAAGGCTTATTTTTATCCCATCATAATTTCGCATAAAGCTCGATTAGTGAAAATAAAAAAACAGTGGGGATGATGAAAACCCCACTGATGAATGCTCCATTTTATTGAGTAATGCGCTCGAAAAACGCTTTTGTTTTTTCTATATCCGTTACATGTCGATTGCATGTTTGGCTATCAGTGCAAATGTAATTACTATAATTTGTGAACGTTCCAACGACTTGCCCTTTTACAGACGTAGTAAATAGGCCAACATCAGAATGGCGGTTACATAGTGCACATATCCCTTTAATTGTATTGTTAGAGAAAGTTCCCTTAATCGCTTTTAGCTGTTCATCTTGTTCCAATACGACATATTTTCGATGTGTACCAGGATCATCCCAAGCTAAATAACAAATTTGCTGAAAATCCATGTCTTCAAGCTTCGGTAGCTTGAGCTTTTTTTCCTTTTTAAATAGACTCTTCAGTGTGCTTGCAGTGACTGCTTTGAATGGGATGACATATGGTTTTAATTGCTCTAAATACGCTTCGCCATGTGCGCGGTCTGTCACATTAAGAAGCTGTTCAATTAGCTGGGTTTCCGTAGTGGAAAGCGCTATTTTTGCTGTAATTTCGCTTTCAACAATACCATGTACAGCTAGGATAACGTTTTTATCCTTTGTCGTTGCAAGTGTTTGTATTATTTTATTCATTTGCTGCTCAAATAAATGATAGTTTGCGACCGTTAAAAACGGCTGAATTGTTTGTTTTTCCATTTGAATTCACTCCTGAATAGTAGGCTTTTAATACAGGTTACTGGCCTAAAGAGATCATTCAATTATGTTATTTGCGTTAACTTTTCTAGACCTCTTTGACCTGTAAAGTGTTTGGTCTAGAGCAAGCATTACAAAAGAATGCGTCCATTTCGATTCCTCCTTGAAAAGAAAACTCTTCTTATTATAGCACTTTTTAGGAATTATATAAAGTTAGAAAATTCACTTATTTCGGTCTGTAATATTTGGTATAATAGTTTGATATTAGTTTTTCATTAAAAGTTGTGGATGACATTTTGATAAAACGCATGCAATGTATATAGTTTTATTTTCGTTCTGACTTAACGCCTCTAGGAAAGCGCCCAGTCGGAACGAAATCAACTCCACGCTATGGTGATAAGCATGAATTTCTGAAAGGGGGAGTTTTTATGAAACAGGTTATTGGTCATGAAAATCTATATGTTTGGAGAGGGATTGTTCGTAACTAACATGGGATGTTTAGTACTCATAGGCCTTCCAAACACTTAAACGATTGAAAACCTAGGAGGACTATTATGCTAAGTCAACAAGGATTTAATTTATGGGCTGATGGTTACGATAAAACGGTTCAGCTAAGTGAAGAAAGCAACCAATATCCATTTGCAGGATATAAAGCAGTATTAAATACGATTTTTAATGAGGTCATGTACATTCCAAAGTCTACTGTATTAGACATTGGATTTGGCACTGGGGTGTTAACGGCAAAGCTTTATGACAATAGGCATATGATCAATGGATTCGATTTCTCCTCGAAAATGATCGATATCGCCAAAGAAAAAATGCCAGATGCAAACTTAATGGAGTGGGATTTGTCAAAAGGATTGCCAGCAGCGCTCCTTCATCAAAAATATGACGCGATTATGAGCACCTATGCGCTGCATCATTTTACCGATGAAATAAAGGTGCAATATATTACATCATTATTGCAGCAGCTAACACCTGCAGGTAAAATTTTTATTGGCGATATCGCGTTTGAAACAAGAACGCAACTTGAAAAATGTCGTGAAGAAAGTATTGGCTATTGGGACGATGATGAATTTTATTTTGTCCATGAAGAAATGAGTTCCTTATTAAAAGGAGTGTGCCAATTAGAATTTTACCCGATCTCGCATTGTGGTGGGGTTTTTGTTCTTTCAAATTTTGCGTAGGAAGATGCTTAAATGATTATTTCTGATTATATATATGGTGAATTTGAGATAGAGGATGTGTTAGAGGAACTTATTTTGAGTAAACCGGTACAAAGGTTAAAGGGTATTCATCAAGGCGGGGCAAGTTATCTTGTAAATAGCCGATGGAATGTAACACGTTATGAACATTCAGTTGGTGTCATGCTGTTAATTAAACAGCTCGGAGGCTCTTTAGAGGAGCAGATTGCAGGATTATTGCACGATGTTTCACATACAGCTTTTTCGCATATCATTGATTTTGTCCTTGAAAATAAAGCGGAAGATTATCATGAAGAGATATTTATGGATGTGATTAGGAAATCAGAAATTCCTATTATTCTAAAAAAGTATAACTATAATTATGAACATCTACTTTTAAATACTACAAAATGGAGTTTACTTGAACAACCAGCTCCTGAATTATGTGCAGATCGAGTAGATTATACGTTAAGGGATATGTATGTGTACGGGCAAATCTCGCTAGAAGAAATACAAATGTTTTTAAATGATATCGTTGTTCAACAAGGAATGATGTGTCTTCAAAGAATTGAATGTGCAGAATGGTTTGTGAAAACATATTATAAAGAAGTACTTGATTTCTTTATGAATCCGTTAAATATTTACGCCTATGATAAATTGGCACAAGCGCTCAAGATATCAATAGAAAAAAAGATCATTACACTCACTGATTTTCTTAAGGAAGATTATGAACTAATTGATCAGATTAAATCTTCGAATGATAGGCAAGTGCAGAGCCTTTTAAAACAGCTTCATCCAGATGTAAAAGTGAGGGTGGATCAGAAAGAATTTGATATTCATCAAAAGAATAAAACCCGACTTATCGATCCTTCGCTTTACATTCACAATAGATTAATAAGGGCAAGTGAATTATCTGAAGATGTTAGAAAAATGAATGTAGCTGCAAACGAAAAATTTCAAGAGGGTGTATTTGTAAAGATTCTTTGATTCTTTGGTAACTCACAAATAAAGTTTCGATAAATTATTTTAAACTCTCGATAAATCTAGTGAATGGGCTGTCAATAGACAGCCCATTTATTTAGCATGTGGAAAGCTTCCTTATGTTGAATTGCCTTTTAATGGCTAACAAAATATTCGCGCATTCAAAAAGTGTGAAAATTTCAACTTTTTGAATGTGGGAGTAATTCTCTTTTGTTATATCGCACGTTACGATATAATCGTTTATAGCGATATAATAAAGGGGCAAATTCAATGATTAAAGATATAAATAACTATTTTACATCAGTTTTTTACCATCTACATTCAACGCATGAAGATTCAATTTCACATCAGAGCGTGCGTATTTTACAGATGATTCAAAAGGAAGATGAAGTAAATGTGCGAGATATTGCAGGGTTACTGAATATTTCTCAAAATACAGCGTCTGAGCATATCAAAAAGCTGGAGCGTAATGGTTGGGTGAAAAAAGAGCGGGACATCGATGATCAACGTAAAGTACATATTCATTTAACAGCTGATGGGCTTCATGTTTTAAAGAAAAACACAGAATTAGATGATGAAAAACTGCAATATGCACTAAATCAACTTTTAGAAGAAGATCAACAAATGATTTTACAGGCATTTCGTTTATTAAGCGAGGTGGCTAAATAATGTACACATTTGTAAAAATTCTATGCTCTGCAGCCGTTATTGGTATTGTGACAGAGATTGCTAGAAGATTTCCTAGTTATGGTGGCATTATTGCAGCACTGCCACTTGTCAGTATTTTAAGCATCATTTGGCTTACTGTGCAAAGTGAATCGAGTGAGCATATTCAGCGATTTACGGTTGGTGTAATCGTTGGACTTCCAGCAACAATGGTGATGCTATTTGTTATTTATTTGGCAATGAAATCATCGATCCATATCGTTTTTGCTATTGGACTTGGTGTCATTTCATGGGCAATATTTCTAGGTGTCCAAAAAGCCATAGCTAGTATGTTTAATTTTTCTATTTAGGAGAATGATAGATGACAGTGATTCCTATTCAACAATTACCCCAATATGATGTGATGCAATTTTTTACGGAGCATTGGGGAAGTACAGAAATGGTCATTTCTAGTGGGATTTATGACTGTAGTAAATTAGAGGGGTTTGTTTATGTAGATGAACAAAACACGATTTTAGGTCTTGTGACGTATAGTATTCGTGAAGAAAAATGTGAAATTATTTCCCTTGATAGTATTGTAGAAGGAAGGGGGATAGGTTCATTGCTTGTACAAGTAGTTGAAGAAAATGCATTCGAACAAGGCTGTACAATGATTACCCTCATTACGACAAATGATAATTTACACGCGATAAAATTTTATCAAAAGCGAGGCTATCACTTAGTCGAAATCATACAAAACGCGGTCGAGCAAGCAAGAGCATATAAACCTGAAATCCCTTTCATCGGCAATGATGGGATTCCAATACGTGATGAAATACGTTTAGCAAAGCAATCTGGCTTATATTGAGTCAGATTGTTTTTATTTGGGTATAAAATTCAGCGAAGACAAAGAAGTTAGGTGGAAGTGAAGAAAAATCCTTACTGTATATTTCAAGCTTTCATCACCTACGATTTCTCGCTATACTTGATAGGTAGCAAGAAAGTGAGGAATGACATGAAAAAATTACTATTTGTTTTATTATTTAGCGTTCTAGTGGTGGGAGCGGCCTTCATCATTTATTTAAAAAGCAATCCACCACTTGTCATGAACAGCTATACGAATCCTACAGATAATTCAACTATAAGAATTGTAGAGATAGAGAATAAAGGACTGCGTGAGATAGAGCTTCAACAAATTCTCGTTAATGATAAAGTGCCTAAAAATGCCGAGCTTGTCGTGAGTAAGTCTGAACCGTTTGAAGCAGAAACAAAGCTGGTGGGTAATCCAAATATTACCTATCATAAATTAAGGCAGGTAACTATTTTTCCTAGTCAATACATAGATCGCCAGGCCATTGGCAAGCAGCCTCAGCATTATGCAGTAAAGGTTGAGGCACCTTCTATTAAAAAAATAACGATTAAATACGATTATTTAAAAATACCATTTACTTTAACAGCTGAGTTACAAACGACAAAGTAAAGTGAAACTAAAATCAGTGGGGGTTTCTTACCCCACTGATTTTTAGTTTTCACCAATCGCACTTTTACGGGCAGTTGACCTTTCGTTTCATTTCATAGCTTTCACTATTTTTTTGGGTGGAATACTTGTACCAGTCGCTTCGCTTATTACGGCATGTAAAAGCGGGTTTGAATGGCTAAGTTAGTCCATTCTCGTTTTTTGTCTTATCATTTATGCCTATGTCATTTCATAAGATTGTTTGGTGAAAAAATACCATTATTCCTAAAACATGGTAATCTAATAGTAACAGCAATTGCAATGTCGGGAGGGACTAAATGGGATTTATCGTCGTTAGTATAGTACTTGTTATCTGTATTTTCACTGTGACTTTAGTGGTTATTCTAAAGCATTCGAAGGAGGATATTAAGCTAGAAGTAACTGCTGTATGTGAAGGGGAAAATGAATTAGGTCAAGCTATTATGAAGATATATTTTACATTTTCAATTGGCAAACTGGCTCAACGTAAAAAAGAAATAATAGGCAGTATTGATTGGTCAAAAGGATGGATGCCTGTTTGCTATAATTTAAAGGAAAATGGGGCCTATCAGGAGCAACGATTACTCTTTGCTACAAATGAGACAACCTATATAACCTTCGAAATAAACGCTATAGATGATCTAGGACGGGGGGAGGGGTATGTTGTATTAGTATTAGAGGATCCTATTTCTACAGATATATCTAGAGCGGGTGTGATTCTTGCTGTAACTGCCAATATGGTGACTTATCAACTATCTGATTCAACTAGCTGGAATAATGACTTTGCTGTTAATCATTAAATATTGACAAAAGCTATTCATTAGGGAAAAAGTGCCTAATGAATAGCTTTTCTATTTGGTAGGAAAATAACGGAACCTATTAGAGTATATTTCGTAGAATATATTAAAAGGAAGGAGTGTCTCAGTAAAATTCATTATTATAAGGAAAAACAAAATGAAGAGGAACTTCATCAATATGCCCTAAAGCACATCGCCATATAACCTATGGCAATACAAGCCTTTGAAGAAATTATTGCAACCTATTTAAGAGTGGAGAGTTGTGAGGGGCCAAATAAATTCAATATAAGATATGATACATATGATGACGATGTGAAAAGTCTCCATAGGAATCATTGGATTTCTAGTATTCAAATGGAAGTAAGAGGCATACATTGCCAGAAAAAATGCAATCGCTTTCTCTATCAGTACAATTCCTCATAAAGAATGGGGAGTATATGAACGAGATTGGATCAAACGATTACTCAAATTCATGCAAGAGTGTCGACCAATCAACAACCGAAAAGAAGGTAACAGACTTTGGATATTTTGACAGAAAAATTAATAATGATTGCTTTGTTTATTCTCATCATCCATTCGATAGAGACACTTGCGTATGCAGTTCGATTATCGGGTGCACGTGTGAAATTATTAGCCTCTGCACTATCCTTGTTTAATGTGATGGTCATGTTTTCGAGGCTGGCAAATATGATGCAGCAGCCTTTTACTGGCAGTCTGACTGATACAGCACCAAAGGAAAACACGCTGGCATTTGTGGAGCAGCAATTCCGAGTACTTATTGGCGCCGCTTCACTAGGTACATTAGTAGGCATTCTACTATTGCCTACATTTGTAGCGATATTTTCAAGGGCTATTATACATTTGTCTGAGGAAAGAGGCTCCATTCCAGCATTATTCAAAAAAGGCTTTAGTATCGAGTATTTCAAACGCGGGATAAAGCATATTCGCCTGCCGAGTTTTTCGTATTTAAAGGGGATTAGTTGGCGCGATATTCCCCTTAAATTATTTATCGTTAATGTCGTTATTACGGCCATCTATACAATTGGAGTACTGTCTGCACTTTACGCCGCATTATTAGTTCCTGAAAGATCGAATACAGCTGTGATGTCGTCAGGGCTTATTAATGGTATAGCAACGATGTTATTGATTATTTTTATTGACCCTAAAATTTCCATTCTAGCAGATGATGTTATCAATCAAAGAGGAAGCTACTTAAGTCTTAAACAAGCTTCTGTGATGATGATGGGTTCAAGGCTGCTAGGAACATGTTTGGCGCAGCTATTATTTATTCCCGGGGCAAAATATATTGCATGGTTTACACAATATATGACTTAGGAAGATTTACATGAATCAAGAATCGTATGACAGACCAACAGATTATTATGATGACCAGCTTGTTACTATTGATGAACAAATTTGTGCGCTCATAAAGCAGCGTAACCATCTATCAAATAACAATCCCAGTTTTTCACCAGAGGAAGCGCTTTCTCGTTGGGCTAAAAAATATGGTTTTTATGAGGCTTATCTTGCATCATTATTCGGGATGATGAGAACGGAAGAGTATTATAAACCTCGCGTGGAGCCGACCGCTTTTAGTAAGCATATCTCAGTTTTAAAGTCCGTAGAAGTTGATGAACGATTCTATACGGTAACTTATATTCGGCAATATAAAAATGCAAGTGTTGTACAGCTATTAACGGATTGGGATCCAAGACAAGAATCAAAATGTTTATATTAATGAAACACACAACATTTTTGAGTTGTTTGTAGGAGAAGAATACGACTGTTGGATAGATAGTGGAGGGGGAACAAATGGACATGAAAGTTGCACTTTTATCATCTCACCTCCGTTACCTGACAATATAAAAGGTCTAGATTTTGTCTTTAAAGAATCTAGCGACGCCTTTGGAGAAAAAACGACTGGATTGGTGATTACTTTTTAACTTATTTCAGTAGATGTCACGGAATTGGAAAGAAGTTCTTAGGGGATGTTAGCCTAAAATCATCGCATCCATGCGATAACGGCTAACTGACCTGCTTCGTGCAGGCCTAAGTACAAAGCCTATTCCGGTCGCAATTATGCCGAGGCATAACTGATGCTGAATAACACCTTACTCTAGGAATTAAGAAGGATAGATTGAAGTTGATATTATCATGATAACTTTCAAGGAAAGGGAAATCGAGATCCAATGAAAAAATTATGCTTCCTAATTTTAATGATGTTTGTGTTAGTTGCTTGTAGTACGAATCAACAAGAGGAGGTGCATTACATAGCGAAAAGTGAGCACTGGAAGGCCGTATATCATAGTAATGCGGAGGAGGGCTTACGGCTTTTTTATCTTGGTGAAGGTAAAGACTTGGGTGATTTACAAATAACGATTGAAGGGTCTAAAGAATCACTAACTATTGATGACGCCCGAGTGAATATAGATAAACAATTTGCCTTAAAGAAAAAAGAAAGTGCGAAAATTTTTAAAAAGGATGCTGCCCCAAGCATTCAAATTCAATGGCAGTCTCACAATGAGACTTTAGAAGTGCGAAATAGCTGAAATAGATGAAGACATGAGCATAGGAGTGCCCAGACACCATCGCTCAAAAAATTCAGTGATCGACATCGCTACTTTCCTGCTATGCATTTGCAATAAAAACACCTTAAATTGTTTCATGAAAACGAATTTTCGAACATTGACAAGTAATGGAGCATTCGTTATAGTAGATAACAATTTCACAAAGCAATGAAATTGGCGATGAGAAGGACACGAGTTTTGAAGAACGATTCATAGAGAGGGAGGCCTTGGCTGAAAGCTTCCTAATGCAGCTATCAAAACTTACTACCTTTGAGCAGTGCTTGGAAACTTGCACCGTTAATGCAACGTTACTGCATTTCAATGAGCCACTAGTGCATCTAGTGGGAATTTGGGTGGAACCACGGGTAATCAACACATGCTCGTCCCTTTATGGGGCGAATATGTGTTTTTTTTATTTTAAAATAAAGGAGTAGAGAACATGTCAAATCAAGTTATTAACATTCAATTTCCAGATGGTAAACAACAAACATTTTCAAAAGGTGTTACATTAACCGACATTGCACAAGCGATTAGTCCCGCTTTACGTAAAAAGGCAATCGTAGGGAGTGTGAACGGAACCATCATTGATTTGACGCGCCCGATTTTGGAGGATACACAAATTTCCCTGTACGATGCTAGCACAAAAGAAGGAATTCAAGTGATTCGTCATTCAACAGCCCATTTATTAGCCCAAGCGATAAAACGTTTATACCCTGATGCTCAATTTGGGGTCGGACCAGTAATAGAAAATGGGTTTTATTATGATATCGACGTTGCGCATTCCTTTGCGCCTAGTGATTTGCAACAAATTGAAAAAATGATGAAGCAAATTGTTCAAGAAAATATACAAATACAGCGCAAAGAAGTAACAAGAACAGAGGCACAACAGCTATTTGCTCATGATGCGCTAAAGCTAGAGTTATTAGAGGATATTCCTGAACATGAAGTTGTGACGGTTTATGAACAAGGAGACTTTTATGATTTATGTCGTGGACCCCATGTACCTTCTACAGGTAAATTACAACACTTTAAATTAATGAATGTGTCAGGTGCTTACTGGCGTGGAGATAGCAATAATCAAATGCTTCAGCGTATATACGGTGTAGCATTTGCCTCAAAAAAAGAGCTTGAGGAATATTTTGTTTTCCTAGAAGAGGCGGAAAAGCGGAATCACCGAAAGCTAGGAAAAGAACTAGCGTTATTTATGTTTTCAGAGGAAGCGCCAGGGATGCCATTTTATTTAGCAAATGGCCAAATTATTCGTAACGAATTGGAGTCTTATTTACGTCATTTACAAGAAAAATTTGATTATCAAGAAGTACGCACACCATTCATGATGAACCAGCGTCTATGGGAGCAGTCCGGACATTGGGATCACTACAAAGACAATATGTACTTTACACATGTAGATGACCAAAGCTTTGCATTAAAGCCTATGAATTGCCCTGGGCATATGTTGATTTATAAAAATGATTACCATTCATATAGAGATTTACCGATTCGTATGGCTGAATTTGGTCAAGTTCATCGACATGAATTTAGTGGCGCATTAAATGGCCTTTTACGAGTTCGTACGTTTTGTCAGGATGATGCACATATTTTTGTTACGCCACAGCAAATTGAAGATGAAATTGCGCTTGCACTGAAGATTATTGATGAGGTATACAAGGTTTTTGGCTTCCAATATGATATTGAATTATCAACACGTCCTGCTGATTATATGGGTGAACTTGAACTTTGGAATCAAGCCGAAGCGGCGTTAGAAAACGTACTAACGAATCTAGGCTTTCCATTTACAATAAATGAAGGTGACGGAGCGTTTTATGGACCAAAAATTGATATTCATATTAAAGATGCCATTCATCGCAGTCATCAATGTGCAACGGTGCAGCTCGATTTCCAACTACCTGAAAAATTCGACTTAACGTATGTCAATGAACAAAATGAAAAAGTAAGACCTGTCGTTATTCATCGAGCAGTATTCGGTTCTATTGATCGCTTCTTAGGCATATTGATTGAGCATTTTGGAGGGGCGTTCCCAACGTGGCTTGCACCTCAGCAAGTAAAAGTCATTGGGGTTGCAGATAAGCATCGAGAATATGTACAGCAAGTTGTTGAGGCTTTACAAAATGAACAAATCCGTGTAAGTATTGACGATCGACAAGAAAAGCTAGGTAAAAAAATTCGTGAAGCTCAAATGAAAAAAATACCTTATATTTTAGTGCTTGGTGATCAAGAAATGGATACTGAAAATGTCACTGTTCGTAAATATGGTCAGCAAGCATTAATTGAAAAATCATTGCAACAGTTTATAGTGGAAATAAAGCAAGAAATACAGCAAAAGGCCTTATCTTAAATAGGGATAAACGATTCCTATAAAACAAATTAGCTCGACTCTAAGGGAAGTCACTACCCCCGAAAGTCGAGCTATAACAGCCATGGAATATATGTTATTTTCAGAATCCGCTTAAAAATGTTGATTTTTTCTTCGAATGTGCTACTATTAATCAATTTTCAAGCATACAATAAATTAAACAACAAACGAAATACAATTATTTGATGGTGTTACTTTGGTAATTACTATTTCCTAAAAGGATAGTTTGTGTTTCAGCGTCAATGACCAGGTATTTATGATAAGTCTCCTGATCCAATTGCTTATAGGATGCTAAAAAATATACTTGTCGATTGGGATGAATAAAAGTATGTTGAGAGAGGTCTGTTTTTTTACGTATGAAATTTGTCTTTAGATTAAATGTTTCCTCAGCCTTCGATACGTCCTTAAAGGCTATTCTTTGACGAATGTTCAAGGTAGCATTGTTATATTCCTCATAGATTGTCCTATCTAATTGATGATAAAAATCATTCTCAGTACGAAATGCTTGATATTGATTATTTGGATATTTATAAGATGTAGTTACAGAAGGTATGCAAAGAATCGGTGCTGTGTTTTCTACTGAATCTTGAGGCTGTTGTAGTAAAAAGCTTGAAGCGACCAATGATAAAATAAATACCTGCATTAATAGGCCTCCTTTTTCCTGTCATAAAGAAGATAGCCCATTTCTATGTTATTTATACGTATCTTTACAACAGCAATAGGAATTTGATGTCTATTTTATAACCGGAAACTAATACAGGATAAAACTAGAAGAGTTATCGGAAATAGTTTTAGCTGGCTTTATTGATCGCTTTTGAATATTTATTTAGTAGGACATCTAATTCTTGGCTACAATCTACTACACTAGGATGGGTGAAACCTAAAGCCTTAGCCTTTCTATACATAATTTTTCTTTTAATTTCAATCTCCATCTTCAAGAATTGTTTATGCGTTAAATAGTTAACCAAAATCATTTCCCCCTATTATTTTTTCTCCATATTCTTGAAATACATTGACCTCGATTCAACTTTTTCATTGTATCTCACCTAAAATGAAAAATATGTCACATTGTGTATAGGTTGAGAAATTCGTAATTTAGTCATAGAAGAATATATTTATTCTTATATTGGGAAAAAAATTAAAAATAGCAACGATGATTATTTCGGACTATTTAAATTACTTTTATTGTATTATTTATGTATTTTATTACCCTGTATACTAGAATATTAGGGTTTTTTTTTGGCCAGATTTTAGAAAAGGTACAGAGTGATATTTAATAGATTAGCGTCCTTTTTACTATAAAAATTGTTGCCTTCATCGACTGAAAATTTAATAGTCTTCGTATCTTGTCACAATTTATCAAATAAGCTTCTTTGTTGTTTGTTATTGAGGAGATTTCATTTTGATTGAAAATGTTGAGAATTTTCGAAAAATATAGAATGGTGGATATATAGGGTTGAATCTATTAAATAATAGGGGGGATACCGTGTTGAAGTTAAGGTTGCAATTTTTAAGTGTTATTATCTTATCTTGTTTAATGTTAATCGCCTGTTCAGAAGTGAAAACAAAAACAGGAGAATCTCCCGGATCAACGGCAGTTACTAACCATTCTGTTCAACACGTGGAAGAATCAAAACCGACACCTCCAGTCATTGATAGGGATTATGATTTTACATATTTAGAGGAATTTACAGAAGAAAAAAGAGCTTTATATGAAGAATTTTTAAGCAATGGGAATATGAATAGTTTAAAGACTTTTACACCAGAGGAAATGGTGTTAATTATGATGAATTTAATATTTGAGAATAATTTCGATAAACTCTATGCAATTACTTACAATAACAATGAGCTTCCAGATAAACAAACTTTTATATCAGAGTATATAGATTTTTTATTTGATGAGGATATACAAAATTATTTAATGTACAGATACTACGATAATATTTCTTTGAATAAAGATTCTAGCACCGAAAGTATAGCAATTGTTCAATTGGAGATAATTTTTGGAAGCTCGCACTATCTCAAGAATTATGCCTTATTAAAAGAGGATGATATGTGGAAGGTTGATATATATAATTATATGAAAGAAAAGAAGGCAAAATCCGAAGAAAAATTGAGGAGATATTAATGACCGTAATATATTTTGTAAGACACGCTCATTCTCACTATACAGCTGATGAGTACAATCGTCCGCTTTCCGACAAAGGGTTTAAGGATAGGAATCGTATTACTAAATTATTTACAAATAAAATAATCCATACTGTATATTCAAGTCCCTATAAAAGAGCTGTTCAGACGGTGGAAGGTATAGCACAAGAACATAAGTTAGAAATAAATACGATATATTCTTTGAAAGAAAGAATACTATCTAAAGGGAATCTACTTGACTTTGACACTGCGATTCATCAAGTGTGGCGTCATCCGAATTTCGCGTTTGAGGGTGGAGAATCAAATGAAGTCGCCAAGGAACGAGCTATTACTACCTTGCAAAAAATTATCCTTGCACATCCAAATGACAATATAGTGATTGGTACACACGGCAATATAATGGTCTTAATGATGCAATACTTTGATGCGCAGTATGACTACTGGTTTTGGAAAAAACTTTCAATGCCTGATGTGTATCAACTTACATTCCAGCATTTCGTGTTAAGTGATGTTCAAAGAGTTTGGGAAGAATAAGAGAAGGGGCTGTCTTCTGGCAGCCCCTTGGTTCATTTTATCGAGAAGAATCTACAATTTATCGACGAGAAATGTGGATTTATCGAGAAAGCCGAAGTATTTCCACACTGAGGAAAAAAGCTTATCCTATTTGATTCCATTCTTCCCGTAAAAGGCCAAATAACACTACATCATGAAATTGACCGAAGCGGAAAAGCTCATTGCGTAAAATACCTTCTTTTGTAAAGCCACACTTTTCATAAGAGCGAATAGCTCCTTTATTAAAGCTGAAAACCTGAAGCTTGATTTTATTAATGGAAATATAATTAAAAATAAAGTGAATAAGAGTATTCATTGCATCCGTTCCAAGCCCTTTACCATGCCATTGTTCGCCAATTGAAATGCCTACAAAGCAAGTACTGTTTTTCCAGTTGATTCCATAGACAGCGCAGGAACCGATAAGCTCATTTGACGACTTTTCGAATATACCGAAGATAAACTCCTCTTTTTTTCCACTAATACTTTGAAAGAATGAAGAATGATCCTCAAAAGTATTAGGAAAGGGAATGTCGTCATTAGCCAGTAACAACGTTTTCTGTTCACTTTCAATTTTTACAAATGCTTCTAAGTCGGAAGAAGTCATTTGCTGTAAAGTAATAGATTGCCCTGTAAGAAATTCTTTAAAATAGTTTTCCATTTGTTTTCTCCCTTGTTCAAGGGCTGCAGTTTGAGTTTACATCCCTTTGAATATTTGTTGTATAAACAAAATATCTACTGCACTTTTCGCACTCATATTCACAACCCCTTACGTTTAGATAACTTTATAGTAGCATTTTTGGTGATTAGTGGAAATAAATATTTTTAATGGCTCATCTCCATATCGAGGGGTTGATTTCCGTTCCAACTGGGCGCTTTGTTGCTGCCGCTACGTTAGCACTACGCTTTCGCACAGAGCAAAGCTTCCTGGGGGCGTCCGATGAGCCGCTTTTGTTGTTGCTGTCGCTACGCTTTCGCACAGATAAAACATTTGCTGCCGCTACGTTAGCACTACACTTTCGCACAGAAAACATCCGCTCCGCTGCAGGGTCTCGGGCCAACACGATGTTGGTCACGAAGGCGTTATCACAGGAAGTGATGCTTTTAGCCTTCGTTCCTCTATTGCTGATCCCCAAGGAGTCGCCCAGTCGTAACGAAGATCAACTTATACCAAATAGTAACCATTAAATGGTGTTTCCAAATAATTACGATACTTTAATTCTAAAAATTTTCGAATTGCTAGTTAAATCAGATAATATAGTCATAGCTTCTGCTGCATTAGGGCGAACACAAAATGTTTCGATATCGATATTTTAATCCACTAGTAAATCATACGCTGTAGCGCCGACAACATAAGCTTGTCCAATAGTATTCCATTTTTCTATCAGTTCCAATTCTTCTAGAATAAGATTAGCAGTTTCTTTTCGCTTTGAAGCTCTCTCAATTAGTGCCAAAATTTACACCTACTCTAAAATAAATTTCTAAATCATGCTAGAATACATTATATTTTCTATTTATTCAATATATTATTATGGAAATAAACTGTATTAAATGCGTATTTTCAATCTATAAATGAATTATCATAATCCGGTCGCGTTGTTTATCTGGCGAAAGTGAACCGTCAGTGGCGAATCTTTTGTGTAGCAAAAGCAAAGCGACAGATACAATTACGCCAAGGTGGAACGACGACTAAAGAGGAAAAGGGGAGCTTTGATGAGATTAAAATTTTATGAAAAAAAAGATGATCACTTAATTGAACGATATACGATTACAAAGGAGCAGCTTCGTTATACGATGTCTCCGAAAGAGAGCATTGAACTAGTGCAGCAGGATAAAAATCGTCATGCCGTTCTTGTAATAGATGAAGACAGGCTCGTGACATTCTTTGTGTTGCATGAAAAAGAGGGCGTTACGCCATATTCCTCAAATGAACAGGCGATATTAATCCGTGCCTTTTCGACAGACTTTTATGAACAGGGTAAAGGCTACGCAAAAACGGCATTACAGCTTTTGCCGGACTTTATTTTGGAGCATTTTCCAACTATTAATGAGCTTGTGTTAGGCGTTAATAGTCCGAATACTGCCGCACAGTCACTTTATAAAAAATGCGGATTTGTCGATGAAGGAAGGCTGGCAAAGGGGTTCAGGGGTGAGATTAAAGTGATGAGTTATTCCTTAATTAAAAGTAACAGCTAAAAATTTGATTAGAAATGTTGTACTTGTACGATGATGGGGCTACTTAATGTTTAAATCAATCTTTTCGTATATAAAAGAAATGAGGTGACAGAATGATAGATTTGCTGGAAGCACGTATGGAGCATCTCGATGAAATATGTGCGATTGATCAAGAAGTAATGGGGGATTTTTCGAGAAGCGGATATTTGCGTACAGCAATTAACGAAAAACGTTGTATCATTCAACAAACTGAAAAAGGAATTGCTGGTTTTCTTATTTTTACGAATGACTTCTTTGAAAACTGCTTCATCTCATTAGTTATTGTCAAGCTATCTGAAAGAAGACAGGGTGTTGCCACAGCATTATTAAACTTTTATGTAGAAATGGCTGCCACTCCCAAAATCTTTTCATCTACAAACCAATCAAATACTAGTATGCATAAAGTATTTGAAACGGCAGGATTTATAAAAAGTGGGTTTATTGAAAACTTAGACGAGGGAGATCCGGAAATTATTTATGTGAAATTAAAAAATTAGCAAGGCCTCGCAGTAGAAGTACTGCTGCGAGACCTTACCATATGAAAGATTATTTTCTTGCTCGTATTACTAAAAAGGAGGGGCGACGATGTTCTTTTTCTAAGGAAGGCAGTTTTTGAATAGCCTCTGAATCAGGAATCGGCTCTAGTATTTTTTCTATCGTTAAGTCATGTTCGATCAATGTATTGATGATTGTAGAAATGCTACGGTGATATTTAACAACACCATCCACAAACCAAGTTCGCTCACGCAAGCCCTCATCTTGGTAATTGTCAATCGCGTAATGGCACCTATTGCGACTGTTGTCATACATCCAATTATCCTCCATTGTTTTACGAGCTGAAGCAATCGGATGCTCCACAGAAAAAACAAATACGCAACCTGGACGAAGCATTTTCGCAATTTTACCAATCGCAGCACTAAAATCCTTTATATAATGCAAGGAAAGAGAGCTTGTTATACAGTCAAAGCTGTCAGGAGCTGCATGAAAATCCTCTATTGCTCGCAATAAGTACTCTATATGCGGATGGGCATGTTCACGTTGAGCCATTGCCAGCATATTTTTTGAAACATCTATAGCCGTTACATGCTGTGCGTTATTTTCTATACAATAGTACGCGAATTGTCCCATTCCACAGCCGATATCAAGCATCTGTAAATTAGTTAAATTAGGAAGTAAGGATTTTAACGCTGGTTGTTCAAGTAAGTTATTGTAGTTATATGGTGCTTGACGTAGCTTTTGATATTGGTGGAAAAATTCCGGATGGTCATAAATATTTTGTTTCATGGCTAACCTCCACTTGTCTCACATAACGTTATGTAACATTTGCGCATATTTATTGTCACATAGCTACCTTAAAAGAAATAGACTTTTATTTCAACTTTTAGTAAGATGTAGGTAGAGTCATGCCATCTTTTTGTAATTTGCCATCTATTTGCATATATAGATGGTTTATTTTTTTGACATGAGGACGTCTTTAAGAGATTTATTCGCTATTTTATGTCACGGGATTGTAACAATTCTGAAAAAATAAAATTATTTAAAGGGAAATGATGGCACTTACTTCGATGAATAACGTTATTTTTATTGGAAGCTACTATATAGTTTCCTCAAAAAATGGATCATCACAAAAGGGTGAGGAGGGCAATACCATTTATATAAGTCGGAACGGAAATCAACCTCACATTATGGTGATGAGCAAAAAAATACTTTGGAGGATTTTACATTGAGTAAAGAAACATTATTAAGTTTAAGTAGTAATTCATTGTTCGTGGCATTTATTTTACTACTGATCGCGATTATACCGATTGGACTTGCCGTGAAATCAAAAGGGAAGATGTTTGGAAAAGTCGGTCTTCTACTTACATATATTGCTTTTGCTTTACAGCTAGTTTATTTCATTTTAAGATGGATTGCTGTTGATCATGCACCTGTAAGTAATATGTATGAGTTTATGACGTTCTTTGGCATCATGCTTACTGGTAGTTATTTGATCATTCATTTTTTATATAAGCAAATTGTTGTAGGCTTGTTTGCGATCCCTGTGTCATTAATTATTCTCGGTTATGGAAGCGTTTTTACAAAAACGGTTTCACCACTTGTTCCATCACTGCAAAGCAATTGGTTAACGATTCATGTTATGACAGTTGCATTTTCAAGTGCTGTTTTATCGATCTCATTTGCAACAGGTATTATTTATTTGTTAAGAACATTAGATGTTTCTAAATTTTCGATGAGTACAGTTGCCTTGGAATTTGTTATGTATTGTTTAATTGTTGTGATTGGCTTTATCGGGGTGGGCACTTATTTTAATTTAGCAGGAGACAAAATCGAGGTTCAATTTGAAAATAAGCTAGAGAAGAAAGAAACAGCAGTTTATACGATGACGCCGCTGATTGTCAATAAAGATGCAGTCACAACTAGTGGGGATCAGGTTGGCGCTTTGCAGATTACTAATAAGTTAGATGCGAAGAAATTGAATTCTATTGTATGGTCATTTATCGTTGGAACAATTTTATATGGGGTAATTGTACTTATTACGAGAAGACGATTAATTGTTTTATTAAAGCCATTAACAAACCGTGTACAACCAGCATTAATGGATGAAATTACATATCGAGCAGTTGTTATAGGTTTCCCATTGTTTGCCCTAGGAGGTTTATTGTTTGCTATGATTTGGGCACAGATTGCTTGGAGCAGGTATTGGGGGTGGGATCCTAAGGAAGTGTGGGCACTTATCACATTTTTATTTTATGCCGCTTTCCTTCATTTCCGACTTTCTAAAGGCTGGGAAGGGGAAAAGACAGCTTGGTTAGCGATTATTGGCTTTGGCATTATCGTGTTTAATCAAGTATTTGTAAATTTAGTCATTGCAGGGTTACATTCTTACGCATAAGAGAGCTTGCCAATTTCCTAAATTGAATATAGTGAACTAAAAAAGAGACATCCGCAATTGGGATGTCTCTTGAATTTTGCACTCTACATGCTAAAGCTATAAATTAAAGCTTTACAACATTAGTAGCCTGAGGTCCGCGATTACCTTCTTCTACGCCGAACTCAACTTTTTGGCCTTCATCTAAAGTTTTAAAGCCATCTGTTTGAATAGCAGAGAAATGTACAAATACATCATTTCCACCTTCTACCTCGATAAAACCAAAACCTTTTTCTGCGTTAAACCATTTTACTGTACCTTGTGTCATGTGAACAACCTCCCAAAAAAATTAAACAATCATATTGCTTCGATAACTTGCAAAAAAATCACATATTCAAAAGCTCGTATTACTTTTGAATACGTGATTTTAGCGGTTAAGATGAAGTAATGTAATTATTGTTTTGATTATATAACAGTTTCAGACATTTATCCAGTATATTCCGATTTTAGTAATATAAAATTTACATTAACGTAATTTAACGATAATTAGTTGATCCATGCCTTCTCTTTAGCGACGATTACAGCCTCTGCACGAGATTCTACCTTTAGTTTGACAAAAAGTTTGGATAAATAATTTTCTACAGTGCGCTGTGTGACCCCAATGGCTGAAGCAATTGCTTTATTTGTACAGCCTTGTGCGACAAGTTGTAAAATTTCTTGCTCCTTGTTACTTAGTAAAACATCTTGTTGCATGTTTGGAAGATTGGTACGCTGCTGTACAAAATCTAAAAAATCAGCTGCTAGTAGAATCTCGCCCCTTAGTGCAGCTTCAATAGTTTGAATCACTTGCTGTTTCGTGGCAAGTTTTGATAATAGTCCATCGATCTTTTTCTCGATCAGTAGTTCGTAATAATCGGAAAGCTCATATCCTGTATAGAGTAAAATAAGTGATTCTGGTTGCTTTTTCTTAATCATTTCTGAAAGCTGGATGCCGTTGATTGGTTTCATGTTAATATCGATTAAAAATAATTGAAAATCTTGAAAATCCATTCTCGACAGAACAGCGGCACTATCCTGCTCTGTGTCTATATGGACATTTGTTAAATCTTGTAATAATGTTTTTGTACCATCTAAAACGACAGGATGGTCATCTATAATAAGAATATTAATCATCTGAATCCACGTCCTCTTGTATTTGAATAAATATATGCATTCCTTCATTTAAATTGGAAGTTATCGTGATGTCCCCATTAAAAGCACGGACTCGTTCTCGAATACCATTAATGCCCATAGAAGCTGAAGATTGCATTAAACCTTCAATATTACAGCCAATACCATTATCATCATATTGGAGGATGAAGCCACGATTGATCGCTTGTAATCTTAGTGAAACTTCGGTTGCCTCAGCATGCTTAATGGCATTATTTAAGAGCTCCTGCACAAGGCGATAGACGACTAAATGTAAAGTTACATCCTGAAATTGGACACGTTCTATTTGGGCATTTAACAAAAAGTCTGCTCGTATTTTCACCTTTTGAATTAGTTTTTTTAAGGCGATTTGTAGCCCAAATGTGTCTAACAAAGGAGGGCTTAAATTCTCACAATACTCACGTAAGTCCTTCGATGCATTCAGCAACTGCTCACGAATATCTAACACCTTTTCTTTTTTTATAACAGGCGAGCTAGCAAGTACATCTAACTCTCTCGCTAAATGAAGTTGTTCTTGCAAAATAGTATCATGTAATTCCTGCGCTAAAATACTTTTCTCTTTTTCAATGATATTCCATAATAATTTGTCGAGCCAAGGAAGCTGAGTATCATTGTGATCCTTCATAAGCTTTATTTCATATACTAAATCTTCAATGAGCTTTAAATTATCTATAAACATGGAAACATAGAGGGCCAGTAACTCTAGCCAAAGAAGCTCTTCTTTTTGTAATATATGTCTAATGTTTAACATGATTTTTTCTTCACCTGTATCATGTAATAGTAGGTGATTCCCTATGTTGACTTCATCACGAGCGAAGGGCGCATCTTCCGTTATTATTGTAATCGTAAAGGCTGTAGTACCAAGCTTTTCTGTTATTTCATACTTGAATTGTTCCAGTAATTCTTGTTGATTTTTTGCTTTCCCCATACGATTAACAGCAGCATATAAATTATGTACATAATTGCCAGTGGATGAAAAAATAATCTTTCGATATTTAAAATCAAGCTGCTCTTTTATATAGAAACTAGCAATGATAACAAGGAATACTAGTATAAAAACACCCGTAATTTTAACGATCGATAATTTGTCAATAAACAGGAGAGTAATGCCCGTAGTTAATAGTAATGCACAAAAAAAAGCAAGTGTTGAATAATAACGTAAACGAGATAATTGATATTCAATATCGAATAATCGTTCATTCACTTGAATGAAGATAAATGAAAAAGGAATAAATAATAAGGATGATGCAGCTACCTCAGCATGTAAAATAGGATCCAGACCAAATATTAGAGGTATGACGAAAAACAGTAAAAACGGCAAGAAAGGCGTAATAAACGCAATAGTAATCAAACGGATTTTTTCCAGTCTAGTTCGTAAATAACTCGTTAGTAAAATATAAATCGCATAGAGAACAAGTACAGCAAACATTCCTAACTTAATTAATGATATGATTGTCCAAAAGTCAGAATTAACTATTCTTATGAAATCACAGCAAAGTATAAATGGTAGTGTTAAATAAAGCCACTTTGTATTGAGGCACGGCCATTCTATACGTAGGTAGCGGAAATAAAATTGTAAGAAGTGAATAAAAAGCACTATGCATAAAACTATACCAATACCTATTACGAATCCGCCAATTAGATTTCCTCTAACTGAGGCTCCTGTACTTATATAAGCTAAAGAACAGGTTAATAAAAATAATGTTAGTAGACTAGTTAGTAGATTATCAGTATTTCTTCGCCATAAATAGATAGCAACGCCAAAAGATAGAACAAAATAAAAAAGTGGAAAAATAATTTGCAAATAAAATTCTTCCGGAATATCTTTATGCTTAACTGAAACAGCATGAACATCTCCATTAGGCTTCATAAACGTTAGTTCTTTTGCACAACGTACAGAAGAATCGAGTTGATTAGAACGAACGGGCTTGCCGTCGATTGTCAGTAGTAGATCCCCTTTTTCAATATTATGTTGCTGTGCCCAATTTGGATAATAGAACTCGGTCATGACGGGTTGTTCGCTAGTTGTGTCTAGTGAAATACCAATATAAGGTATTTTTGATGCAACTACAAGTACATAAATACCGAGGAGTAGGTAGGTTATGAAAATACTATATGTCCATTTACTCATCGTTTTCTCTCAATTTTTTGCATGATAATAATGCCCCATTTCAATCTTAAGTACTACTATATTATCCATAATTTTTGGTAATTTTGGAATACCGAAAAAGTTGTTTCGGAAAACCACTATTGCTTTTTCGGAATAACGAAATAGTTTTTTCGGTGTAGCCTATGATAATGTAAATCTATCATATGTGACGAAAAGGGGGAGCGTTGCATGACAAAGAAAGGATTATCACTAGTCCTTTTTCTAGTAGTCATAATGTCGTACCCGATGACAGCAATCGCTAAGAACTTTGAGAATGATGCGGTGAAAGTAGATATCTGCATTATTGGGGGTGACAATCGTTTTGTCTATAAAATTCCAAAGAATTTACATAATGATACGCCGTATGTTGACATGAAAAATAACATTGAATCTTCCTTAGCGAGTCATTGGAAGATCGAGGATGCTCGTTATGAAGCCCACCAGACAGATGTTGCGTATACTTTTTCCATTAAAGATTTAATTAATGAAAAACAAGATGGGCAAATGAAGGTAGCGATACCATATACTTTTTTAGTAGGAATGTTTGGAGAAAATGATGCCATTCAATTACGCATTTTGGCTAGTAAATTAATCGACTGGAAAGCCAACTCAAAGGATTGGGCAACGCTCGGCTTTATGGAACCGTCGCCCACTTATTTTAGTGAGCAGGAATATGTTTATGAGGGAGCGGTCAACGAGCTACTTCAGCAGCGGGTAGGACATTTTAATGGCACGGTTATGAAAGGGCAAATGGTTTTACATAGTGTTATTTATTTTAGCTTTATTATTGCACAGCTAATCGCCTGTATAATTTTATCAAGACGCTTAAAAAAGAGAATTATAGAAGATCCAGAAAGCATGCATCAGTTCCGAAAGCTTAACTATATGTACCAAATCATTCCGTTTATGATTATCGGTGTGCAAACTGTCTTTCTAGTCATGTCAGGGTTACTGACTGCTTTTGGTCTCTATTTTTCCCCAGGGATGGATCTCTTACTGATTATAGTTCCTATTTTATTTAATATTATTTTGTTACCAACGTTTTTTATCACGATTGAGAGTGAAATCTCAAAGGAGTTGGAAAACAATTCCTTCGGCTCGGATATGTAAATATTGTTTTTATTTTTGGGCGTCCAAATGTAGTTATTAGATGTTATAATGGTCAACAGCATACTTGAAGGAGCTGTTGATTGACATGGCGCATCCAGAAATCGCGTACTTAAATTTACTACAACATATATTAGAGAATGGTGTTAAAAAGGAAGATCGTACAGGAACTGGTACATATAGTGTATTTGGCTATCAAATGCGATTTGATTTAAGCAAAGGCTTTCCTCTTTTAACGACGAAACGTGTACCATTCAAGCTTGTAGCAAGTGAGCTACTTTGGTTCATCAAAGGGGATACAAATATTCGTTATCTACTGCAAAACAACAACCATATTTGGGATGAATGGGCTTTTAAAAAATGGGTTGAGTCTGATGAATATTCAGGTCCGGACATGACAGACTTTGGTCGTCGTTGTTTAGTGGACGAGTCTTTCAATGCTGACTACAAAAAAGAGTTAGCATCATTTTGTGAGCGTGTTTTAACAGACGATGAATTTGCACGTAAATACGGAGAGCTTGGAAATGTTTATGGCAAGCAGTGGCGTAATTGGACAACAACAACAGGAGAAAGCATCGATCAATTGCAAGATGTCATCCATCAAATCAAGCACAATCCAGATTCACGACGCATAATTGTCAATGCATGGAATCCAGAGGATGTTATTAATGCGGGTGCAAAGGGCAGTAAAGCGGCACTACCTCCGTGTCACGTGATGTTCCAATTTTATGTCGCAAATGGCAAATTGAGCTGTCAACTAATGCAAAGAAGCCTCGATACATTACTAGGCTGTCCATTTAATATTGCGTCATATGCATTACTGACACATTTAATCGCTCATGAATGTGGTTTAGAAGTCGGCGAATTTATTCATAGCATTGGGGATGCTCATATATATTCAAATCACGTGGAGCAAGTAAAAGAACAGCTTTCCCGCGAGCCTAAGGACCTACCAACCTTAAAAATCAATCCGAATAAAGCGTCAATTTTCGACATAGAGCTCGAAGATCTTTCAATTGAGGGCTATGATCCACACCCAACAATTAAAGCACCAATTGCCGTTTAACTTGAAGCAGCAGCCGTTTTGGTTGCTGTTTTTTTAAGCAATCAAACAGTAAAGGAGTGGAGATACAGTTCAGGGCGACGGATAGAATTGGCAAAGTGAAGGATAGATAGGCCGAAGTCGTGGATAGAATCGTCGAAGTGATGGATAGAATCGGCAAAGTCGTGGATAGAAGTCAGAGCGACGGAAAGAACATCCGAAGTGACGGAAAGAAGAGTCAAAGCGACGGATAGAATTGGCAAAGTGAAGGATAGATAGGCCGAAGTGATGGATAGAATCGGCAAAATCGTGGATAGAAGTCAAAGCGACGAATAAAAATACCAAAAGAGAAACCCTTATTATTTATAATAGAGCCAAACTTTCTAATAAAAATATGAAGGATGTTTAAATTTATGAAATTTTTACCGATATAAGTTTTAATCTGGAAATCCAAATAAAAATTTTAGAGGTGAATGATGTGAGGAGATCATTGATTTTTCAAATAGACGGAAGAGAGCGTGAGCAGCGTTTAAGGCCGAAATTGCTTACGAATACTCCTCAAGCAAAAGAGGGATCTGAGCTACCACACATCTCTACAAAATTAACATTGGAGCAAATACATATAATGATGCAAGTCGTTGAGGAAATTCGCCTGAAACGTTATAAAGAAAGACTATAAATGTAAGCGCCTTCTAAGCTATAATAGCTGAGGAGGTGTTTTATAATGAACGTGGTATTTGTAGATTCGGTTTTAGGTACAGAGCTTTTGCATATGGTATCACATGATGTGGCAGGGACATTAGCTGCAGCGCAGGGGGAAAGTGTGACGTTTCCTGTTGGCCATTTTAAGTATGAATTTCATAACTTAGATTTTTATGAGGAAGATGGAGAAATACGACAAGAATTAGTCATTTACGTAAAGAAAGTATAATACTTCGTAAAATGAAAAAAATAAATGCAGGTGCAAATAGAGCAATTTGTTTGCTTTTATTCAAACCTGTAACTATAATAGTTACAACGGGTGGTGATACATATGGTGAACAGTCGATTTTCGGTAGCGATCCATATACTTTCGCTTATTGCAACAACATCTGATAAAAGTCAGCTAACGTCTGAGTACATTGCTGGAAGTGTGAATACAAATCCAGTTGTTGTGCGACGTATGATTGGTGTACTGAAAAAAGCGGGCTTGCTTACCTCGCAATCAGGTATTGCAGGCTATGACCTTTTAGTAGAGCCAAAAGATTTAACGCTATTAGCTATTTACCATGCGATTGATGGACCAGAGCAGCTATTTGCGATTCATGATGAGCCAAATCCAGCATGTACAGTTGGTCAAAAAATCCAACGGACATTGGAAGGTGTTTATACATCTGTTTGGCATGCAATGGAAGAACAACTTCAAGCACAAACTTTACAGGATGTGCTAGATCAACTTCGTTAAATCAACGAAGTCGATCTTTTGTATCTAATCTGTAACTGAAATGGTTACAATTGAAAAATAGGAGGAATTATAATGATGAAAATTGCAGTAATTGGTGCAACAGGGAAAGCAGGACAAAAGATTGTAGAGGAGTCACTGCAACGTGGTCATGATGTAACCGCGATTGTTCGCTTAGCTTCCAAAGTAACAGCAAATATTCCAGTAATTGAAAAGGATGTTTTTGCATTATCTCAAGAAGATGTGAAAGGCTTTGACGTAGTCGTAAATGCGTTTGGTGCTCCTTTTGGTCAGGAGGAATTACATGTGAAAGCTGGCCGTCATTTAATTGATATTTTCACGGGTATTGATACAAAATTATTTGTTGTCGGTGGTGCGGGAAGTTTGTTTGTAGACCCAGAGAAAACTGTACGCGTAATGGATACACCAGATTTTCCAGAAATGTTTTATGCGACAGCTAAAAACCAAGGTGAAAATTTACACGACTTACAACAAACAGCCATTACTTGGACATTTTTAAGCCCATCTGCTTTCTTTGATCCAGAAGGTCCACGTACAGGTAGCTATACTGCTGGAGAAGATCATTTATTAGTAAATGATGCTGGGGAAAGCTATGTAAGCTATGCAGATTATGCCGTTGCTGTGTTAAATGAAATTGAAAATCCCAAACATGTTAACAGCCGTTTTACAGTGTCTTCTAATAAATAATCATTAACCGAGCGTTTTAAATTTATTATAAGTCAAGAATTAAAGTCATATCTTTATCACAGCAGTGTTCTTGTTATAAGGTACAACATTATAATAGTCAAATTTAGCTGAACTAATACAACCAATTAGTTCAGCTTTTTTGATTGTGGTCCGTGAACAATTGGGAATATTTGTACGTTATATAAATAATGAGGTAGGCTGTTTTAAGAATTAATTATTTTTATTGCAAAATTTTGAAGAATAGGATGAGTAAACGTTTTATCAAATTCATTTTCAAAGAGGGCGGAATTTTGAAGTTAATAAATATTCGTTAATAGGAACCTTGTTAATTGGGTCATTGAAGATTGTGGTGACCAATCGAGAGTTAAGGGGGAGCATAATGAGTATGGATGAGAATATCGAACTGTATCCTGTTAAACAAACGATGAAAAGTCTCTTAAAAGGTTGTCTTGTTTTTGGTCTAATTGTCTCCATTTTAGTGTTGATCGCTATTATCATTTTTATCTATATAATAAAATTTAAGGAAAAGGAAATAATGACCAGTGAGTCACCGGATGGGATAAATGTCATTAAAGTCGTAGAAAAAGGAGAAACAGCTTTATTTTTCCCGTCCACGGTTAGAGTAAAATATAGAGATAAATATATCGAACGAATTGTTAAAAATGATGGAAAGAATCTTGACGATTCAAATGTTACGATCAGTTGGAAAAATGATGCTGAAGCAACGATTACGTTATATGGAGAAGAACAAAACCCCGACGTCATTAAATTTAATGCTGAAGAATTTATCCCGTTTAAAATAGTACACGACGGACAAAGTTCATTTACGTTTAAAACGAGTGATTCACCGGGGCTTGTAAATATCATTGAGTTTAGGGAAGTAATTCCATCAATTGAATCCGGTCTCTCGGCAACGGTCCATATCTATTATGGAAAAAGGGGAAGTGTTTTAGAAAAATATATTGAGTACATTCCTAGTGATATGTATGCTCCAGACAACTTCAAGATCGAATGGAAAAACGATGAACAAGGTAAAATCAATGTCATGCGGGAAAATGAAAAAGGAGAAATCTATATAGAAGAATCCATAGAGATTGATAGTAACGAATAAGTGAAACCTTATAATCAGGTTAGGACGATATTAACCATCTTCAACCATCTTCAACCATCATGTACATGTATTTTCTTTATTGTTTCAGAGTAGATCTCGGCTTTTAAGGAATAAATAATAATGTCTTTTCAGGAATTTTTCATTTTACAGACAAATGACTGTTTACAATACGGCAGTTATTAGCTACTATCAAGTGTGAGGATTACATAAAAGGAGACGACAATTATGTCCACACAACGTATAGAAAAAGACTTTTTAGGTGAACGTGCCTTACCAAGCAATGCTTACTACGGAATCCAAACGCTTCGTGCAACTGAAAATTTCCCGATTACAGGGTATTCAATTCATTCAGCACTTATTAAAGCAATGGGTATTGTTAAAAAAGCAGCTGCATTGAGTAATATGGAGGTACACCTACTTTCAAAAGAAATCGGAGATGCAATTGTCGAGGCTGCACAAGAAGTTATTGATGGCGAGTGGGATGCTGAATTTATCGTTGACCCAATCCAAGGCGGTGCTGGCACATCGATTAATATGAATGCCAACGAAGTGATTGCTAACCGTGCCCTAGAGATTTTAGGCAAAGAAAAAGGGGACTACCATGCAATTAGCCCAAACAGCCATGTAAATATGTCACAATCAACAAACGATGCTTTCCCAACAGCAATTCATATTGCTGTGTTGAATTTGATAGATGAACTACTTCTTACAATGGAAAACATGCAAGCTGTGTTCCACCAAAAAGCGGAGCAATTTGCGCATGTTATTAAAATGGGTCGTACGCATTTACAAGATGCTGTACCGATTCGATTAGGGCAAGAATTTGAAGCATATTGCCGTGTAATCACTCGTGATATTGCGCGCATTCGCCAAACTCGCCCGAATTTATATGATGTAAATATGGGAGCGACAGCTGTTGGTACAGGATTAAATGCATTCCCTGACTATATTCAATCAGTTGATATTCATCTTGCTGAAATTTCAGGATTGCCGCTTAAAGGCGCTACTCACTTAGTAGATGCAACACAAAATACGGATGCTTATACAGAAGTATCAGGCGCATTAAAAATTTGTATGATTAATATGTCGAAAATTGCTAATGATCTTCGTTTAATGGCTTCTGGTCCACGTGCTGGATTAGGGGAAATCATTTTACCAGCGCGTCAACCTGGATCGTCTATTATGCCAGGGAAAGTAAATCCTGTTATGCCAGAGGTACTTAACCAAGTGGCCTTCCAAGTAATTGGTAATGATCAAACGATTTCTTTAGCATCTGAAGCAGGACAATTAGAATTAAACGTAATGGAGCCTGTACTAGTCTTTAACTTAATTCAATCTATTAGTATTATGAATAATGTGTTCCGAGCATTTACACAAAATTGCTTGAAGGATATTGAAGCAAACGAAGACCGCATGAAAGAATATGTGGAAAAAAGCGTTGGCGTACTAACAGCAGTGAACCCACATATTGGCTATGAAGTAGCTGCACGACTTGCACGCGAAGCAATCCTATCTGGTCGTTCAATTCGTGAGCTATGCCTTGAAGAGGGTGTACTAACGAAAGAACAATTAGATTTAATTCTAGATCCATATGAGATGACACATCCAGGTATTGCCGGATCAAGTATTATGAAATTAAAATAATTGATGATGAAAGCACTTTGTCTAGCGCAAAGTGCTTTTTATAATTCTTATTTCTTACAAAAGTTGGACTTTTTTCTATGAATTTTAGGAGATTTAAACTATAATTGTTTCTAGGAATAATATTATAGTTGGGGGAATTTAGTATGAGTTTACGAAGAAAAAGTATAATTGGCTTTTCTACTTTAAATGTTCTCATGGGTGTTATTTTGATTATAGACCTAACAAATTTAACATCTTTAGAATGGCTATCCACTTTATTAACAGTAATAGGAATTACAATGACAATTTCGTGTATTTTCTATGTGAAATATAAAATTATTAAGCCAATTAAACAATTAGCAACATCCGCTCAAGCTATCGCTGAGGGGAATTTGCACAGTTCTCCTATTGAGATAAATTCCAATGATGAGGTTTCAGAGTTAGCTAAAGCGTTTATTGAGATGAAGGAACAACTACATACGATGACACAAAAAATTGCAAGTAGTTCTACAGAATTATCAGCGAGCATAGAGGAGCTATCAGCAAGTACAAATGAAATTACAGATGCAGTAAACGAAGTTGATTCACAAATGGAGAATACAACTGATGGTCTTAAGAAAGCAGCACAGTCTGCAAATGAGAGTGCTATAGCTATGCAGGAAACTGCTGATGGCATTGAGCGTATTACCGTCGCAACGCAAGATGTATTTGATCATGCAAAAGAAGCAAATGACATTGCAGGCAATGGTGCGGAAATTTTACATGTAGCTAAAAATCAAATGGAATTCATTTCGGATTCTACTGAAAAAACAAGTCAATTAATGCAACAATTATCAGGCAAAATGACAGATATAAAATCTATGACCGAAATGATTACGGCCATTACAGATCAAACGAATTTGCTTGCATTAAATGCAGCGATTGAAGCGGCGCGTGCGGGAGAGCATGGTAAAGGCTTTGCAGTAGTAGCGGAGGAAGTCCGAAAATTGGCAGAGCAATCTAAGCATTCGGCTATTCAAATTGTCGAGCTAGTAGTTGGTATTGAAAGCGATACAAAACAAGTAGCTACCTCTGTCGAAGAAGACTTGAAAAACGTTCAACAGGGCGTCTATGTTATTGATGAGGCTACAAAGTCGTTTGGTACGATCTCTCAGCATGTTAGCAAAATGACGAACCAGCTAGAGGATATATCCACAACCTCTGAAGAGCTTACAAGTAGTGCGAATGAGGTTACAAAACTAGTTTCGACTATCGCAAATGGAATGGATAGTTTAACTAATTCCACAGAAGTCGTTCTACAGTCAGTTGATGAGCAAAGTGCCTCCATGCAAGCGGTCAACATGGTAGTGTCACAAGACCTATGTGTACAAGCTGAAAATTTACAAAAGCTTACACAGAGATTTAGTGGACATTAACGTGTAACATTATCCATCAAAAAAGGCTATTTTGCAGAGGGATTTTCTGCGAAATAGCCTTTTCTATTTAAAGAGAGGTCTAGTCAATTTCCTGAGGTTAATAGCTTTCGAATTAACTATTAAATAAGCCGAAAAAATCAGTTTTTATCGTCAAAAATACGATGCAAATCATAAACATCATTTCTGCGATAGTAGCAACAAAGTCTTTTCTATTTTCTGCGTATTTCCATTCCATAAATGCTCGTAAAATTTCAGAGGATACTAAAAAGACAATTATGATAAACCATGTTTCAAAATACCATGCAATTTCAACCGTATCATTGTTAATTGTGTAATACTCGCTAATTAATACTAGAGTCATAAAAAGTAGTCGTACCAACAGATCTAGTTTTTTATGTCTTTCGTTCAGGTAATCAGTAGAAAACCATTTCTTCCTCTCGGCACCTAAGAATTTCCTTGCTACAAAACCAAAAAGAGGAATTATTAAAAGTAGCACAATTAGAAAAAGTATTAATGTTCTTAGTTCAATAATAGTATTCAATGTCATTCACCTCTCAAACGTGCCTTTTCTTAGGCTAAAGCAGCTCCGGATTAATTATTCATTTTTTTCCAAACCTTCACTGACATGTTGAAATATAAGCCAAGCCAAATAAGCACATTACGACACCCTAAATGCCCCTAAGCATCTTCAATGATCCCCAACCCTGACTCTGTCCAAACTAACTGAAAATTCTATATGTATAGAGAGTGTAGCACAATACAGTATGGTTTGGTAGCGAATTGGAAAATATGCAACCAATGAAATTACCCCGTTGTATACAAAATGCGAGCTTGCGGAGCATGATACAAGGGTTTGGCTAAAAGGATTGCTTTATGTTGCCTACTAATCCTGAGAAGGTTAGGCGGGGATCTCTAAGGAAAGGTTTCGAAATCATACAAGGTGTTTAGGAATATTTATAGAATAGAATAAACATAGCATTAAAAAATTTGAAACAAAAGACTTTAAGGGAGTTGATGTAAATATTAACATTTATCGCATTATTTATTCCTTTATATGCGATGTTTATTTGGCAATTCTTCAAACCTGAGAAAGCAATTTTAAACGGACAAGTAACGCTATTTCGATATTTTAAAGACAAGAGTGCAATAGAGGGGCAGAAACGTAAGAACTTTAAAAGAGATCTGACCGAGAAAGAAATAGTGCAAACAAAAATTAGTTCTGTTATAGGTGTTGTATTTTTAACGATAATTCTATTAATGATAAGCCTAATATAAATGTTTAGACTAAAGTAATTAAATACTATAATGATAGAAGAAGCGTATCGATTTGTATTGAAAGCAAGGGGGAACTTAAATGGGGATAAAGTTTAATAGCTTTTTTAGAGAAGAATTGTCAGTAATTGATATTCAGGTAGCTTTGGAACATGGTGAGATTACATCAAAAGAATTAACAATGTATTATTTACACAGAATTGCTAAGTATGATCAAGATGGACAGAGAATTAATTCTATGCTTGAAATTAATCCTGAAGCGATATTTATTGCTGAGGCATTAGATGAAGAAAGACGAACAAAAGGGGCTAGAGGGCCTCTACATGGAATTCCGGTTGTTTTAAAAGACAATATCGAAACGAAAGATTTTATGCATACTAGTGCAGGAGCAATAGCATTAGAAAACTATGTAGCTGGGCAGGATGCATTTCTAGTAAAAAAGCTCCGTGAAGCGGGGGCTGTTATTTTAGGGAAAGCAAATATGACTGAATTAGCGAATGGTATGTCGAGTACGATGTGGGCGGGGTATAGTTCTCGAGCTGGACAAACACTTAATCCTTATGGAGATCCAGAACTTTATGTGGGAGGATCCAGCTCGGGGTCGGCGGTAGCAGTGGCATCGAATTTTGCTGTTCTATCAATTGGAACGGAGACAGATGCCTCGATTTTAAGTCCTGCTATTACAAATTCAGTAGTCGGCATAAAACCGACTGTAGGGCTCATAAGTCGTCAGGGCATTATTCCATTTACATACTCTCAAGACACAGCAGGACCAATGGCAAGAACGGTTACAGATGCAGCTATTTTATTGGGCGTATTAACAGGAGTAGATAAAGACGACGTAGCTACATATAAAAGTGAAAGAAGGATACAGCAAGACTACTCCATCTTTTTAGATGCTACAGGATTAAAGGGCGCTAGAATTGGTGTTTATACGAATGCCTCCAAAACTTATTATGAGTCAGAGGAATATGACGAAACCCTTTTTAATAATGCAATTCAGGTTTTAAGAGAGCAAGGGGCCGTTATTAATGAAGACATCGAAATCCCTTCTTTTCACAGAGACTGGAAAAGGGGAGTAATGCTCTATGAATTAAAGCATAGTTTAAATAATTTCCTTGTAAATTTACCTTCTCACATGCCTGTAAATTCTATCTCTGAGTTAATTCAATTTAATAAACGTTCAAGAGAAAAGTCGTTGAAATATGGGCAGGACAAATTGGAATCAATAGAGAATTTACCGAACATGTTAAGAGATTCTGACTATTTAAATGCCAAATTAGAGGACTTGTATTTTTCTCAAGAGCAAGGAATAGATTATACATTAAAAAAATATGAGCTAGATGCGATAATGTTTCCATCATATATAGGCTCGACAATTAGCGCGAAAGCCGGATATCCGTCTATTGCCGTCCCAGCGGGGTATATGGAAAATGGGAGACCGTTTGGCATAACATTCGCAGGCACTGCATTTAGTGAGGATGTTTTAATAAAACTCGCATTTGCATACGAACAAGCAAGTAAATTACGAAAAGCTCCGAAGTTGTATGAAGATCCTACCAGACTCAACTAACTTTAAAAATGGCTGTTTTCCTAAAGATTGGTGCTGTTAAAAGAAAAAGGCAGATTTAATCTACTAAACGTGAAGAAATTTTATCTTTTTATATTTCGTGAATCATTAGGTTCCGTTAGTTGAATAATTCATTTGTTCATTTTTGGGTTAAATTGTATACAATAGTTGTAAAGAAATCTTTACTTTTGGAAGCGTGGACAGGATGATTATAATTTTAGAGCCTTGGCATCATTTCAGGCCAAATTATTTAGAAATGAAGCTGGATTAATACAAGAACAATTTGCTAAAGAACTAAGAATAACGGGACAAACAGTAATTGCAATAGAAAATCACCTACAATCCTAGTTAAAAGTTGGGCTCTCTAAGATTTTTTTATGAAAATGTAGAGAATATTTTCATTTTTGAGGAGGATGAGTCTAGTGCATTCTGACAGAAAAAAATCGATAAGTATTTGGTTGTGCGTTGCGACTTTAGTTGTAATTAATTTGTTAGTTGCTCTATTTGAACAGCCATACTCATACGGGTCTATACCTATGAGTATAATTTTGCTTTTGGGCGTTATCCGATATTACAACGGAAAAAGAGAACGAGATAATTGAAGACGAACGCACAATTCAAAATAGGAATAGGTACAATCAAAATTTACTTTTCTGGTCGATCATCATTGTATTAGCTGTTCTAGCTATACTACTTCTAAATGGTATTAAATCTGTTTCAATAGAGAACATTATTTTAGCTTTTTGTATGATATTGCTCGGAGGTTTTACATTCAACAGTTATATTTCAAGGGAAAAATAGGCGCCCAGAAATGGACACCTATTTTTTTATTTGAAGGGAGCAAAAATTTTAGAAACACCGAGACTACAAGGTATTAGATGAAAGATTGTTGCTCTTCAACTAACGTCGCAGGTTCGTTGAAGAAGGAATTAAAAACTTATGTCTTCAAAGGAACATCTTTGATGCAAAGATTAAAGGCAAATCCATAGACGGTTTCCTATATAATTTTAAAATTTTTGAACGAAATGAAGCATCGCTCCGTCTAATGGAGGAAGGAGGCGAAAAGGATGGAATTTGAAATCGTGCAGCGTGCTATTCGTGGGGATCATCAAGCGATACTTTCACTTATTGAAATGGATGAAGATATTTTATATCGCATGGCTTTTACATATTTGAAAAATGAGCAAGACGCTTTAGACGTGATGCAGGACCTAGTTTACAAGGCACTGAAAAAAATGCATACCGTTAAACAGCACGAATATGCCAGAACATGGCTCGTGCGCGTCTTAATCAATTGTTGTAAAGACCATTTACGAAAACGTCAACCAACCGTTTCAATTCAGGAACATCACCAAGTTGAATGGGTCATCTACTCTGATATGGAGCGGCTATTGGAACATTTATCCTTGTCGGAGCAGCAACTCGTCTATATGAAATATTTTCAGCAACTAAAAAACAAAGAAATTGCCGAACTAAATCAAATTCCGGAGGGTACTGTAAAGTCTAAGCTTCATTACATACTAAAGAAGCTTAGAAACTTCGCTGGAGAAAAGGAGGACTGGCTATGAGTAAACTACCGATTGACGTTCCAAAGGAGAAACTTCAACAAGTACGGATGGATATGTTTCGTAAAGTTCAACGAGAAAAAAGAGCAAAGAAGCGCATTGTTTCGGTTTCAATAGCCTTTTTGTTTTGCTTAAGCTTTTTATTTTCAATTCGTGTTTCTCCTACGATTGCTAGCCATGTTGCAAAAATACCTGGCTTTCAAGTAATTGTATCTGCGGTTGTAAGAGATAAAGGAATAAAAGATATTGTGGACAATGACTACTTTGAAGAAATCAATGTGACGCAGTCTAAAAATGGACTATCGCTTACTTTGCAAGGCGCGATTGCTGATAATTCGGGATTAGTACTTTACTATGACGCCGATGCCTCATTTGATATTTCGGAATTACACTTGGAGGGAGTTCAATTGTTCCAAGGGGACAAAGAAATTGAAGGCGGAGGTTCATTTACGGGCAATCAATCCTATCAAACACGCATCTCTTCTTCAGTAGATTATAGTTTTTCTGAGCCTTTCGCTTATACATCAAAGGATTTTAAAGCGGTTTTTCATTTTTATGAAAAAGATAAGGGGAATATTGAAATTTCGATTCCGTTTTCACTACAAAATGAAATCGCTAAGGAGAAAATTTTTACTGCGAATCGTACTGTAAATGTCGATGGTCAGAAATTTACGATTACAAAAATTCGCCGATCTCCATTAAGAATGGCACTCGATATTGAATTAGATGAAGCGAATACGATGCAAATTTTATCGCTTGAAAATATTGCGGTTGTGACGGAAAATGGGGAGCGAAGAGAAGAAGGCGTTAAAAATGGCATGTTTATAGGCAGAAATATTCGCGACGGTAAATTCACACTAAATTTACAAAGTAACTATTTCCATGATTCAGATTCACTCAAAATATTAATTGGAGCTGTTCATGCCGTTCCAAAGGGCAAGGATTTTATCGAAGTTGATTTTGGTACAAAAGAAGTACTCACGAAGCCCGATTATTTGGATTGGGATATTTCTGTAGCGCAGCAAGGTGTATCAGTTGCTGCAAAGAAATGGGATGATAGAAGTCGACATTCGTTTCTAAATAGTGCTGTAAAAGCAGATGGCACGACGTTAGAATATACAAGTGGCTCGTACTCAGATGATGAGCAGTACCTATTTGCGACGGAGAACTTTGAAAATTATGATGGCAAAGCAAAAATATATTTAAACTATTACTTCAATCCTATCGGAAAAAATATTGAACTGAATATTCCATTGCAATAAAGTAAAGATGTTCAAAAAGGCTCTCCTTTTTGAACATCTTATTAATTGTTGCAAAAGACTTGCAATGCACAAAGGTATCAGCAGAAGAACAAACAGTAGCTACTTCAAAACA
Source organism: Lysinibacillus sp. NPDC056232 (assembly GCF_042267565.1). Lineage (NCBI taxonomy): Bacteria > Bacillati > Bacillota > Bacilli > Caryophanales > Bacillaceae > Lysinibacillus > Lysinibacillus sp. NPDC056232. The sequence goes on along the minus strand of NZ_JBHJTF010000011.1, from coordinate 24,676 downwards.
AACAGACATTACTTTTACTAACGGTGCGGATTTTCTAATTATAGGCCGTAATAATTTATAGAGGGAGGGAAAAGTTGTTTAAGTATATATTGCAACTTATAATTGGAAGTTTTATTTTAGCTGTATCAACATTTATAACTTGGTATGAGGGAAGTACCATTATAGAAAAATCTTAGAATGGACGTATTCAACACCGTTTACAGAATTATTTAACATTGAGATTACTTGCAACTCGATTATTTTGTTTATTCAGCTAAATACCAGCCTTTATTTCCTACTATTATGAAAAACAAGCAACCAATAAAATTGATCGCTTGTTTTTTGTACAGCAGTTTGTTAAAAATAAAACCACTATTGAGGGATATATAACAATACTCATTTATTTAAATGAAATTTTGAGGAACACATTCACGAACACCAGAATTTCTCAATGAGTTAAATAATGCTGCACCGATTCTTAATAAAACATTGTTATCTGTTCCATTTTCTAAATCATAAATTACGTAGTATGCATTATCTACTGAAAAAATACATTTTCGTTCTAATTTAAATCCAGGTGGTACAGTTGGAAGAGTAATAACAGGTCGAATCACAGGTGTATCTCCTTCATCTCTGATAAAATTGAAAGTCTGTTGGTCAATCTCATAGATATTAACTGGATCAATCTCTACACCTTGAGCTGGAATTGTAATTTCATCTTCAACTAATAGGAAAAAGCGTTCGTTTCGAAAATTGAAAAGACTTCTCGCTCCAATTACAAATGATGCCATTTTATATATTCACCTCCTCTTCTATAGAATATTTTATTCATATTGAATACAGTTGTTTGGACAAAAAGGAAGGTGGAGTGAAGAATAATTATAATAACAATTTATAGTAATTGTTCTAGCATGACTGGTAAAAGGCGGATGGATAAATGATTGTGGTTACAGCATTTGGTTTGAAAGATATGATTGGCATGGGAGAAGAACAGACTATTAACAGGTCGTTCAAATAAAAATAATCACAATTGACTTGCTATTAACTAGAACACCCTTTACTATTAAAGGGAATAATTAGAAAAGAATATGTCTTGTCTGATCTATTTAACAACTGAATAGCGTGGAGTAATAGGTGTAAATTGCGTGCAATTTACTTAAAAGGGAAGTCGGTGCAAATCCGACACTGTCCCGCAACTGTAAATGTGAGCGACTTTTCAGATACCACTGTTTAACGACGGGAAGGGGAAAAGTAGCGATGATCATGAGTCAGGATACCTGCCTATTATGAGTACACACCATAACCCTACGAGGAATAGGAGGTGGCATGTTGACAAAACAGAATGCTCTGTTCGTCACTGTACGTCAAACGCCCAAAATAAAAGAAGGTAGTCGCTTTCGAGGCAATTCTTTTATGCTTGGGTATAATTTGACATTATGTGACGAATGAAAAAGATAGAATGAAGGATTTCCTCTAGTTGTAGGAGATCCTTTTTTTATGCGAAAGAATACTTCCGTTTTGAAAAATATGTACGAAAAGAGGATGCAAGTATGACGAATATTCATGTATGTACAGCACAAGAATCGCAATATGTAGATATGGAAATTTGTAAGCAACCACGCACTGAAGTTGCCAAGAAAGCTACAACAAGAATGGTCGTAGAATCACTGGTCGATCAATTAATAGCTAACAATCTTATTAGTAATGAAAGATTGTTTGATCAAATTTTATATAACAAAGATATTATTTGGATTCAAAATGAACGTTTTAATGGGCACCTTTTTGGCAAGGCGAATATTACAGATCAGCTTAAAACAAAAACAAATGATTTTATGATGTATATGCCGACAAATCCAATTGTGTACGAGGTGAATGGTGAGCAGTATCATTTAATTACACGCATCGATTCGACTCGTGCAAAACCAAATTTAGAGCGACTTTCCCAAGTCCCTAAGGCAATACTAAGTGCTGCTCGGGTCAATGATTTATTGTGTTCGATAGTGATGCGCTTTTATGAAGTATATGTAGAGGATTTATCGCAAGTAGCTCATAAAAATAAACAACTGATCAATTTTGTAGAGCAAGAGTACCATCAATTTTTAAAAGCGGTGAAGGAACTAAATGATTATCATTTAAACTGGCACCCACGTGGTAATGGTCATCAGCTATTGGTTGAATTGATAGATAATTTGCAACTTTTAAAAAGTCGCCCTGGCAAGGTTTTAATGGATTTCTCTAATTCCCATAGCTGTGTTGTCGTAGAACGTTCATTTCCCATTTTCAAACAGACACAGAAAACGAAACAAGCTTTGTGAATCTAAGATGCGGGGGATAAGATGAATGTCCCCAGGAGAAAGGTATATTCCTTGCATGATCGTAGAATGGCGTCGCCAGCATAGGATTGATATCCGCGTGGGGCAAGAGAATACCCGCGGAAGGAAGGAAAATACCCGCGAAAGCAGGAGAAATACCCGCGGAAGGAAGGAAAATACCCGCGAAAGCAGGAGAAATACCCGCGGAAGGAAGGAAAATACCCGCGGAAGCAGGGGAAATACCCGCGCGAAGCAAGAATACCTGCGGAAGGAAGGAAAATACCCGCGAAAGCAGGGTAAATACCCGCGCGAGGCAGGGGAATACCCACGGTAGCAAAATAACTCTCCACGAAATATAAAAAAACCCCGTAAAAGTTAGATAGGTGTCTAACTTTTTCGGGGCAGTTTAAACAAATCATGTCCTGTTTCTATAAATTTAGTCAATACAGTGCATCGCAGCTTGTGCCTCATGCCATGGAACGGAGTAGCCCTTGCCTTTTGCACAAAAAATACTAGAGGATGTATATTCGGGATCGGCGTTCTTATCGTAGCCAATTTGCGCAATAATGTCTTCTGTATTGTGACACGCGTCATAGCCATCAAATTGTAGTGAAAGTACGCCCTTCCCATTGGTGTAGGCGGCAAATGTTGTGCTGTAGTTCATAAATGTTGCGACAGGAGCTCGACCGGTTACAATCGCATCATGTTCAGTTAAGATTGGTGCGTCAAATGTACCGGCAGCTTGCTGAATATCGGTCATCATGCGTCCAATAAAATCACTAGGGGCTTTAAGTTTAAAGCGGTAATACGGCTCTAGTAATACATTTTCAGCTTGCTCCAGCCCTTGCCGTAATGAACGGAATGTTGCTTCACGGAAATCGCCACCTTCAGTATGTTTATTATGTGCGCGTCCCGTTAAAAGCGTGAAGCGTATATCTGTCACGGGAAAACCAGTTAACAGCCCATGATGATCGCGCTCGAATAAATGTTTTTCGATAAGTCGTTGATGTCCAACTGATAAATCATCCGCATGGCATGCATTGACAAATGTATTGCCGGAACCGCGTGTATTTGGCTCCATTAATAAATGGACTTCTGCATAATGTTTTAATGGCTCAAAATGACCATAGCCTGTCACAATTGTGGCGATCGTTTCCATATACAAAATCTGTGGTTCGCTAAATGAAATGTTTAGCGAGAAGCGTGTATGAAGCACTTCGATAAGCACCTCGAGTTGGATGACGCCCATAATATGTACATGAATTTTTTGGAATTTTTCATGCCATAGCACACGTAATGAAGGTTCTTCTGCTTCAAGTGTGCGGAACATTTTTAATACTTCCTTTATATGCTGATCACCTTCATAGTGTACTTTTGCCTGTAACGTCGGTACTAACTCATAAGGTTGTGGATTACTAGAATAACCAATGATATCGCCGATGTTTGCTTGGCTAATCCCTTTAACTGCAAATATTTCCCCAGCTTTAACCTCTTGAGCTGTCTCATAACGACTGCCATTGTATAGTCGAATTTCCGTCACTTTTTCAGTCTCGTCCCCAAATGAAAGTTCATCACGGACATGTAACGTTCCTTGCAAAGCCTTGATAAACGTTAAGCGTTGATGCCCATCGTGACGAATTTTAAACACCTCACCTTGAAACGGAGCATTGTACTTAAAATGTGTCTCTGATAATAGGGGGAGCTGTGATAGGAATTCCTTTATCCCAATATCTTTTAAGGCAGAGCCAGTAAAACATAAAAAGGCCTTTTCTTGTTTAATCATTTGATGTAAATGAGTAATGCAGTTTGAGCTATCCAATGTCTCATTAAGAAAAGCATCGAGTAGCTGCTCATTACGTTCAGCAAGCCATTCTTTCATGTCGTTTGAAACATAGTCAGAACGGAGCGGTTCGTCTACGAATAGAACATCCGCAGAGCAATCCTTTTGAAGCTGCGCCATAACGGCTTCAACATCTGCCCCTTCACGGTCAATTTTGTTGATAAAGAAGAAGGTTGGGACGTGATATTGGCGTAAAAGTTGCCACACTGTTTCCGTATGACCTTGTATTCCTTCGACGGCACTAACAATGATGATGGCATAATCCATAACCCGAATGGCACGCTCCATCTCTGGAGAGAAATCGACGTGCCCAGGTGTATCGATTAACGTATATGTATCATCTCCAAGCGTCATGCGACCTTGCTCCGCAAAAATCGTAATGCCTCGCTGACGCTCCAGCTCATGATTATCTAGAAATGTGTCTTGGTGATCCACTCGCCCACGAGCTTGAATACTGTTTGTATGAAATAGTAATTGCTCAGAAAATGTTGTTTTTCCTGCATCCACGTGAGCAAGTACTCCAATTGTTACATGCATAAAAAAATCCTCGTTTCTATTCATTCATTTATCAACATTGTAACAGAATTGGGATGAAAAATATTTCGTATAGTGTTTATATATTTATGGTTATGATTTGTTGATATTTTGCGGGACGTACAGTCAGTAAAACTGCATAGCTTATAAGGATAATAGCTATAGAACTATACAAAATTTTTTACCGTTTTTTCTTAAAAAGATAGATCGAATCACAAAAAATAACTCTGTTGTTTTTGCCACATATCCATCTCCTAATTAAATCTATTTTAAGAGATTCTTTTATTATAGCTAATGTAGTATAACATCTCTCTAGGAGTGCTCTCTTTATTGATGGGGATTTGACTTTCTACTTGCTAAAAAAATGGCGATTTAACTATGTCATTCCATGTAAATCATTTGATAAACAATTTCTTCTTAAAAGAAGGAATAATACTTAGGGCGTCGAAATATTGTACTAGGTAATGAAATTTTCACACAAAGGGGATAGGGAAATTATGACGTTGAAACAAGGGATGAAACCAGAAGATCTATATCAATTAAAATCAGTGGCAGATCCACAAGTATCACCTGATGGAACAGAAGTTGTATATGTACAGACTCATATTGATGAAAAGAAAAAGGACTATGTGTCTAATTTATTTTACATAAACTTGAATGATAAAAAACCGCAACAATGGACATTTGGTGAAGATAAAACGAATTCACCTGTTTGGTCTCCGGATGGCAGTAAAATCGCGTTTGTGTCAACGAGGAATGGCAAGCCGCAAATTTTTGTTCTTTCAAAAGCAGGTGGGGAAGCGAAACAAGTTACGAATTGTAAAAACGGTGCGACATCGCCTGTTTGGTCTCCATGTGCTAAGAATATAGCATTCTCAGTAAAGCTGGGAAAAAATGAAAGCATTGATGATAAAACTGATAATGATAAGAAAGATGATAAAGAACTTAAACCACTTGTAATAGAAAAGATGAAATATAAGTCAGATGCTGCTGGGTTTATTGATATGGAGCAATTTTCTCAAATTGCAATCGTCAATCTGGAATCTGGAGAATTAGAGCTAGTGACGGAAGGAAAACATAATTTACAACTTGGTACATGGTCTCCAAACGGAAAATATCTTTCTTACTCGGCAGACTTAACAGAGGATCTAGATTTTTCATTCATAAGTGATATTTACTTATTGGATTTAGAGACGAAACATGGTCGCAAGCTAACGGAAGGAACGGGGATGTTCTATCTTACTTCATGGTCTCCGAATAGCCGCTACGTAGCTTATGTTGGCAGTGAACGAGAATTTGAAAATGCGACACAAGCAAAGCTGTGGATTTATGATTTGGACAATAACAATACGACATGTGTAACGAGTGAATTTGACGCGCCAGTCGGTGATTTTGTTGTCGGTGATTTCCTGCAAGGTGTAGTTGCTCCGCGTGTACAATGGTTGGAGGATAATAAAAGCTTTTACTTCCAAGTGACAGACCATGGAAATACAGCTATTTATTTTGGCAATCTTTCTGGAGAATTATATCCAGCGATTAACGATGATCAGTATGTCTATGGTTTTTCACTTGATCATAAAAATGACAAAGCGGTAGTCGCAATCAGCACGACTACAAATCCTGGCGATCTATTTTACGTAAATTTAAATACTGGTGAAAAGGAACAGCTTACGACAGTTAATGAAGAATTTTTAATGTCGAGAGCATTATCTGTTCCAGAAGCAATTGAATATGAAGGGGCAGATGGCTGGAAAGTAAGCGGTTGGATGATGAAGCCTATTGGCTATAAGGAAGGGAAAAAGTATCCACTTATTCTTGAAATCCATGGTGGACCGCACGCTATGTATGCCAACTCCTATTTTAACGAATTCCAAATCCTTGCTGCACAAGGTTATGCTGTTCTCTTTACGAATCCGCGTGGAAGCCATGGATATGGTCAAAAATTTGTGGATGCAGTTCGTGGCGATTATGGCGGCAATGATTATAATGATCTTATGGCCGCTGTTGATTATGCATTGGAGCATTATGATTTCATTGATCAAAACCGTCTTGGTGTTACAGGTGGGAGCTATGGGGGCTTCATGACAAACTGGATTGTCGGTCATACAAATCGCTTTAAAGCTGCTGTTACGCAACGTTGCATTTCTAACTGGATTAGCTTTTACGGCGTAAGTGATATCGGCTATTATTTCAATGACTGGCAAATCCAAGCGGGGCTAGACAATATAGAGAAACTATGGTATCATTCGCCACTTAAATATGTAGACAATGTGGAGACGCCACTGTTAATTTTACACAGTGAAAAAGACTATCGCTGTCCTATTGAACAAGCAGAGCAATTATTTATTGCCTTGAAACATCGTAAAAAAGAAACTAAATTTGTTCGCTTCCCTGAATCCAATCACGAACTTTCTAGGAGCGGAAAACCAACGTTAAGAATCAATAGACTGGAATACATTAGGGATTGGTTTGTGGAATATCTATAAGAGAAAATTTGGTGGCCTAAGAGGTGAAAGTACTTCTTAGGCCACCTTTTATTTTAAATTAAGGTGAAGGAACTAAATGGTTGGAAACATCTTTTTGAGAAACTGGGCTATTCATTAATAATTCCATAATACACCAAATCCTCGTATTTTCCGTCTTTAATGATATGATCTTTTAAAATGCCTTCTTGTTTCATGCCAATCTTCTCCATCACTTTTCCTGAAGCGGGGTTTGTTGAAAAATATCGGGCAAACACTTTGTGAAGTTTCTTTTCTTCAAAAGCAAATTGAATAATCGATTGCGCCGCCTCCGTGGCATAGCCTTTTCCCCAATATTCCTCGCCAATCCAATAGGCGATTTCACCTTGATTAAAATGTTGATTATTCGATAATGCAATGGCTCCATATAATTCGCCGGTTTCCTTATCTGTAACTGCAAACTCATACGAAATATCCTGCATAAAATGATCATAATGATGCTCCATCCACGATAAGGCATCATTTAAACAATATGGATAAGGTAGGTACATGGTGCTTTTGTAAATATTATAGTTATTACAAAGCTTAGCAACGGTTTCTGCATCGGATGTTTGAAATAATCTAAGAACGAGTCTTTCTGTTGTAATCAATAATTTTTCACGAACATATCCCATACAATCATCTCCATTTATCGATATTTGATAGAAGCAGTTGAAAATCCTTTTTCTGTTTATTTGTAGAAGAGCATATACAGTAATCTTTTTTTATGTTTACGAACCCAATATTTTAGCAAGGAATAAGTAAAATCCATAGAGACCGAAAGATGCAACACATAAGCAGATAACAAAGATGGACATAATGTTATCAAATGAACTATTTGTTTTATAATTCTTTAAAATAAATAATCCGAAAACGATTCCTAGTAGAAATAGTAAAGGCCAAAAATTAGAAATGACATTAAGTGAAAAAATAGTAGATGTTGAATTAATAAAATAAATTGTACAGATCAATCCAAAAGTTAATGAAGTCATTGTCATAAAGATTGAATTCATTTTTAAAAATCCCAATCTAATTCACACCTTCTTTAGTTTTCTTCCATTGTTTGCCGGCTCGTACCAGCAAAGTTGAAGATGACAAATGTTAAAACGTATGCGCCCAGTCGGAACAGAAACAAACCCTATGATATGGTTATAGAACAATAATTTGTAAATAACATTATATAACATTCTGAGAATTCGAACAATATAACAAAAGGGTTCATCTTAGTATTTCTGCCAAACAAAAAGACAGAATCATTAGGAAACGATTCTGTCTAGGTTCATTTAGTTAAGTTTTTTAATAAAAACAACCTTTAGGTAATTGAATTCTGGATATTCTCGTGTGGCACGGAAATCCTTTGGTAAGCTGTATTCTTCAACAATTTTATAGGCTGTTTTAGTTTCTTTAAAGGCTTGGTCAATAAAGCTCTTGAACTTTTTCATCCCAAAGCTTGCATTGTTTGTTGAGGCAACAATTATACCGTTTTTCTCCGTAATAGCAATTGTATCTACGAGTAATTTAGGGTAGTCTTTCGCAGTTGAGAACGTTCTTTCTTTCGTGCGTGCAAAGCTTGGTGGATCTAAAACAACTAGATCATATTTTAAATTGTGGCGCTGTGCATATTTAAAATAATGAAAGACATCCATAACTTTAATATCTTGTGATTCGTAGTCAATACTATTGACGCTAAATTGCTCAATTGTTTTGGCTAAACTACGCTTTGCCACATCTACACTTGTTGTTTTTACTGCTCCTCCAAGTGCCGCGGCGACAGAAAATGCTCCTGTATATGAGAAGGTATTGAGCATATTTTTACCTTCTGCATAACGTTCACGAATAGCAAGTCTCACTTCTCGTTGATCAAGGAAAATACCTGTCATGGCTCCATCGTTTAAATTGACAGCGTATTTCATATTATTTTCCGATACGATAATTGGGAATTCGCCAGGCGTTCCCATGACAAAATCGTCCTGTTCCATATACTGGCCTTTCGTATCGAAACGTTTTTTCTCATAAATTGCCTTGTAGTCTACAGTTTCTGCAAGTGCTTCATATACTTCTTCTTTAAATGAATAAATGCCGGCGCTATACCAGCTCACCATATAGTAAGAATCGAAAAAGTCGATGGTTAAACCGCCAATGCCATCACCCTCGCCATTAAAGATTCGGAAGGCTGTTGTGTGAGGATTGTTGAAAAATGCTTCACGATTTTGTAGTGCTTTTTTAAATTTTTTCATAAAAAAGGCTTTGTCTATTTTTTCGTTAGCATCGGTTGTTAGCACCCAACCAATACCTTTGTTTTGTAAGCCGTAGTATCCTGTGCCAATAAAACGGTTATGAATATCCGTGAGTCTCAGTATTGCACCTTCCTCATTTGGAAGATGACGTGCATCAACTGCATCTTTTGAAATGAGAGGATAGCCTTTTTTTAATTGATTAGAAAATGGATTGTTAATTTGTAAAGCAATAGTTTGTGTCATGTTGTCATCCTTTAAAAAACATTTTGCTCTATTATCGCATTATTTTATGCTGATAGACAAACTTATTTTACGAAATTAGCAATTTTTTCAGCTGTTTCAATCGTCGCTTGCTCGAAAAAATTCATTTTACTAAAGTAGCTATGGATTAAACCGGTCATGTTTACATGTTCAACAGTCACTCCGGCATCCGTAAGTTTTTGGGCATATGCATGACCTTCATCGTAGAGAACATCTGCCTCTGCAGCAATAATGATCGTTTTTGGTAAAACACTTAAATCTTCAATCTGAAGTGGAGAAACAAGTGGATCCATATAGTTTTGTTCATCTGTGTAATGGCCCGCAAACCACTGCATTCCTTGTTTGTCTAAGCCAAAGTGTTCGCCGTATGCATTGTAAGAAGTCGTTGTAAAATCAACATTGACTACAGGATAAATAAGTGCCTGCGCTTTAATCACTGGTCCATTTAATGTAGCAGCTAAATAGGCAGCTACCGTTGCTAAGTTTCCGCCCGCGCTATCACCAGCGATTGTCAGATTTGCAGTATCTCCACCGAAATTTTGGATGTTTTCGCTAACCCACACTAAAGCGTCATAGGCATCGTAAAGCGGTGTAGGGAATGGGTATTCTGGAGCTAGGCGATAATCAACCGAGACAACGATTGCTTGTGCTTTTTCTGCTAGTAGCTGACAGCCTGCATCGGTAGAGTCTACATTTCCAAATACCCAACCGCCTCCATGATAATAAACAATGACAGGAAGCTTTTTGTCTAAAATAGGTCTATAAATGCGCACATTAATTTGTGCGCCATCTCGAACTGTTATTTTTCTATTGTCAATTGCCGCAAGCTGTGGTGCGTGTGGTGACGTCCATTTTGGCACAACTCGAATGGCTCTCGCTTCTTGTGGTGTTAAATCATAGTATTGTTTAGAAGAATCACTTGCTTTAATATAACGGATCGCTTCATCTCTTAACTTCGTCATCTTCATCAATCCTTTAAATTTCTTTTATTAATCTTATTATAAACTATTCTTATAAAATTACTAGGATTTAATATCGGATAAGAAAATAATTTAATTTCTCAGCAGAAATAATCTGATTGTAAAGTAAAATTATGTTTATAATATAATGAACGATAGAATTTGGAGGGACAAGATGATTTCTTTAATTGTGGCACATGATAATAATAATGTGATTGGTTATGAAAATGGCATGCCATGGCATTTGCCTGGGGATTTAAAATATTTTAAAGATAAAACGATGGGGAAACCAATGATTATGGGGCGTAAAACATTCGAATCTATCGGTAGACCGCTTCCTGGTCGACGCAATATTGTCATTACTCGTGACGCAAGTTATCATGCGGACGGGATTGAAGTGGTGACAAGCTTAGAGGGTGCCCTCGCCCTTGCTGGGGATGTTCCAGAAATTATGATTATTGGCGGCGAGCAAATTTTCCTCTTATGCATGGATATCGCAGATCGCTTGTACATTACAAAAATCAATCATGCATTTAATGGGGATACATACTTCCCGGAATATGAGCAGGATTTTGTAGAAGTTTCCTCAGAGGAGCCAGAAACTGCACCAGAGGGTTACACATTCCAATATCAGATTTTTGAGCGTAAGAACTAAAGAAAATAGGTACTACGAAGCACGGTTATGCATGACCGTGCTTTTTTTCGTTCCTAAATAAAGGTGTTTGGAAATATTTGTAGAATAAATGATTGTAAAGCTCATCAGCATAACGTGGGGTTGATTTACGTTCCGGCTGAGCTCTTTAAATTCGATACGTCCATCGCAGTGCCGGAAGAGTCTTCGAAGCGACGGAAAGAAACGTCGAAGTGACGGAAAGAGCCACCAAAGCGACGGAAAGAAACGTCGGAGTGACGGAAAGAGTCGTCGAAGCGACAGAAGAGCAATCAAGCGACGGAAAGAAACGTCGAAGTGACGGAAAGAGTCGTCGAAGCGACGGAAGAGCAATCAAGCGACGGATAGAAACGACGAAACGACGGAAGGGGCCACCAAAGCGACGGAAAGAAACGTCGGTGTGACGGAAGAGCAATCAAGCGACGGAAAGAAACGTCGAAGTGACGGAAAGAGCCACCAAAGCGACGGAAAGAAACGTCGGAGTGACGGAAAGAGTCGTCGAAGCGACGGAAGAGCAATCAAGCGACGGAAAGAAACGTCGAAGTGACGGAAAGAGCCACCAAAGCGACGGAAAGAAACGTCGAAGTGACGGAAGAGCAATCAAGCGACGGATAGAAACGACGAAGCGACGGAAAGGGCCACCAAAGCGACGGATAGAAACGACGAAACGACGAATAATTGACCCTTATAATGGGGAAAAAACGCTTAACATTCCAATTGTTGAATCAAACAAAAGGGGAACATCTATGAGAAAAATAACCTTATCAAATGGAGAAACGGTAGAAGTTGAATGTTTGAGCTGTGCAATTACAAGCGGACTCATCGAACCAGATGGGGGCGTAGTGATTGAAACAGACTATTTTCATGCCCATCAAGATGTTGCTTATCCGATAAAAGGATTAATCATCTTGGCTTCTAAGCGCCATATTAAATGTTTTGATGAGCTAAACGATGAGGAAAAAATGGATTATATAAACCTTTTATCTAAAATTAGAAAGGCTCAAAGGGATGTTCTAGGAATAGAATATGTTTATTATTTTTATAATGAAGATACGACACATCATTTTCATACTTGGATGGTGCCGCGCTATGAATGGATGTATGATTTTGGACGTTCAGTAGAATCGGTTAGACCTGTTTTACTTCATGCTCGAAATGAAATGAATAATAAAGAAGATATGCAAGAAATGATATGGGCAATAAAGGCATTAACGAAGGAATTAATAGGTAATAACAAATAACAAAAATCGCTTCTTTTTTACGGAAGCGATTTTTGTTATTTATAAGTAAAAATAAACACAAGCATACATCGCGCCACATCCAGCTAGCACAAATAGATGCCAAATCGTATGATTGTAGGGAAGTGAACGCCATGCGTAAAAGAGCGCTCCAATCGTATAGAAAAGCCCACCTGCTAATAGTAAAGCAAAACCATGAAAACCTAAGAAAAGATAGACAGGTTTAACGGCAAATATAATCAGCCAGCCCATACCGATGTAAAAAATTAAAGAAAGCTTCTCAAATCGATTAATAAAAAAGCATTTAAAAATAACACCTAGTATCGCAAGTGACCAAATAATACATAATAACGTAATACCTAGCGTGCCACCAATTGCGATTAAAAGGAAAGGTGTATACGTTCCTGCAATTAAAATGTAAATAGAAGAATGGTCCAGAATGGCGAAAAAGTGCTTGTATTTTTCTGGCATGCTATGTAGCAACGTTGACATTAAAAATAAAATGATCACAGAGGCACCAAAAATAGTAAACGTAGTAATTTGGAGTGCGCTACCGGTTTGTACAGCTGCTAAAATAAGAACAACTAGTGCTGGAATACTTGCGATAAATCCAATGCCATGTGTAATGGCATTCCACAATTCTTCCTTCCATGTTTTATAGTCAAAAGAATCAATCATATCGAACACTCCTTTCGTGTATACATTTACTATACCCCAATAATTTTCATCCTAGTATTTACATTTGTCATGTTTTCGACATCAAAAGTGTCATATAAATGTGAAATGCATGGGGACATTGTTAGACAAGGGCTTAACAAAGCGCTATAGTATCCAAGGTAACGATTTCATAATGGACTGCAATGAGTGAAACCTAATGACAAATGTCATGTTTACATAATGATTCATTAGTCTATATAATAAATTTTAATGAAGTAAAAGGATGTGTCGAAGTGGGACGAATTCATATAGTAACGGACTCAACTTGTGATTTAACAAAAGAAGAAGTAGCGCAGCATGGTATACATATTGTGCCTTTAACAATTCAAATTGATGATAAAACTTATATAGATGGTGTTGATTTAGAGCCACAACCTTTTTTAGGTTTAATGAAAAATGCTAAAAACCTACCAAAAAGTTCACAACCTGCACCGGGAAAATTTAAAGAATTATACGATGAGCTAGGGAAAGACGGAGATCAAATTATTTCCATTCATATGACAGGTAGTATGAGCGGAACAGTGGAATCAGCTCGTCAGGCAGCGCAAATGTCCGACTCCGATGTAACTGTAATCGATTCACGTTTTATTACCACAGGTCTAGCCATTCAAATTCGAGAGGCTATTAAAATGCGCGATGCAGGTGCTACTGTCGAGGAAATTATTAAGCGTCTTGAGAAAGTGCGCGAAAATACGTATTTATATGTTATTGTCGACACACTTGAAAATTTAATTAAAGGCGGACGAATTGGGAAAGGTACAGGGTTTATCGGTTCTTTGCTGAACATAAAAGTTATTGCAAACTTAGAAGGTGGCGCATACAATCCCGTATCCAAAGTACGTAGCCATAAACAGGTTGTGAACTACTTATTTAAACAATTCCAAGCTGACACTGCTGGAAAAACAGTAAAAACAGTTGGAATTTCTCATGCTGAGGGTCTAACAACGATGGGTGGACCTTTAAAAGAATTAATCGAGGGAACAGGTTTTAATGACGTAGAAATTAACTTTACTTCACCAATCATCTCGACACATACTGGCCCAGGTGCAATCGGTTTTATTTATTTTGCAGAATAATATATGAGAGCTACTACATAAATAATTGTAGTGGCTTTTTATTTTAGGAATGGTGCATGCCTCTTTATACGAAAAAAGCTGTAAACATACATTTTTACTCAATACTTAGGTATAGTCACTTTTCATTGCAGCATGAACTATTCTATAATAGAAGTAAGCAAATGATGGAAGGTGGTCAAATGAGCATTTGGCGAATAATAGTTTTGTCATGTTTGACCGTCTTAGTACTAAGTGGTTGTGCAATATCAATAGATGAACCGAATCCGCAAGCTGAACCAGAAGGGGAGCACGCAGGGACGGAGCAAGATATGAAACAGGATGAGCAACAAACAGAAAATGAGGAAAAAACCTCAAAGAATGTATTGACGCAAATTTTTGAACATTTTTTTGAGCCATCACCTGAGGATTTACGGAAAATTGATAATAATAACGCAAAGCAACTACATTACTTAGCACTCGGAGATTCTTTAACAGCAGGTGTGGGTGATGAGTATAGTAAAGACGGTTATGTTGGAAGATTAACAGATTCAATAAAAGCTTGGCCCTCTATTTCTGAGGTTGAAGTCGATAATCGAGGAAAAAGAGGAAGACGTAGTGATCAGCTATTAAAATTAGTGGAAAAAGGGCATTATGATGAAGAGTTGCAAAAAGCACAGTTCATTTCCATTACAATGGGTGGAAACGATGTCATGAAAATCGTTAAACACGATCTGTTTAATTTGAAACGAAATGCTTTTGATAAAGAATTGCGGGCGTATAAGAAACGCTATAGTAAAATTATTGAAGGCATACGAGAGAAAAATTCAACAGTGCCTTTATTACTTATCGGTTTTTATAATCCATTCTCGATCGTGACAAATGAAGCGAATGAATTTGATTCGATTATTACGGAGTGGAATAAAGTCATTGAGGACATAGCAAAGAAAGATAAGAATGCATGCTATGTATCAGTGGAAGACCTGTTTGATTCAAATAAAGAGCTCGTTTATCATACGGATTTCTTCCATCCAAATGCAAAAGGCTATGACAAAATGAATGAGCGAATTTTAAAGGCAATGGAGAAGTGTAACATGGAACAAAAGATTAACAAGGAAATAGGCTACGAGGAGTGACAAAATGAATAAGTGGAAATTTGCATTTTTTGCTTTAGCGGGCACACTGCTTTTTGCAATCCTCCTCGTCGTTTTTTTAGCAACTAGACCAGTAGATGGAGTAAATTTAGCGGAAAGTTCAAAAGCTGAAAGTGAAGTAAAAGGAAATGTACTTGTTGTGCAAACAACAAGGAAGGAATTGGAATCTATATCGAAGAAGTATTTAAAGGATGCGGGATCACCATTACCGTTGGACTTTACGATTGGTGACGATATTCAATTGAAAAGTACATTAAAGGTTTTCTATACAGAAATCGACATTTCTATGAACTTCGATCCGATAGTTGATGAGAAAGGAAATATTATTTTAAAACAGACAGGAATGAATGTTGGGCTGTTAAATATTCCACCTGAGACAACCATGAAAATTATGCGAGACACGGTGGATTTCCCTTCATGGATTTCAATTAATCCAAATAAGGCAGAAATCTATATTGACTTATCACGCATTAACATTGCTTCAGGATCTCGTATCAAGGCAAAAGAAGTAGACTTGCCAAAGGATAAAATTTTACTAGAAATTATTGTTCCCGGTGAATAAGGAGTGAGATAAATGGCAAAGCAATACGCAACATTTGCAGGTGGTTGTTTTTGGTGTATGGTCAAGCCCTTTGACGAAACACCTGGCATTGAATCAGTAATTTCCGGTTATACGGGTGGACATGTTGTCAATCCAACATATGAACAAGTATGCTCCGAAACGACAGGGCATGTTGAAGCGGTGCAAATTCTGTTTGATGATGAGCTATACTCTTATGAACAATTACTCGCGACATTTTGGACATTAATTGATCCAACAGACGCTGGGGGACAATTTTATGATCGTGGAGAATCCTACACAACCGCGATTTTTTATCACAATGATGAGCAACATGAGTTGGCTGAACGTTCTAAAGCAGATTTACAGGCATCCGGTAAATTCGATAAGCCTATCGCAGTGAAAATTTTACCAGCAAGTTCGTTTTACCCGGCTGAAGGCTATCATCAATATTATTATAAAAAAAATCCAATGCACTATGAGCGCTATGCTGTCGGGTCTGGTCGCAAAGCGTTTCAGGAGACACACTGGGGGCTGAAAAATGAGTAAAGAACAACGTTTACAACAGTTAACGGACTTGCAATATTACGTGACACAGGAAAATGGTACAGAGCCACCGTTCCGTAATGAATATGACAAGCACTTTGAAGAAGGTATTTATGTAGATATCGTGTCAGGGAAGCCATTATTTAGCTCGCTTGATAAATTCGATTCGGGCTGTGGCTGGCCAGCATTTGCCAAGCCGGTTGAAAAGGAAGAAGTCACGGAGCATTTCGATACATCTCATGGAATGCGTCGCGTAGAAGTTCGAAGCAAAGAAGCCGATTCCCATTTAGGACATGTCTTTCCTGATGGACCAAGTGATCTTGGAGGCTTACGCTATTGTATTAACTCCGCTGCTCTCCGCTTTGTACCAAAAGAGGATTTAGAAAAAGAAGGCTATGCAGAATACCTTTCGTTATTTAAATAATAAAAACTCCTAGCATGGATATATCGTGCTAGGAGTTTTTTTATGGTTTTAAAATGATTTTGGTATCGTGAGTGACGGATAGAAATGTCGAAGCGACGGAAAGGGTCATTGTAGCGACGGATAGACTTGTCCAAACGACGGAAAGAGCAAACGTAACGACGGAAAGAAATGTCGAAGTGACGGAAAGAGTCATCGTAACGACGGATGACCAATCAAGCGATGGATAGACTCGTCAAAACGACGGAAAGAGCAAATGTAACGACGGAAAGAAATGTCGAAGTGACGGAAAGAGTCATCGGAACGACGGATGACCAATCAAGCGGCGGATAGACTTGTCCAAACGACGGAAAGAGCAAACATAACGACGGAAAGAAACGTCCAAGTGACGGAAAGAATCATCGGAACGACGGATGACCAATCAAGCGACGGATAGACTTGTCAAAGCACTAATTGAATGTCATTAAATTAGGTTCCAGAACGTTTGGGAAAGCTCGATATTGGGCTTCACCCAAACATGTGATAGAGAACCTATTAGGGCGCTTTAAACTTTAAATTCACTGACAAGATTTCGCAGACTATCTGCTTGTTGAGCAAGCTCTGTGGCAGCGGCATTAATTTCCTGCATGGATGCAGATCCTTGAGTTGCCGCAGCAGCAGAAGTGACTGTGTTGGTAGCTGATTGTTCAGCATAGGCATTCACATGGACAAAATCATTCGCTACAGCGTTACTATAATCAAGTGTTAGTGCAATTTTCTCCACCATAGTCGCGATAATTGTCGTCGTTTCTTTCGTATGCGTTAAAATATTGGTTAAAGATTGGTTTGTTTCATTCGTTACTTCAACGCCACGAATAACAGACGATACACCCTCGTGGTTTTGAGAGATGATGGATGTTACTTCGTCTTGAATGGACGTTACAATGGATGTTACTTCTTTTGCGGCAGTTTGCGATTGTACTGCTAGCTTTCGAACTTCATCAGCGACAACGGCAAAGCCTAGTCCGTGTTCACCAGCGCGTGCTGCCTCAATCGCAGCATTTAAGGCAAGTAAATTTGTTTGCTCTGAAATGGCAGTAATTGTGCCGATAATAGATGTTATGTCGGCGGATTTTCGACCAAGTGCTTCAACTGTGGTAGTCGTGGAGGCCATCGTTTCTTCTATAGCTTGCATGACTAATGAAGATTGTTGAACGGAGCGACTGCCATCATTAGCCGCTTGCTGCATAGCGAATGATGCACGCTGAACAGCATTTGCTTGCTCATTTAACTGGTGCACAGAATGCTCAAGATCACTCATTTTTTGTTGCGCGCTCGTCATACTTGAAATCGTATTCTCGCTATCGCATGCAATATCAGCTGTAGCATCTGCAATATTCTGTATAGTATGGGCATTTTCATCGGCTAAAGACATTAGCTCTTGGCTACTGCTGGAAACGTGGTCCGCCAGATTACTAACACGTTTCATCAAATTAGATATCGATTCAATCAGCGTATTGGTTGAAGCGGCAATAGTTGAGAACTCGTCATGATTACGAACTTTAACACGTCGTGTCAAATCGCCACCAGCTTGTGCAATATCGAGAATGGAATGGTTAATAGCCTGGGTATTGTTTCTTAATGATTTAAATAACATATAACCAAAAATGATAATGGCAATAAATCCAAGTATTGAAATGAAGAAGAAAGAAGTAATAGATAGTGTAACTTGCTTGTTAAGCTTATCTAATTTTGCTTTATTTGCATCATCCATAACCTCATTAATAGACTCGATATTTTTATCAATATACACCTTCATTGTTTCTCCAGTACCGCCCATCATGAGCTTACGGGCTTGTTCGAGACCAAGTTCATCACGCATTGTCATTACCTTTTTAGAATATTCAAGGTAATTTTTATAATATTGATCAATTGCCTGTATATGACCTAACTCTAGCTCTCTTTCTGTAAACTGCATTTCTAGGGATTTCATTTTTTTATCGATGGAATCAATTTTCATATTATAAGAAGTAGAAAAGTTCCCATTCCCGGTAATTAAATAGGCTTGTTCTAAATTGGTGAGCCTCGCAATTTCATACGCAAGTTGGTTAACGGTTAATTGTTCCTGAACGTTTTTCTCAGTAAAATCCTTCATTTGGCTTTGCAGATTTTGAATATTGATATACGATAATAAACCCATTGTGCCATTTATAACGATAAGGAGAGAAAATATAATAAGTACTTTGCCTCGAATTAAATGGTAAAAACGTTGTCGTTTTTCTTTGGTGTGAGGGAGATTATGCCTATTGCCTTCTAAAACATTTGCGTTCTTTTTTGAAAAGCTGTTTTTAAAGAGAGACGGGCGCTTCTTTACGGAGTTTCTGTATTTATGAGAGTTTTTCATCGCCATCACCTTCCTATTTTTGAATAGTTGATTTAAATTTTACCTTATTTTACTAGGTATTTCTATTCCTTTTTTCTAATAATTTTCATTTTTCAGATAAAAAATACATATTATTTTTCTGTGAGGAAAGTCCAGTGAAATTGTAAGTTTGTTCTACTAATTATAGTAGGAGAAAATACTTAATGGATATTTTTGTGACTATGAAGGTATTTTTTGATAAACTAGCGGAAAGTAGATGAGTAAGAAGGGGATTTAAGTATGAAAAAGAGCTTTTATTTGTATGCACTAACATTCAGAGGTGGGGATTGGTCAGATGCGAGGGTGCGATTTGCAGAGGAAGTGTTCAATGAGCATAATTTTCCGAAGCAGAGCATGGACTTTGATGAGCTTTCTTCCTATATCGAATCTTACGCCACAGATAACTTAAAAATAGAAGTATTTGATGAGTTGTGGTCATTATACGCAGATCTCGCATGACATAAGTTAAAACAATTAAATTTATTTCAAGTTGCTAGACGTCTAGCGTTGCGAAAATACGAGAAACACAGTATTATTTATAGTGATAACTGACAGAAAAGAGGGATTGCAGTATGAGTATTCATATTAATGCAAAAAAAGGCGAAATCGCTGACACAATTTTACTTCCAGGAGATCCATTACGTGCTAAGTACATTGCTGAAACGTTTTTAGAAGATGTTACTTGCTATAACGAAGTTCGTAACATGTTTGGTTATACAGGTACGTACAAAGGTAAACGTATTTCTGTACAAGGTACTGGTATGGGTGTGCCTTCAATCTCGATTTACGCTACAGAATTAATGCAAGAATATGATGTTCAAAAATTAATCCGCGTAGGTACTTGTGGTGCAATTCAAAAAGATGTAAAAGTTCGTGACGTCATTTTAGCGCAAGCAGCAACATCTGATACACGTATGAACCAAATCATTTGGGGTGGCGCTATCGACTTCGCACCAATCTCTGACTTTGATTTATTATTAAAAGCATACAATGCAGGTAAAGAGGCAGGTTTAAACTTACAAGTAGGTAATATCTTTACAGCAGATATGTTCTATTCTGATGAAAATCAAAACGAAAAATTAGCTCAATACGGCGTACTTGCTGTAGAAATGGAATCAGCAGCTCTTTACACATTAGCAGCAAAACATGGCCGTAAAGCACTTTCTATTCTAACAGTAAGTGACCACATTTTAACTGGCGAAGTAACAACATCTGAAGAACGCCAAACTACATTCAACGATATGATCGTTGTTGCTTTAGAGGCAGCGATTCAAGAGTAGTTGTATCAAGGATTTGGAGTTTGGAATAAATTCAAAGAGACTAACCCTTTAAGTCTTATAGTAATTGCCTGTTAGGTGACTGAATAACTCAGCGCCTAATGGGCTTTTTTATTTATTACAAATTATCGAAAAGGACACTTGCTTGAGCCTTTTGGTTATCTGATATGTGTGAATAGGTATTTAGTGTTTCGTTGACGCGTTCACCCAAATTTTAACAGAATCTTTGTTTTGATTTTACATACTTCCTTAGCTCTGTCATAAGTAGCCTTGGGTTATGTGCAATACAACGAAATTGATAGGGGTATATAAAAAGTAAAAATATGTTTAATTTTGAAACTTATTCCCAAATTTTACGTATAATTATTAGAGGGGGATATAACTTGGCTAATAAACGTAAAAATTCAATTCCATTTTGGAAAAAATCGTGGGTAGTACTTATTTGTTCATTTTTATTGTCACAGATACTATTTATTACATTTGAAGTAACAGGGTGGATACCTAATTTGAAAGATATTGATGGAACTCTATTCGGAAGAATTGCGGAATCTTCAATTTTCAATGAGTGGTTTGCTTTCTATGACACAATACATTTTAATTTATTTACTGTCTTTTTTGGTATAGTACTTCTTGTGCCAGGAATAATAAATGCAATAATAGATATTTTTTCTCCGAGGCTTAGATAGGTAAAGACACTCAAAAACTGTTATCGAGTAATAAATACGTATGCATTAGTTAATAATTGATAAAAGCGGAATTATATATAATTTTGAAATGCTTTTGAAAAATCTGTAATGTGCTGAGCTTAGAGATAAAAATAATCTGAAGTAATAATGTAAACACCCTCTGTTAGGCTTGCTTAAAAAAAGCTGATATCGGGATCAGCGGTGTTATATTGTTTTGGGAATAGAAATCCTGTGGTGTATGATGAAAATTGACCATTTAATCGGAAAGCTTTTTCAATTTCAACTGCAGCGCGACGTGCGTCTTCTACGGACCTCTTTCCGGTAACGATGTCATTCATCAAGTTTAAAGCCATAAAATTCGCTGCTTCTTGATCGCATTTCGCAGAAGTTTCACCTGCCGTTCGGTCCGGATATAAGCTGCCATCAAACTTTGCTAAATCATCAAAAAATTGAACAGGTACTTTATAATCTATGGTTTGTTCCAAATAATCAAGATGGGGAGTAGGTGTGTTATGAGGAACTGTATCAAGATGAACAATCGTACGCTTCCAAGGACCATTGTTATACCAGATGATTCTTCTAGAACTTGCTTCATTTGGTAAACCATATTTATTTATTAAAAAATAAACAGTATTTTTTGGTTCTCCAGTCCAGCTCTCCAAAATTTGATATAAATTTGGATGATAACCGCTTAACCCATAATACATTGATAATACCTCCAGATAGTTTTTTTATTATATGTTAAGTATTTGTACATAGTTACAGTGTAGTAAGTTGGAGAGTAACAACCAAAAATATTATGTTTAATTTACCTTGGGGTATGTACAATATGATTTTCACCTGTCTTTGTACAGTCTAAAAAAACGTTTCTCTAATTTGTCATATTGCAGTGTACAGTCGATAAAGATCGTATTGTTTGTAAAGCTAATGAATCAAAACGCCAACCATGTAATCTCACTCATACGCAAACCACAGATCATTACAGACTGATTTGTAATTGATGCCTGATGTAGAGATTAGGCATGATTGGTAAGACTTGTTGTATTTGTGTCTCGAATAACCCTGTTAAATCAGAATAGGAGTTCTATTCTAAATCCATGTCTACTATGATACTGTAGGAAATATTGAGCTTAGAAATAACCCAAGATTCAAAAATTTTATCTATTTTCTTTTTAATTTCTTCTTTGTGCATATTCTCATCAATATCTAATTCTTCAAAAGTAAACGTTTCTCGTATTCTATCTTCATATTTAGTATCAACCGCAAAAGTAAAGTGAGTATGTACAATCTTAATGAATTGTTAAAAGCTATTGTAGAGGCATTGAACCAAGAGTAGAGGTAGGTTGACTAATCGTTGCTACAGAGCTATTTGTAGGGGGGATTTAGGAATCAAAACAAAGGGACTTACAGATAGGAAGTTCAGTCCTAAACGCAAGTCCTAATCTTCTTAAACTAAATTCTACGTTAGTAAGAAAGTGCTTAATTCATAGAATTTCGTACTTTTTCAGGAATCATCACTACTTCAGTTTTTAAATCTACAGGTTTAAAAGTTTCATCAATACATTCATCCCAGTATTCAATGTGTTTTTTATCTATCCAATGTTCTGATTCATCGACATCCATTCCACCTGTCCCTTGAACAGCATACCAATACAAATATTCTTCTCCATTTAACACTTCTCGAAAAATCGTTTCAACGTACATTTTCTCGCCTTCAAGGGTAACTAGAACATCTTCCATATTTTCATTCAAGAAAGCTAACCACTCATTTACTTTTTCTGTTTTACCTTGTTTCACTCGAAATCGTGTGCACTCAATATTCATTGTACTTTGTTCCTTTCTATTTTTTCTCTATATTAATACTACTACATTTTAACATAGTAAATTTTATTTTCATATTTTTCTGAATTATGTTGTAGAGTCAACCGTAGAAATCTGATTGACTATTTTTATTCCATTT
The DNA here is from genome assembly GCF_042267565.1 of Lysinibacillus sp. NPDC056232. Lineage (NCBI taxonomy): Bacteria > Bacillati > Bacillota > Bacilli > Caryophanales > Bacillaceae > Lysinibacillus > Lysinibacillus sp. NPDC056232. The sequence goes on along the minus strand of NZ_JBHJTF010000011.1, from coordinate 1,372 downwards.
TAATAGTAGCTGGAGTAGAATGGACCTGCATGATCCCGTATAAAGGCGAAGATATGAATGACAAGGTAAATAGGGGTTATCCTGAATCATTATTTTCTAGGTACGACAACATCACATCTGTAATTATATTGGAATAAATTCCGTTGCTTTGAGAAGTCTAACAAAATAGATGCAGGATATGAAAGAAACCTTTTTACAAACATAATATGCGATGATACTATATATTAGGCGATAATTTCAAATGGAGGAATTCTTTCCTAGAATGACTGGATATTCTCTTTAGATATTTCGTTAATTAAAGAACGACAGAAGGTATAGTAAATAAAGTGACAAATCTAATGTATGTATTTTGTTTAATAGTATGGGGACTTAATTTTATTGCAGTGAAAATTCAAGGAACGCCAGTAAGCTTGGAATTATCCTTGACTTATCGACTAGTTATTACTGCATTTTTATTTATTGTACTAGTATTGTTTCTTAAGCCAAAAGGGATGCCTGCACGTAAAGATATACCTTTTATCATTGTGTTTGGTGTCTGTAACTTTGCTTTAAGTTACTTATGTTTATACTACGCAACAATATTAAGTTCAGCAGCAATTGTAACATTAATCTTTTCGTTAAAAGTGATATTGACGCCGCTAGCTCTTCGTATTTTCTTAAAAGAGCAACTACATCCTCGTGTTTTGTTTGGAGGAGTACTAGGAGTGTTGGGTGTTTGTGTTCTCATTTATCCTTCTTTAAGTAGTTTTTCTAGCTTAGCTGTTCTAAAAGGCATTTTGATTGCTCTTTTAGGTACAGTACTTACAGCTATTGGTGATGTAAGTTCTGCGAGAAACGCCAGAGTAAAGATTGACCCTATTTATTCGAATGCTATTGGTTTTACTGTTGGAAGTATTTTAATGTCAATTATTGTCTTGTTACAGGGGCAAAAGATCATCATTCCTACATCCATAACATACATATCAGCTTTATTGTACTTAACATTAATAGCATCTTTCTTAGCATGGCTATTTTATTTAAAGCTTGTTGAAAGAATAGGTGCTGCAAAAAGCGGGTACATGGTAGCTTTATTTCCGGTAATTGGAGGGATAGCCTCTGTTCTAATTGGAGAATCACCGCTTTCAATTTATTTGATAATAGGATGTCTATCTAGCTGTCTAGGTGCAGCTATAGCATTAGGGTTTAGAATTCCCCGTAGAATTAAACAAACGTAATTCTTATTTTTGGGACAACGTAAATGATATAAGGAATTATGATTATAGCAGGCCACCTCAGAATAAAGTGTACCCTTTGTAAAGGACATTTTGAAAAAAAGCTAGGCAACTTTTTGAAGCTGCTGTCTGTATTTTGCAGGCGGCAGCTTTTTCAAGTT